>NZ_PDJO01000001.1:297500-315000 GCF_002563775.1 Thioclava sp. ES.031 | reverse complement strand
AAGGCAAGACGAAAGAGATTTCGAATGCCGAGCTGTTGGAGCTCGATTGCGACGTGCTGGTGCCTGCCGCGTTGGAGCGGCAGATCACGCTTGAGAATTGTGACAAGATCAAAGCGCGCATCATTCTTGAAATGGCGAATGGACCGGTCTCGCCCGAAGCCGACAAGAAGCTGGCGGAAGCCGGGCATATCATCGTGCCCGACATCCTCGCGAATTCCGGGGGCGTCACGGTGTCCCATCTCGAATGGGTCCAGAACAGATCGGGTTTTTATTGGGACAGTTCGCGCGTCAGAGATCATCTGAAGACGACGATGGAGACCGAGACGCAATCGATCTGGACATTGCACAACGAAATGGAGCTTTCGATGCGCGATGCCGCCTATATCCATGGTCTGCGTCGGATCGCGGAGTCGGTGGAGGCGCGGGGCACGCCCGCTTACTTCGAGCGGTCTTGAGCGCGGCTTCCGGCCTCGATCGGTGAACGCGACGCGGCTCGCTTGGTGTCGCCTTCCACCTGAGCAAGCACCTCGGCCAGCACCGACACGGCCAGCAGCCGCGGATCGCGCGCAGATTGGATGAGCCCGATAGGCCCATGAACCCGCGCGCGCGTCGCCGCATCGATACCGCGAGCCTGCAAACCTTCCTGCCGCCGGTTTTGCGTGCGCACGCTGCCTTGTGCCCCGATGTAGAACGCAGGCGTTGCGAGCGCCGCCTCGAGAATATCCAGTTCCCAATCGTGGTCGTGAAACAGAAGGATCACCGCCGTGCGCGCGTCGATGGCAACGTCTGAGGGGATCGCGCTTCGGTCCAACCTGCGCACCGTGCAGCCTGCACCTTCAGCATTGGCGAAAGTGGCGTCCTCGGGCGTGAGAAGAAGATGCGGCGCGCCGGTGGCCTGCACCAGATCGGCGAAGAACACCGCCTCGGCGCCGGCACCGAAGATCACGAAGCGCGGCTCGGGGCGAAAGGCGATACGCAGCTCTCCCGGCTCGTCGGGAGCCTCGCCCTCCTGCATCAAACGCAAGCCCCCCGAGGCGCTCAGTCCCAAGGCCGCCTCCGCGCGGCGCGCCCGCCTTGCCGCAAGCTCGCTAAGCAAGGAACGGTCCGGCGCGGGGATCACCGTAACCTCGAGCGCGCCGCCGCAGGGCAGCTTCAAGTCGAAAAAGGGCGAGCCGGCCCCATAGCGCAGCTTGCGCACCTGCCCGTCGGCCAGCGCCGCGAGCGCATGTTCGACCACATCTTCCTCGATACAGCCCGCGCTGAGCGCTCCGAAGCGCCGACCATCCGGCAAGATCGCCATCGCGGTGCCGATATTTCGATAGGCCGGGCCTTCGATGGCAGAGATCACCGCGATTGCGCCGGGTGTGTCGGACCGCGCCAGTTCGAACCACGGATCTTGCGCGGCGGGATGGGTCACGGCTGGCCCCTCAATCGTTCGACCCGGCCAGCGCGCGATGCGCGACCTCGACGAAGAACTGAACGCCCAGCGGCAGGATCGAGTCGTTGAAATCGTAATGCGGGCTGTGCAGGTTGCGCCCGCCCTCGGCCGATCCATTGCCGATCCAGCCGTAAGCGCCGGGCACCTTCTCCAGCAGGAAGGCGAAATCCTCGCTCGCCATGCTGGACGCGTAATCGACCTGCACCGCGTCGCGGCCCACGATGGCCTCGGCGGCGCGGCGTGCCGTTTCGGCCGCCTCGGGGTCGTTGATCGTGGCCGGGTAGCGGCGCTGATAGATCAGCTCGGCCTTGGCATGAAACGCCTCGGCGATCATTTCGGCGCGGCGCGTCATCTCGGCCTGCACGAAATCGCGTGTCGCGGGGCGCAGGGTGCGCACGGTGCCGTGCAGAGTCACTTCGTCGGGGATCACATTGAGCGTGTGGCCCGCATGGATCTGCGTGACCGAGATCACCGTCGCATCGGTGGGATCCACCGCACGGCTGACGATGGTCTGCCAGGCCATCTGCAACTGGGCCGCCAGCGTGATCGGGTCGATCCCCTCATGCGGCATCGCGCCATGCGAGCCCTTGCCCATCACCTTCAGTTCGAACGTGTCGAACGCGGCCATCACGGGGCCCGCGCGCATCGCGATCTTGCCCGCCTCGAGCCCCGGCCAGTTGTGCAGCGCAAAGGTGCTGTCGAGCGGGAACTGGTCGAGCAACCCATCCTCGATCATCACCCGCGCGCCGCCTTCGTTTTCCTCGGCGGGCTGGAAGATGAACACCACCGTGCCGGGCCCCGGGGGATCGGCCGCCATCGCCTGCGCGGCGCCCAGCAGCATCGTGGTGTGACCGTCATGGCCACAGGCATGCATCTTGCCGGGGATCTCGGAAGCATAATCCGCGCCGGTCAGTTCGGAAATCGGCAGCGCGTCGATATCGGCGCGCAGGCCGACCGTCGGCCCCTCGCCATTGCGCAGAACGCCGATCACTCCGGTCCCGGCCAGCCCCTCGTGGACCTCCAGTCCGAACCTGCGCAACTCAGCCGCGATGAAGGCGGCGGTCTCGTGTTCCTCGAAGGCCAATTCGGGGCGGCGATGCAGCGCGTGCCGCCATTCGACCAACTGGTCTTCCATCGCCTTGATCGCCGGGGTGATGTTCATCGCGCGTCCTTTCAACCAAAGAGCCAGCAGATCCCGAGCCCGAGGCCAAGACCGACCAGAAGCCACGCTACGCGGTCGATCAGCGGAATATGTCCCGCCGCCGCAGTGGCCACCGCGCCCGTCGGGGCGGCGCCTTCGCTGGGCGGGGCTGTCTCTTCCGCCTCGCCGGTCACGACCCGCGAGAAGGCGTTGAAGAAATCCTCGGCATTCTTGCGCGCCACGCCCTGAATCAATCGCCCGCCGACCGCGGCCAGTTTACCGCCAACCTCGACATCGGCGACATAGGACAAGCGCGTGCCCTCGCCTTCGGGCGCGAGCTTGATTTCCGCGCCGCCCTTGGCGAAGCCCGCAGGCCCGCCCTGCCCGCGCCCGGTGATCCGGTAGGACACGGGCGGAACCAGATCGCTCAGCTCCACCTTGCCGCGAAAGCTGGCCGAGACGGGACCGACCCGCGCCACGACCGTGGCGGTATATTCGGCCTCGCCCGTCTGCTCCATCGCCTCGCAGCCCGGGATCGCGCGGCGCAGCACCTCGGGGTCGTTGAGCCCACGCCAGACCGTTTCGGGATCGGCCGGGATCAGGTGATCGCCTTCGAACCGCATCACCCGGCCTCCGCGTGGATCGCATTATAGGCGCGGTAGAGCGCCTGCGTGCCCTCTTCGCCGAAGCCGTCATCCACCAGCTTGCCATAGAGGCTGCGCGCCAGCGACAGGCCCGGCAGATCGAGGCCCAGTCTTTCGGCTTCGCTCAGCGCGATCGACATGTCCTTGACGAAGTGGTGGACGAAGAAGCCGGGCGCGAAATCCTCGTCCACCATCTTCGGCCCGAGCCCGTTGAGCAGGAAGCTCGACGCGGCCCCGGTTCCGATGACTTTGAGAACCTGCATCGGATCCAGACCGGCGGCGCGCGCGTAGCTGATGCTTTCCGCGACCGCGAGCATGGTCGAGGCGATGGCGATCTGGTTGGCCATCTTGGTGTGCTGCCCAGCGCCCGCCTTGCCCATCAGCGCGATATTCCCGCCCATCAGCTCCAGCACCGGCAGGACCCGCTCGAACGCGCGCTGGTCGCCGCCCAGCATGATCGCGAGCTTGCCCGCCTTCGCGCCGACATCGCCGCCGGAGACCGGGGCGTCGAGCGCAGAGAGGCCGCGCGCGAGAGCCGCCTGCGCGATCTTCCCGGCCAGAGCCGGGCTCGAGGTGGTCATGTCGATCAGCACCGAGCCCGGGCGCGCCTTGCCGATGATCCCCTCCTCACCGAGGTAGACCTGCTCGACATCGGCGGGGTAGCCCACGATGGTGATCGTGATGTCGCTGGCCTCGGCCACGGCGCCGGGGCTGTCACACCACGTCGCCCCCTTCGCGACGAGGGCATCGCCCTTGGCGCGGGTGCGGTTGTAGATGTTAAGCGGATGCCCCGCGGCGAGGATATGCCCCGCCATGTGCTGGCCCATGATTCCGAGTCCGATGAAGCCGACGCTGGGTTTCTCTTCTGTCACGGCTGGGTCCTTTTCGTTGAGCTGGGCGCTGCCTCCCGCAGGAGCGCGCGAATGGATTGGGGGGTCAGCGGAAGACGCTCGATCGTCACGCCGCGCGGCGCGAGCGCATCGCTCACCGCGTTGGCGAGCACGCCGATTGCGCCCATCACGCCGCCTTCGGCCATGCCCTTGATCCCCGCGGGAGTGCGGCGGTTCGGCGTGTTGTGATGCAGGATTTCGAACTCCGGCAGTTCGTTCGGGGAGGCCACGAGGTAATCGGCGAGCGTCGCGGAGAGGTTCTGCCCCGTGCCGTCGTAGATCACCTGTTCGAGCAGCGCGCCGCTCAGCCCCATCGCGATCGCGCCCTGCTGCTGGCCGCGCACGACGATCGGGTTGAGAACGGTGCCGGAATCCTCGGCGACGAGATAGCGGTCGATCGAGATCGCACCGGTCTGCGGGTCGACCTCGACCTCGCAGGCATGGGTCGAGTTGGAATAGGTCATCGCGGGCGGGTCGTAGCTATGCGAGAAGTCGAGCCCCGGCGCGATCCCCTCGGGCAGGGCCAGCGGTTCGTGATAGGCGCGCCGCGCGATATCGGTCAGCGAAAGCCCCGCCTCCTGCCAGTCCTCTCCGATCATCCGCTCGATCTGGCCTGCGCGCAGTCGCAGCCCGCCGGCGTCGTTGAGATCGAGCATCGAGGCCGCAATCGCGAGCACCCGCTCGCGCGCCTTGAGCGCACAGAGATAGAGCGTGCCGCCCCCGGCCGTCGCGCCGCGTCCGCCGCGGCTGCCCATGCCGTAGGGCGCGATATCGGTATTGCCCATATGGACCGTGACATCTTCCGAGCGCACGCCGAGCCCTTCGGCCACCGCCTGCGAAAGCGGGCTCTCGTAGCCTTGCCCGGTGCCCATCAGACCGACGGAGGCGTTGACCGCCCCGCTCGGCTCGATCCGCACCCAGGCCGATTCATGGCCCGATCCGGGGATACCGGCGGATTTGTAGAATTCCGAGCCATAGGTCGTGCTCTCGATCACCGTGCACAGCCCGAGCCCCAGATAGCGCCCCTCAGCCCGCGCCTGCGCCTGCCGGGCACGGAAGTCCGCGACATCGATCGCGTCCACGGCGATCTCGAGCGTCTCCCGTGGGCTGACATCTTCGAGAAGTTCGCCCGTGGGCATCTTGTAGGGCAGATCCTCCGGGCCGAGCGCGTTGATACGGCGCACCTCGACCGGGTCGAGGCCGAGGTCGCGGGCGATCGCGTCGATCGTACCCTCCATCACCCAGCTGGTGATCGCCATGGGCGCGCGCATCGGTCCTGCACCGCATTTGTTGGTCAGCGCGACGCGGACCTCATAGGCGTAGTCCTGAATGCGGTAAGGCCCGGTCATGATCAGGGCGATGACGCGGGCCATATAGTTGGCCGGGTAGAAGCAGTAGCCACCGAAATCCTCGTCGATCTCAAGTTCGAGGCCGAGAATCCGTCCGGTTTCGCTGACCGAGGCGCGGGTGCGGCACTCGTATTCCCGCGCATGGGCGGCGGACATCAGGTTCTCCATCCGATCCTCACGCCACCGGACCGGGCGGCGCAGGTGGCGAGACAGAGCCGCGACCGTGAGTTCCTCGCGATAGAGCGCGATCTTCTGACCGAAGGCGCCGCCCACATCGGGGCTCATGACGGTGACCTGGCTTTCCGACAGTCCCAGCCGCGCAGCAAGCTGGCTGCGCAACGGATGCGGGACCTGATTGCCGATATGCATGTTCAGATGCGCGCGCCCGTCATCCCAGTCGGCGACGCAACCGCGCGTCTCCAGCGGGACATGGGTGTGGCGATGGAGCGAGAACCGGGCCTCGACGACGCGATGCGCCTCGGCCCGGCGCGCGGCAGGATCGCCGACGCACAGGCTCTGATGCGAGACCATGTTGCTGGTCAGGCTGTCATCGACCAGAGCGGCATCGGGCGCGAAGGCCTCGGTGATCGAGGTCACCGCCGTAAGTTGCTCATATTCGACACTGACACATTCGGCGGCATCCTCGGCGAGGTAGCGATCGGTCGCGACGACGCAGACCACCGGATCGCCGTGGAAGCGGACCTTGTCGATCGGAAGCGTCGTCAGCTCGGTCGGCTGCAGCCCCTCGATCGGCGGCGCGAGACGCAGCCGCGTCGTCATCTGATCGAGATCGCGCCCGGTGAAAATCCCCACGACCCCCGGCATCTCAGCGGCTTCGGCGCTGTCGATCCCGAGAATGCGCGCATGAGCGTGGGGCGAGCGCACGAAGCTCACATGCAGCGCACCGGGAAAGGCGAGGTCGTCGAGATAGCGCCCGCGACCGGAGACGAGGCGCCGATCTTCCTTGCGCGGCAGGGCGCGACCGATCTCGGTGAAATCACCGCTCATGCCGCCTCTCCACGCATCCGGGCCGCAGCTTTCAGCACGGCGGCGACGATATTCTGATAGCCCGTGCAGCGGCACAGATTGCCCGACAGGACATTGCGCACTTCCTCTGCGGTCGGGTCCGGGTTTTCGCGCAGGTAATGCTCGAAGGTCACTACGATGCCGGGCGTGCAGAAACCGCATTGCAGCCCGTGTTCCTCGTGCAGCGCCTGCTGAAGCGCCGAGAGCGCGTCGGGCCGCCCCATGGCCTCGACCGTCGTGACCTCGTGGCCCTCCATCTGGGCGGCGAAAGTCAGGCAGGCGCGCGCCGGACGGCCGTCGATCAGCACGGTGCAGGCGCCGCAGACGCCGTGTTCGCAGCCGACATGGGTGCCGGTCAGGCCAAGGTCGTCGCGCAGCACATCCGAGAGCAGCTTGCGCGCGGGCACCCGAACGTCATGGGTTTCGCCATTCACGCTCAGCGAAAGCGTCAGGGGGTCGTGTGTCGGAGCGCTCATGCACCCTCCTCCCGGGTCAAAGCGGACTGGAACGCGCGAATGACAAGCGTTTCGGCAAGCTCCCGGCGATAGACGGCGGGCACCTTTGCGCTGTCTTCGGGCGCGATCGCCGCGGCAGTCGCGGCTGCGAGATCGCGAATGGTGTCCTCATCGGCCAGCCTGCCCTGCGCGCGCGCCTCGATCTCGGGCAGGCGCAGCGGGACGGTGTCGACGCCGCCGAGCCCAAGCCGCAGCGCATCGATCTTGCCCTCCGCGTCGCGCGCGAAACTGAGCGCGACGCTGACCAGCGCGAAATCGCCGTGACGGCGCGAGAACGCCTCGAAGGCCCAGAGATCGCCGACCGGGAGCGGAAAGCGCAGCGCGGTGATGAGTTCGCCATCGCGCAGATCCACCGTCATGATCGATTGCAGGAAATCGGCGGCGGCGACTTCGCGCGTGCCTGCCGGTCCCGAAATCACCAGCGTCGCGCCCAGCGTGACCGCGATCAGCGGCAACTGGGCAGCGGGGTCCGCATGGGCGAGGCTGCCGCCGATCGTGCCGCGCTGACGGATCGCGTAATGCCCGATCGAGGCGGCAGCGGCACCGAGAAGCGGCAGGCTCCGCTGCACTTCCGGCGCATTGGCCAGCCGGTGATGGCGCGTCAGCGCGCCGATCTCCAGCATGTCCTCCTTCACCCGCACGCGGTCCAGCTCGATCAGATCGTTGAGATCGATCAGATGGCCCGGGCGCGCCAGCCGCATGTTCAGCATCGGCCCTAGGCTTTGCCCTCCGGCGATCGGCTTGGCCGCCGGACCATGCGTGCGCAACAGCGCCAGTGCCTCGGCAAGGCTCGCAGGCCGGTGGTAGGTGAAAGGGGCGGGTTTCATCGTGTCAGGCCGCGTTCCAGATCAGCGACTGACCGGTTTCGCGGTCGAAGACATGCAGGCGGTTGAGATCCACCGCGAGGGTGATGCTCTCGCCGAACGCATGGCGCAGATCCTTGCCGACGCGGAAGAACAGCTCCTCGCCGCCGAAATCCATACCCAGGTACTGATCCGAGCCAACCGGAAGCACCGAGTTCACGGTGCCGCTGAGCGCATTATATCCCGGCTCGGCAGTGCCTTCCGCGACATCCTCGGCCCGGATGCCCAGCCGCACCGCGCGACCCTCTTGCCCTTTCAGGCGCACCGCATGATCTGTCGGCAGCACGAGACGCAACCCATCGCGGACGAAGGCCATCTCGTCATCCGGCCCGGCCTCGAGGACGCCGTCGAAATAGTTGATCGGCGGGCTGCCGAGGAACGACGCCACGAAAGTGTTCGCGGGGCGTTCGTAGATGTCGTCGGGCGTACCGATCTGCTGCACGACCCCGTCATTCATCACCACGATACGATCCGCGAGCGTCAGCGCCTCGGCCTGATCGTGGGTCACGTAGACGAAGGTGGTCTCCATCGCGCGGTGGAGTTCCTTGATCTCCGCGCGCATCGAGATCCGCAGCGCCGCGTCGAGGTTCGACAGCGGCTCATCCATCAGGAAGACCGACGGGTCACGGACCATCGCGCGCCCCAGCGCCACACGCTGACGCTGGCCGCCCGACAGCTGCGACGGACGCCGGTCGAGCAGGTGCGAAATCTCGAGCTTCTTCGCGGCGTCTTGCACGCGCTCGTCGATCTCTTCCTTCGACGCGTTCCGCATTTTCAGCCCGAAGCCGATATTGTCGTAGACGGTCTTATGCGGGTAGAGCGCGTAGCTCTGGAACACCATCGCGACGTCGCGCTTGTGCGGCGGGACGTAGTTCACGACCTGCTCGTCGAAGATCAGATCGCCGTCCGAGACCTCCTCGAGCCCTGCAATCATATTGAGGGTCGTGGATTTGCCGCAGCCCGAGGGGCCGAGCAGGACGATGAACTCGCGATCCTCGATATCGAGGTTGAGATCGCGCACGGCATGGAAGCCGTTGGCGTATTTCTTGTTGACGTTGGTGAAGCGGATCCGGGCCAAGACTTTGTCCTTTCTAACCTTTGACAGCCCCGGCGGTCAGACCGGAAACGATGTAGCGTTCGAAGACGATGGCGACGATCACCGGCGGCACGACCGCCAGGACGCCAGCGGCGTTGAGGAAGGAGAAGCTCACCGTGAAATCGGAGGTGAACGAGGCCAGCAGGATCGGCAGGGTCTGCGACGCGGAGGTCTGCGTGAACATCAGCGCGAGCAGGAATTCGTTCCAGCTGGTAAGGAAGGTGAAGAGGACCACGGCGACGAGCGAGGGCAGCGAGAGCGGCAGGAACACCTTGATCAGCGCCTGGAACCGCGAACAGCCATCGACCCGCGCGGCCTTGTCCAGCTCGTCCGGGAGGCCCTCGAAATACTGGATCAGGATGAAGACCGTGAAGGGCACCGTAATCGCGAGATAGGTGATCACCAGCGATCCGAGGGTATCGAGCATCCCGAGTTTGCGGATCACCAGGAAGAACGGCACGACCAGCGCGATATCGGGGATCACCCGCGTGATCAGGATGAAATAGACCGACGCGTTGCGCCCCCAGAACCGGATCTTCGCGATCGCATAGGCGGCCGGCACCCCGACGAGCAGGTTCAGGATCACCACGAGGGTGGAGACGATCAGGCTGTTGGCCATCGACGGCAGGAGGTTCTCCGCGGTGGAGGGGATGAAGTCACCGGCAGCCGGATCGGCGCCCGAGCGCGTCTCGTAGGTGACAGGCTCGTCGTTCCCGGCGGTGAAGATCGCCTCGAAATTTCGCAGGGTCGGCTCTTCGGGAATCCAGTGCGGCGGGATCGAGACGATCTCGGTCTCGGTCTGGAACGCCGAAGAGACGAGCCACGACACCGGGGCGAGAATGTAGGCCGCAAGGACGATCGCGGAGACCACGATCACCAGACGCTGAACGATGCGCCCGATTTTCTGGCGGCGGCGGTAGTCGATCGTGTCGACAGGCGGGGTGATAGGCATATCGCTCATGTCAGATCTTGCGCCCCAGCGTTCGGATGAAGAGGTAGGAGAGTGCGAAAGTCGCGATTGCGAGGAGGTAGGACATCGCAGCACCGCTCCCGAAGGACAGGTTGCGGAAGGTCTCGACATAGATGTGCCACGAGAGCACATGCGACGCGCTGCCGGGCCCGCCCTCGGTCAGGATGAAGAACAGATCGAAATGGCGGATCGCCATCATCGTCTCGTAGATCATCACCAGCATGAAACCGGGCTTCATCGCCGGCAGGGTGACATGCACGAAGCGCTGCCAGACCGTCGCGCCGTCGACGCGCGCCGCCGCATAGAGATCGGACGGGATCGACTTGAGCGAGACCAGCAGAAGGATCGTCGCCAGCGGCACTTCCTTCCAGACGAAGGCATTGGCGATCAGGAACAGCGTTTTGTCCTGATCCCCCAGCCAGACCATGTATTTGTCGATGAAATCGAGCTGGTAGAGCAGGCCGTTCAGCGCGCCATAGCTGGAATCGTAGATCCATTTCCACATCAGCGCGTTCGCGACATAGGGGATCGCCCACGGCACCAGCAGGATCGTCGACAGGATACGACGCCCGCGGAATTCCTGATTCAGCAGCAGCGAGACAAGCAAGGCTATGAAAGCAATCGCGGTAACCGAGACGAGCGAGAAACTCACCGTGCGCCAGACCGCGCCCCAGAACGCCTCATCGCCGAGAAGATCGGTATAGTTCTTCAGCCCGACGAAGGGGGTCCGGTTCGGACGCGTCAGCTTGATGCTGAAGAAGCTGATATAAAGCGAATAGGCGATCGGGAAGACCGCAACCGCGCCCAGAACGGCCATGACAGGAGCAAGAAACAGCATGGCGCTGCGCTCCTCGTATCCCACCCGCCATTTCGGGCGTGTCGCCCGTGTCATTGCATTCGCCACGTCATGCTCTCCCGTTGCCCTGCCCGACAGTCGGCGGGCCTTTTAGAAAGGCCCGCCGCACCTGCTCAGTAGCTGTCCTTCAGCTCGTTCCACAGATCGGCAGATTTCTTGACCGCTCCGGCCGGATCGACATTGCCGAGGATCGCCGATTGCCAGGCCGACCCGTTGGTGTCGTTCCACTCGCCGAACCACGGGGTGACCGTGTCCTTCTTGCGAGCGAGCGCCTGCTGAGCCTGGATCATGTCGACATCGCCATAGGAATCGTAGGCCGCGCGGATCTCGGGATCCTCGAACAGCGGCTTCACGCCGAACCCGGCGCCGATATCGAGGAACAGGAGCTTCTGGAACGTGTAGGCGCCATCCGCCTTGCCGCCGAACCATTCGATCAGCTTCGCGGCATTCTCGGCGCGCGCCTTGTCTTGTGCAGCTTGCGCCGACATGCCGTGGAAACGCATCCAGCCGACCGTCGCGTGAGAGCCGTTGGCGCCTTTCGGCATCATCGCCTGCTTCACATTGCCTGCGATCTGCGACTGCTCGGGATCGTTGAGCATCCGCAGACGGTATTTCGCGACCATCGCGAAGGCATGGTTGCCCGCCGCGAAGGATTTCAGGCCTGCCAGTTCGCCGGTCTCGACACAGGCGGGGGATACGATCTCGTGCTTGTTGACCGCATCGACGACCCAGCTCAGCGCCTCAACAGCACCCTCTTTCGGGTCCTGCATCACGGCCATGCCGTTGTCGTCGACCAGACGGCCACCATGCGAATAGACCAGCGTCGAGATGAACTCGATCAGCCAGCTTTCCTGCGCCATCGCGAGCATCATCGGATAGTCGGCAATGCCCTTCTCTTTCATGACGAGCGACTGCTCGACCAGCTCATCCCAGGTTTCCGGCGGCGCGTCGAAGCCGGCTTCCTTGAGCTTCGCCTCGTCATAGAAGAAGGCCATGTAGTCGGTGTAATAGGTCAGGCCGTACTGACGACCGCCATAGGTCATGGAGTCGGTGCAGAAATCCTCGGCCTCGGCGTTGTATTTCATCAGGCTGTCGAACTCGTCGACCGGGGCGATCCAGCCGGCTTCGGCCCATTCGGGCAGCCAGGAATCCGACACCCACATCGCGTCGAGCGGCGCACCGCCCACGAATTTCGCGACCATACCCTCGCGGTACTGGGCCCAGGGCGAGTTCCCGTAATTGACCGGGATCCCGGTTTCCTTGGTGAAGGCGCTGAGGTGGCTCTGCACGGTGTCGACCGCGGCCGACCAGGTGTGCATCGTCAGCGCGGCCGTTTCGGCCTTGGCCGGACGAACCAGACCCGGCGCCATCAGCGCCCCTGCGCCCGCCGCCGAGTAGCGGAGGAAATCCCGGCGCCCGAGACGGCGCGTCTTATCCTTGAGCATCATTCGATTCCTTTTGCATGGCCGCCTCAGCCCGAGCCCGTTCAAAGCCCAACCTGCAGCAAGCCGTCCCTGTTGATCTTGTTTATGGGAACTGACGCTATTGGCGATTTATTTATTCGTCAACTGACGACAAACGAAAAAGTGAGGATTTCCCTTCCGCAACGGAAATCGCACAAAATTTCAGCGCCTGCGGAAGCCTCCGCAGGCGAAATTAGGGAAAATGTAGTGGATTGCAGCGCTCAGCGGCCGCTGCACACCTCGACCATATCCTCGAATCCCGCGAGGAACACGCGGACATGCATCGTTACCACCTGGTCTTCGGAGAGCGACAGGCTGCTTTGATAGATATGGCGTCGAATCGCGTAGTGAGAGATCGCACCGTGCAGCGTCCACGCCATTTCGCGGAGCAATGCGGGATCTTCCGGCAGCTCCACGCCCCGCTCATGCGCCACTTCACGCATCACGGTCTCCAGCAGCTGCATGACGATCGCCGCGATGTAGTCAGGCGCCATATTCGCCTCGGCCAGCGAGGCATAAAGGAACAATCGCAACCACTTCCGGGTCAAGGTAGACTGAAGATAGTCGCGATAGAATGCGTCGAGGCGCACGGCCATGGGCTGCGAACGATCCTGAAGCTCAACGAACCAGACAGCCTTGAAAGCACCAAGAATCTCTCGGTTATAGACCTCTTTGAGCAGGTCTTCCTTGGTCGGAAAGAAGCGATAGAGAAGACGCTGGGAGATGCCGCATTTCTTCGCCAACTGACGCGTCTGCCCCGCAAGCCCGTTCTCCGCGAAGAACTCGGTGGCGACGTCCAGGATCTGGGCACGACGCTCATTGAAAGGCATCCGCACAGCACCTTGCGGCGAGCCGGGCTTGTTTCCGGCGCCGTTCGTTTTGGACGAACCTTCAGTCATTTTGGGCTTGGTCTGCACGCTTTCCTCTTGGCATCCCTTGTTGTTCATTCTGACGCCGGACGCAACGACTTCAGCTCCCTACATTAGCCCATTCCGCGCGAAGGCAAAGTATCTTTTCGTCACTTGACGACTTATGTGTTGCGAAAACCCGAAGTTTGGTCGTAGCTTCGGCGCGTGACGGGACGTCAGTGCCCGCGATTTTCTGCCATTCACGCCGGAGTCCAACATGATCTACGAACAAAGAACCTACCGCATCACCCCCGGGAAGGCGCCCGAGTTCCTCAAGCTCTATGAAGCCGAGGGCCTGCACATCATCACCCAATACGCAAAGCTCGCCGGATGCTGGATCAGCGACAGCGGCGTGCTCAACGCGGTCACCTTCCTCTGGGCCTATGAGGATTACGGCCACCGCAGCGCGCAACGCGCCAAGCTGGGCGCAGACCCGGAATGGCAGGCTTTCGTTCCCAAGATCCTGCCCTATCTCGTGCATCAGGAAAGCATCTTCCTGCAGCCCGCGGCGTTCTCGCCGCTCGACTGAGCCAAGCGCAGGCCACCATGCGCACGCTTGGCATCCTTCTCGCCGCCGGCGCCTCGCGCAGGTTCGGCGCTCAGGACAAGCTGCTTGCCGATTGGCATGGTGCCCCCTTGGTGCTGGCGGCTGCCCACGCGCTCGAGGCGTCGGGATGCGACGCGCTCCTCGCGATCGTCTCAGACGAACGCGTGGGCGCGGCGCTCCCCGCGTCGTTCGACTTGCGTCAGCTTCCGCGGGGCCTGCCGCTCTCTCGGACGTGGCAGATGGCCCGCGATTGCGCGATCGAGCTCCATGCAGAGCGCGCGTTGTTCGTATTGGGCGACATGCCCTCCGTATCCGCCGAAACACTCCGAACCCTGATCAATAGCGACGGGACCCGCGCCTGCGTCTTCAACGGAACCTCGCTTCCCCCAGCGCTCTTAACCGCAGAGGATATGAGGCGCGTGCCCGATCGGGACAACGACCAGGGCGCCCGAGCGCTGCTACGCGCCCTCCCACACCAGTCGCTCGTTCCCCTAACCGCCCAGGAGGCCTGTGACATCGACACCCCAGAAGCCCTCCGCCGGACGCAGGAAAACATCCGCGCTCGACCGTGACGAATTCCCACCCCGTCCGGATTGGTGATTACATACTGCGTCCTGCAGCCCAGCCTGTAACCCGGATCTCTGAGGGCCCCGACGCGTACCGTTCTCTGTTGCTTTCACTGTGTTTTTCGCAACGCAAGAAGCCTCGCGGGGAGCGAGGCTAGGCGTTTGATATGCTTTAGAAGATTTGGTTGCGGGAGTAGGATTTGAACCTACGACCTTCAGGTTATGAGCCTGACGAGCTACCGGGCTGCTCCATCCCGCGTCCGTTCCCGAGGGCTTTTTGTGTTTGCGATCGGGATTTTGTTTGTCATCGTTGTTTGAGAGATGATTTTTCATCGCTTCTTTCTAGGTTTGGCGGTGACCTACTCTCCCACGTCTTAAGACGCAGTACCATTGGCGCGACGGCACTTAACGGCCGGGTTCGGAATGGAGCCGGGTGTTTTGCTCGTGCTATGACCACCAAACCGAGGAAGAAGCGATGATTTCAAGTCAAGTTGCTATGCAGCTTTTGATTATGATCGGAGCCAGAGGTCTGGCTTCTACCGGATCAAATCAAGCCAATCGGGCAATTAGTACTGGTCAACTGAACGCGTTGCCGCGCTTACATCTCCAGCCTATCGACGTGGTGGTCTTCCACGGCCCTCAAGGGATACCTAGTTTTGAAGGGGGCTTCCCGCTTAGATGCTTTCAGCGGTTATCCTGTCCGGACATAGCTACCCAGCACTACCGTTGGCACGATAACTGGTCCACCAGTGGTCCGTTCACCCCGGTCCTCTCGTACTAGGGGCAACTCTTCTCAAGTATCCTACACCCACGGCAGATAGGGACCGAACTGTCTCACGACGTTCTAAACCCAGCTCACGTACCTCTTTAAACGGCGAACAGCCGTACCCTTGGGACCTGCTCCAGCCCCAGGATGAGATGAGCCGACATCGAGGTGCCAAACGATGCCGTCGATATGGACTCTTGGGCATCATCAGCCTGTTATCCCCAGAGTACCTTTTATCCGTTGAGCGATGGCCCTTCCACTCGGGACCACCGGATCACTATGGCCGACTTTCGTCTCTGCTCGACTTGTCAGTCTTGCAGTCAGGCTGGCTTCTGCCATTGCACTCAACGACCGATTTCCGACCGGTCTGAGCCAACCTTCGCGCGCCTCCGTTACACTTTGGGAGGCGACCGCCCCAGTCAAACTACCCACCACGCAGGGTCCCGGATCCCGATAAGGGACCGCGGTTAGACATCAAGCAGGCGAAGGGTGGTATCTCAAGGATGGCTCCACGAAGACTGGCGTCCCCGTTTCAAAGCCTACCACCTATCCTGCACATCACATGCCTGATGCCAGTGCGAAGCTATAGTAAAGGTTCATGGGGTCTTTCCGTCTAACCGCGGGTAGTGTGCATCTTGACACACAGTTCAATTTCGCTGAGTCCACGTTTGAGACAGCGGGGAGATCGTTACGCCATTCGTGCAGGTCGGAACTTACCCGACAAGGAATTTCGCTACCTTAGGACCGTTATAGTTACGGCCGCCGTTTACCGGGGCTTCAATTCGGAGCTTGCACTCCTCCTTTTAACCTTCCGGCACCGGGCAGGCGTCAGACTGTATACGTCGCCTTACGGCTTCGCACAGCCCTGTGTTTTAAGTAAACAGTCGCCACCCCCTAGTTTGTGCCCCCACCCTCACTTGCGTGAGAATGGGGCCTCCTTCTCGCGAACTTACGGAGGCATTTTGCCGAGTTCCTTAAACGTGGTTCTCTCAAGCGCCTTGGTATTCTCTACCAGTCCACCTGTGTCGGTTTCGGGTACGGTCCGATAGTGGGGCTATTTCCAGGAACTGCTAAGCGGCCCACACAATCCGATAAGTGTGAACAACCCTCGCAATCCGTCACCACCACATGGCCCAGGAATATTAACCTGGTTCCCATCGACTACGCCTTTCGGCCTCGCCTTAGGGGCCGGCTTACCCTGCTCAGATTAGCTTTAAGCAGGAACCCTTGGACTTTCGGCGACAGGGTCTCTCACCCTGTTTGTCGCTACTCATGTCAACATTCTCACTTCTGATCACTCCACCGGATGCCTTACAGCCCGGCTTCACAGTCAGAACATTGCCTCCAATACTCCCGAAGGAGATAAGGAGGCAGCGTTCTATATCACAGAACGCTCCGCTACCACGCACATCACTGTGCATCCAAAGCTTCGGCTCATGGCTTGAGCCCCGTTACATCTTCGCCGCAAGACCTCTTGACTAGACCAGTGAGCTGTTACGCTATCTTTAAAGGATGGCTGCTTCTAAGCCAACCTCCTGGTTGTTTTGGAAGTCTCACATGCTTTCCCACTTAGCCATGAATTGGGGGCCTTAGCTGTTGGTCAGGGTTGTTTCCCTCTCCACGACGGACGTTAGCACCCGCCGTGTGTCTGCCGATCAGTTCTTCCCGGTATTCGGAGTTTGCTTAGACTCAGTAAGGCTGTGGGCCCCCATCATCCATGCAGTGCTCTACCCCCGGGAGAATACAATCGACGCGCTACCTAAATAGCTTTCGCGGAGAACCAGCTATCTCCAGATTTGATTGGCCTTTCACCCCTAGCCACACGTCATCCGGACCCTTTTCAACGGGTGTCGGTTCGGCCCTCCAGTGAGTGTTACCTCACCTTCAGCCTGCACATGGCTAGATCATCTGGTTTCGGGTCTGATCCATCGAACTTATTCGCCCTGTTAAGACTCGCTTTCGCTACGCCTACACCTAACGGCTTAAGCTTGCTCGATAGACCAAGTCGTTGACCCATTATACAAAAGGTACGCCGTCAGAGCTCGAGGCTCCTCCGACTGCTTGTAGGCGTCCGGTTTCAGAAACTGTTTCACTCCCCTCGTCGGGGTGCTTTTCACCTTTCCCTCACGGTACTGGTTCGCTATCGGTCAGTAAGGAGTACTTAGCCTTCGAGGGTGGTCCCCCGATCTTCAGACAGGATTTCACGTGTCCCGCCCTACTTAATACGTCCAATCAGACTTCCCATACGGGGCTGTCACCCGCTCTGGCTGATCTTTCCAGATCATTCTGGTCATCTTTATGGCTCGGCTGGTCCGCGTTCGCTCGCCACTACTAGCGGAGTATCTGTTGATTTCCTTTCCTCCGGGTACTTAGATGTTTCAGTTCCCCGGGTTCGCTCTTATAACCCTATGTATTCAGGTTAAAAGTACCTGTTTTGGAACGCTGTTAGCTACCGAAGTAGT
>NZ_PDJO01000001.1:0-295000 GCF_002563775.1 Thioclava sp. ES.031 | reverse complement strand
CTCCAAAATTTCCTTCGCCGTCAGTCCCTTGCGAGCCTTTCCGGCGCCCCGTTGCGGTGTGTTCCGCTTCGGTGAGGCGGTATTTACGGATCACACCCGGGAGTCGCAAGTGCCTTTTTCGAAAAACTGTCACTTTTCTCGAAAGAACAACGCAACACACTGAAATCGCTATGCTTTAGATCACACCGCAAATGCACCCAATTCACCCCAAACCACCGCAGGGAAGAATCTTGCGCAAATCACCCACCCCCGCGAAACCTCCTGAGGACCATGCCCCAAGGGCAGCACCCCAAACCGCCCGAGTCACCAGCGAAACGAACGGAATCGAACCGCAATCAATGCAATGAAAACACAAAGCCAGAGCCAACCCTCGCTGGAAATCACCTTCATCTGCCAAAGGTAGTGAATCACGCCGAGCGCCACCGCCGGATAGACCAGCATGTGAATCCGCCGCCAGTTTTTCCCCAGCTTGCGGATCGAGGCGTTGTTCGAGGTCACCGCCAAGGGGATCAGCAGGACGAAGGCGGAGATGCCGAAGAAGAGGTAGGGGCGCTTGATGAGGTCCGCCGCGGCCTGTGCCCAGAGCATCCCCATATCCAGCACCACCCAGGCGATCAGGTGCAGTGCGACATAGAAGAAGGCCAGCAAGCCCACCGCGCGGCGGTACTTGATAAGGTTAAGGCCAAGGAACCGGCGGGCGGGCGTGATGGCCAGCCCGCCGATCAGGAACCACAGGGCGATCTTGCCGAGGCGATGCTCGATCGCTTTCACGGGATCGACGCCGATCCCGCCGGACAGCGTGAGCCAGACCACCCATGCGAGCGGGATCAGCCCCGCCAGATAGACGGCCCAGCTGGGCACGCGCCGCAGTGCGGTGTTGATCGGGGCGGAGAGGGTTGCGCTGATCATCAGTAATACTTCGCGAGATCCATGCCTTTATAGAGCTGCGCGACCTCGTCACCGTAGCCGTTGAACATCAGCGTCTCCTGACGGCCGGCAAAGAGGCCCGCGCCCACGCGACGTTCGGTGGCCTGCGACCAGCGCGGGTGATCCACTTTCGGGTTCACATTGGCATAGAAGCCGTATTCGCGCGGCTGCAGCTGGTTCCACGTCGTCGGCGGCTGCTTGTCGGTCAGCGAGATCTTCACGATGCTCTTGATCGACTTGAAGCCGTATTTCCACGGCACGATCAGGCGGACCGGCGCGCCGTTCTGGTTCGGCATCTCTTCGTCATAGAGACCGGTCGCCAGAATGGTCAGCGGGTTCATCGCCTCGTCGATGCGCAGCCCCTCGACATAGGGCCAGTCGATACCGCCCTGTTTCTGCCCCGGCATCTGCTCGGGACGGTAGAGCGTCTGGAAGGCCACGTATTTCGCGGAAGGCTGCACGCCCACGCGGTTCAGAAGGCTGGACAGCTCAAACCCGATCCACGGCACGACCATCGACCACGCCTCCACGCAGCGGAAGCGGTAGATGCGCTGCTCGAGCGTCACGGGCTTGAGGATATCGTCGAGCGGATAGGAGCCGGGCTTGTCGACCATGCCGTCGATTTCGATCGACCACGGGTCGGTCACCAGTTGATCGGCGTATTTCGCCGGGTCGGACTTGTCCCAGCCGAATTCGTAGAAGTTGTTGTAGGAGGTAATCTCCTTGAGCGTGTTCGGCTTGGCGTCGGTCGAGAATTTCGAGGGTTTGGCGTCGATGCTGGCAAAGCTCGGCCCGGCAATCGAGCCGAGCGCCATCGCGCCTGCGCCGGCCATGATCTGGCGGCGGCTCAGGAAGTCGGCCTTGGGCGTCACATCGGCCCAGCTCGGGTCGGTCGGTCTCGTCTTGCGCATGGAATTCTCCTCTCTGCCCCTACATATGGGGCGGTGCCCGTCGCTTACACTTCGGAACTTACAGCGACATTGTTACCTCTAGGCACGTAGAAAAATACGCGCCAGTATCGAGACTGGATCAACGGACGGCGCAAAGTCGTCCGATCGGGAGACAAGGGAGAGAGAGATGAAACGCTTCATCGGCGCCGCACTCGCGGCGGTCATCACAGTGGGGGCGAGCGCGGCAACGGCCGAGGACGCCCATACCTGGACCACCGAAGACACCTTCGACAACGTCACCTTCGCAGTGCAGAACGCAATCATCGGCGCGGGGCTCGTGGTGGATCACGTCAGCCATACCGGAGACATGCTGGAGCGCACGAAAGACGCGGTCGGCAGCACCAAGACGCTGTTCACCGGCGCGGACGTGTTCTCCTTCTGCTCGGCACAGACGTCGCGCGAGGTGATGGAGGCGGATATCGCCAACGTCCAGTACTGCCCCTACACGATCTTCGTCTACCAGACGCCCGAGGACACGGATCACGTGACGGTGGGCTTCCGCTCCTATGACGAAGAGTCGATGCAGCCGGTCACCGATATGCTGACCGGGATCGTCAAAGATGCTCTGATGCTCGACTGACGGATATATAGCTCGCGTGCGCACCCGCGCGCGCGATCACAGCAGCTCAGCTCGCGCCGCGCTCGGCCCGGGCCTCCAGCTGACTCTTGCGCACGTGTCGGATCACCTCGACCAGCAGCGCGGTCAGAAGCCCCACATTCAGCAGCCCGTTCGCCGCCGCCATCCCGCCAAGGATGCGCCATTGATGCGAAAGCAGGATGTCGCCGTAACCCAGCGTGGTGAAGCTCACGAGCGAGAAGTAGACCGACTCCTCCATCGTCGGGAACACGTCGAGGATGCGGAAGCAGAAGGCCCAGAGCCAGACGCCGGCCGTCACCATCGCCAAGGCCCAGAGGGCGGCGACGACGACCATCAGCATCAGCTTCGGACGGTGCGGCTCACGCAGCATCCACCAGTGCAGCCGCGAGAATGTCGCCTCGATCGCCCAGGCGCTGAGCGCGGCGATGCACACAGTCAAAAGCATCATCACCGAACCGATGGCGATCTGAATGATCATGGGCGTTCCTCCTGCCCTAGCTATTTCGCGCCACCGCACGGGCGTCAAGCGTAGCGGTGCCGCACTGGACAGAGCCGCTTGCCTGCCCTATCTCGATGCGACTATGGCAAAGCATTCAGACCCCAATTCCAAGCTGATCGCCGAGAACCGGCAGGCACGTTATCACTACGCCGTCGAGGACACGCTCGAGGCGGGCATCGTGCTGCAAGGCTCCGAGGTGAAATCGATGCGCGTCGGTCAGACGAACATCGCCGAGAGCTACGCCTCGGTCGAGGATGCCGAATTGTGGCTGATCAACTCCTATATCGCGAGCCTGAACCAAGCCTCGCATTTCGGCCATGAGGAGCGGCGCAAGCGCAAGCTTCTGGTGTCCAAGCGAGAGCTCGCGCGCCTGTGGAACGCGACCCAGCGCGAGGGCATGACCATCGTGCCGCTGAAGATGTACTTCAACGAGAAGGGCATCGCGAAGGTCCTGATCGGGATCGCCAAGGGCAAGAAGCAGGCCGATAAGCGCGAAACTGAGGCGAAACGCGACTGGAACCGCCAGAAACAGCGCCTTCTGAAGCAGAATTACTAGGGGCATGGGGCGGATTTACCCGCCCTGCCCTTGCGTCTTGCGCGCCGCTGAGTCTAAGCAATCCCGACCGGCAAAAGAGGCGCATGACGATGGATGACCCGAAAACGCTCGTATCGACGGATTGGCTTGCTGCCCATCTGAAGGACCCCGACCTGCGCATTCTGGACGCTTCGTGGTTCCTGCCGCAGATGGAGCGGGATGCGAAGGCGACCTACGACGCCAAGCACATCCCCGGTGCGCGCTTCTTCGACATCGACGATATCGCCGATAACCGCTCGGATCTGCCGCATATGGCGCCGCCGCCCGAGAAGTTCATCTCGCGGATGCGCGCGATGGGCGTGGGCGACGGCCATCAGGTCGTGATCTACGACCAGCATTCCGTCTTCTCCGCGCCGCGCGTCTGGTGGACCTTCCGCCTGATGGGCAAGACGGATGTGGCGGTGCTCGATGGCGGTCTGCCGAAATGGGAGGCCGAGGGCCGCCCGCTCGAGGACATGCCGCCGATGGTGCGCGACCGTCACATGACGGTGCAGCGTCACCCCGGTCTGGTGAAGGACGTCACGCAGGTCGCCCATGCCAGCAAGCTCGGCGATCACGAGATCATCGACGCGCGCTCGAACGATCGCTTCCTCGGCAGTGCCGCGGAGCCGCGCCCGGGGCTACGTTCGGGCCATATCCCCGGATCGCGCAACCTGCCCTTCGGCGAGCTGCTGACCCCCGAGGGCACTTTCAAATCCCCAGAAGAGATCAAGGCCCTGTTCGAGGCCGCCGGCGTCGACCTGTCGAAGCCCGCGATCACGACCTGCGGCTCCGGCGTCAGCGCCGCGATCCTGTCGCTCGCGCTCGAACTGATCGGCAAGTCCGACTGGTCGCTCTATGACGGGTCCTGGTCGGAATGGGGCATGTATAACGACCTCAAGGTCGCAACGGGAGAAGCATAATGCTGAACAATCTCAAGCCGCAGGCGCCGGACAAGATCCTCGCGCTGATGGAAGAATACCGCGCCGACGAGCGCGACCAGAAGGTCGATCTCGGCGTCGGCGTCTACAAGAACGCCGAAGGCGAAACCCCGATCATGCGCGCCATCCACAAGGCGGAAAAGCAGGTCTGGGATCAGGAAACCACGAAGAAATACGCGGGCCTCGCTGGCCAGCCGGAATTCCACGCGGCGATGGCCGAGATGGTTCTGGGCAAAGGCTACCCGGCCGATCGTCTGGCCTGCCTGTCGACCGTGGGCGGCACCGGCGCCTGCCGCATGGGCTTCGAGCTTGCCCGCATCGCGAACCCCGGCACCAAGATCTGGGTCTCCGACCCGACCTGGCCGAACCACCTCTCGATCCTGAAATTCATGGATCAGGACTTCACCACCTATCGCTATTTCGATTCCGAGACCCGCTCGGTCGATTTCGACGCGATGATGGAAGACCTGAAGGGCGCCAAGGAAGGCGACATCGTGCTGCTGCACGGCTGCTGCCACAATCCGACCGGCGCGAACCTGACGCTCGAGCAATGGGGCAAGGTTGCGGACCTCCTGAAAGAGACCGGCGCCGTGCCGATGATCGACCTCGCCTATCAGGGCTTCGGGGACGGTCTGGAAGCGGATGCGGCAGGCACCCGCCTGATCGCCGAGCGTCTGCCGGAAGTGCTGATCGCGGCGTCGTGCTCGAAGAACTTCGGCATCTATCGCGAGCGCACCGGCTGCCTGATGGTTCTGGGTTCGGAAGAGACCAAGAAGACCGTTCAGGGCAACCTCGCCTATCTCAACCGTCAGACCTACTCCTTCCCGCCCTATCACGGGCAGGCGCTGGTCACCCGCGTGCTCACCGATCCCGAGCTGCGCGCCGATTGGGAAGCCGAGCTGGAAGAGGTTCGCACCGGGATGCTGGAACTGCGCCAGCAACTCGCCGACGAGCTGCGCAAGCTGTCCAATTCCGACCGCTTCGACTTCGTGGCAGAGCACCGCGGCATGTTCTCGCGCCTTGGTGCAACCCCCGAACAGGTCGCTGCGATGAAGGAAGGCAACGCGATCTACATGGTCGGCGACTCGCGTATCAACATCGCGGGCCTTAACAAAAATAGCGTGCCGCTGCTGGCCCGCGCGCTGATCGACGCTGGCGTCTAACCGCTTCCGATAGCAAGAAAATCTAGAACGGCGGTCCATTCGGGCCGCCGTTTTTCGTGGTGGATTTTTCCGCGTTGCGCCCTTGAAATGATAAGCAGGCTCATAATATAGAGGCTTACTTTAATTTCAACGGAGCCCAGGATGCCCGATCAGAGCCTAGGTTTTCTCCTGCACGACGCGACGCGGTTGATCCGCCGTCGGTTCGAGGCACGCGCCAACGAGTTCGGCCTGACGACCGCGCAATGGCGGCTTCTCGTCTACCTCAAGAAGGAAGGCGCGCTGCCGCAGGCCCGGCTGGCCGAGCTGCTCGAAATCGAACCGATTTCGGTCTCGCGCCTCGTCGACCGCATGGAAGAAGCCGACTGGGTCTGCCGTAAACCTGATCCGAATGATCGGCGCGTCAAGCTCGTGCACCCGTCTCCAAAGGCGCGCAACGCTTTTGAAGACGCCCGCGACATCGCGGAGGAAATCTACGCCAAGGGGCTGGCGGGGCTGAGCGATGATGATGTCGCGACCGCACTGAACACCCTGCGCCAGATCATCCGAAACCTCTCCGAAGACTGTACCTCCCCCACGTCAGAGAATGATCATGAGTGACCAGAAACCGACCGCCGAGACCGCGGAAACCCAATCGAAACAGAAACAGAAGAAGGGGCCGAAATTCTGGCTCCTCATTCTTGTGCCCGCCCTGATCGTTATGGGCGGTGCGTGGTACTGGCTGAGCTCCGGTGGCTCGCAAAGCACCGAAAACGCCAATTTCCAGATGGCGCGGATCCCCGTCGCCTCGCAAATCTCGGGCCGCGTGACCGAGGTGTTTGTGCATGACAACGAGCATGTGAAAAAAGGCGCGCCGCTGTTCGAGCTCGACAAGAAGCCCTACGAGCTGGCACTCGCCAAGGCCGAGGCCGCGCTGTCGCAGGCCCGCCTTCAGGTCGAACAGCTTCGCGCCTCCTACAAGGCCGCGCTCGCCGATGAGAAACAGGCGGCGGATAACGCGGCGTATCAGGAGAAACAGCTCGACCGTCAGGAAAAGCTGATCAAATCCGGCACCACGACGCAGCAGGCGCTCGACCAGCAGCGCACGGCGACGCAATCGGCGCAGAACACGCTGGCCGCGGCCAAGCAGAAAGTGGCATCGGCCAAAGTCGCGCTCAACGGCAATCCCGAGATTCAGGTGGATGAGCACCCTTCCGTGAAATCGGCGATCGCGGCGGTCAATGACGCCAAATACAACCTCTCGCAGACCGAGGTCGATGCGCCCACCGATGGCATCATCTACCAGGCCTCCTCGTTCAAGGCGGGCGAGATGGTCGGCGCCGGTGCCAGCCTCTTCACGCTGGTCGATACCAGCGACGTCTGGGTGATCGCGAACTTCAAGGAAACCGCGCTGACCCATATGCAAGAGGGCCAGTCGGCCACCGTCGAATTCGACGCCTTCCCCGATCGTGAATATCACGCGACGGTCAGCGCGGTCGGTGCGGGCACGGGAGCCGAGTTCTCGATCCTTCCGGCGCAGAACGCGACCGGCAACTGGGTGAAAGTGACACAACGCGTTCCGGTGCGCCTGCGCCTCGACGAAGGCGCGAATCTCGACGGTCTGCGCGCAGGTCTGTCGGCCAGTGTCACCGTCGACACCGCCTCGGAGCCGCATTACAAGCGCATCCTCGACAAGGCCAACAGTTCGGCCGCCGTGGCGGGCACGACCCAACAGGGGCAGTAAGTCATGGCCGAGGCCGCAGACAAACAACCCAAGGGGATCGACCCGCATAACGTGCCGCATCGCGCGCTGATCATGGCGTCGCTGATGCTGGCCGTGATCATGCAGGTGCTCGATACCACCATCGCGAACGTGGCCCTGCCCGACATGCGCGCCGACCTCGGCGCGTCGCGCGATACGATCAACTGGGTGCTGACTTCCTATATCGTGGCCGCGGCTATCGTGACGCCGCTGTCGGGGTGGCTTGCCAACCGTTTCGGGCGGCGCGAGATCTTCATGGTCGCGGTGATCGGCTTCGTCGTCTTCTCGATGCTCTGCGGGATCGCGTGGTCGCTCGACGTGATGGTGATCTTCCGCCTCATGCAGGGCGTGTTCGGCGCGGCCATCGTGCCGCTCGCGCAGAACTTCATGCTCGACATCAACCCGCGCGAGAAGCACGGGCAGGCGATGGCGATGTTCGGTGCGGGCATCATGCTCGGCCCGATCATCGGCCCCACTCTGGGCGGCTATCTGACCGAGGTGATCAACTGGCGCTGGGTGTTCTACATCAACGTGCCGCTCGGGATGATCGCCATCGCGGGCTCCGCCTTCTTCCTGCCGGAGACGCCCAAGAAGAAGATCGGCTTCGACTTCTTCGGCTTCGCGGCGCTGGCGGTGGCTATCGGGTCGCTGCAGATGATGCTCGACCGTGGGTCCGATCTCGACTGGTTCGCCTCGCGCGAAATCTGGATCGAGGCCGCGCTCGCGATCAGCGGGTTCTGGGTGTTCCTCGTGTGGATTCTCAGCGCGAAGAAGCCCTTCCTTGAGCCGAAGATGTTCCTCGACCGCAACCTCTCGATGGGGCTGCTGTTCATCTTCGTGATCGGGATCATCCTGCTCGCCTCGCTGGCGCTGCTGCCGCCGATGCTGTCGAACATCTTCGACTATCCGACGCTGACGACCGGCCTGGTGATGTCACCACGCGGTGTGGGGGCGATGATCATGATGCTGCTGATCGGGCGGTTGGTGAAGGTCATCGACCTGCGCATCCTCGTGGTGGTCGGCCTGTCCTTAACCGCCTATTCGCTGCATATCATGTCGACCTTCTCGCCGCAGATGGGGCCGAAATGGATCATCATTTCAGGCGTGATTCAGGGGTTCGGGCTGGGCTCGGTCTTCGTGCCGATCTCGACGCTGGCCTTCGCCACGCTCGCCCCGGAATATCGCGGCGACGGCACGGCGCTGTTCTCGCTTCTGCGAAATATCGGCTCGTCCATCGGGATCTCGATCGTGACCGCGCTGCTCACCCACAACATCGCGGTGAACCATTCCGAGATCGTCTCTGCGATCAATCCGCAGAACCTCTCGGGCGTGATGAACGGCGCGAGCGGCATGTCGCGGGAGGCGGCCCTGACGGTGCTCAACAACCTCGCGACTCAGCAGGCGGCGATGATCTCTTACGTGGACGATTTCAAGTTCATGATGTGGGTCACGCTGGCGGCGATCCCGCTGGTCTTCTTCCTGCGCAAGCCGGATTACCAGAACAGCGGCGGAGGCCAGAAGCCGCAAGGCGCTCCGGTCACCGAGTAAGCCGACACCAGACGCAATGAAAAAAGGCCCGGGATCGCTCCCGGGCCTTTCGCTTTGTCTTGGATGAAGCGTCTTAGTTGACGAACTCCGGATAGGCTTCCATGCCCAGTTCCGCCTTGTCGAGGCCCATCATCTCGTCCTCGGCCGGGGCGCGGATGCCCATGACGGCTTTGAGGATGAACCAGACGATTGCCGAGACCACGAAGACGAAGATGCCGACGATGATGATCGAAACGATCTGGCCGTAGAAGGTGCCGTCCGGGTTGGTGATCGGAACAGCCAGCGTGCCCCAGATACCAGCGCCGAGGTGGACTGGGATAGCGCCCACGACGTCGTCGATTTTCAGCTTGTCGAGCATCGGAACCAGCAGGACCACGATGATACCGCCGATCGCGCCGATGATGGTCGCTGCACCGAGGCTCGGGGTCAGCGGCTCAGCCGTGATCGACACGAGGCCAGCCAGAGCGCCGTTGAGAACCATGGTCAGATCCGGCTTCTTGTAGAGGATCTGGGTCAGGATCAGCGCTGCGATCGCGCCACCGGCAGCTGCCGTGTTGGTGTTGGCGAAGATGCGCGAGATATCGGCGACGTTGCCCACGGTGTTCATGTAGAGCTGCGAACCGCCGTTGAAGCCGAACCAGCCGAGCCACAGGATGAAGGTACCGAGCGTGGCGAGCGTCAGGTTCGAACCGGGCATAGCCTGGACCTTGCCGTCCTTATACTTGCCGATACGCGGGCCGAGGATCAGAGCGCCTGCGAGAGCTGCCCAGCCACCGACCGAGTGCACGACGGTCGAGCCAGCGAAGTCGAGGAAGCCGAAATCGGCGTCCAGGAAGCCACCGCCCCATTTCCACGAAGCCTGGATCGGGTAGATGAAGCCCGTCAGGATCACGGTGAAGATCAGGAACGGCCACAGCTTGATGCGCTCGGCCAGGGTGCCCGAAACGATCGACGCGGTGGTGGCGCAGAACATCAGCTGGAAGAAGAAGTCCGAACCGACCGAAGCGTAGGTCAGGTCGACCGAATCCGCGCCGACGCCAACGGGCTCGAGCGAGGTGGTCGAGAAGGCACCCAGCACGCCGTTGATCGACCAGCCGTCGCCCGGATACATCAGGTTATAGCCGATCAGATAGTACATGATCGCCGCGATCGCGAAGAGCGCGATGTTCTTCAGCGACTGCATGGTCACGTTCTTCGAGCGCACGAGGCCAGCCTCGAGCATCGAGAAGCCCGCGCCCATCCACATCACCAGGAAGCCGGTGACGAGGAACATGAAGGTGTTCAGGATGAAGCCGATCTCATTGGCCGGCGGATCGACCGGGGCGGCGTCTTGCGCCAGCGCCGGCAGGGCCACCGCGGTCATCGCAACCGCAAGGCCAGTGATTTTCGAAAGCTTGTTCATTTTCCTACTTTCCCCCTGTCGCGCCTTAAAGCGCGTCGTCATTGGATTCGCCGGTGCGCACGCGAACCGCCTGCCCGACATCGAGAACGAAGATTTTGCCGTCGCCGATCTTGTCGGTTTTCGCGGCTTTCATGATCGTGTCGACAACCTCGTCGGCGAGGCCGTCAGCGACGACGATCTCCAGCTTGACCTTCGGCACGAAGTTCACGGCGTATTCGGCGCCACGATAGATTTCCGTGTGACCCGACTGGGCACCGAAGCCTTTGATCTCGGTCACCATCATTCCGCGCACGCCGATGGTGGTGAGCGCCTCGCGCACCTCCTCCAGCTTGAACGGCTTGATTGCTGCAATGATGAGTTTCACCTGACATCCCTTCCTTGTTCAGCCCTTTCGATGCCCGCTTGGTGACATCGCACGGTGTTAAAAGGCCCGCTGTGCCCCTTTCACACAAGGAAACGAGGTTCCGTCCGAGTAGCAGCGTCAGCGGATTCCGGCTCAAATTTGCACATTTTGTGCGCTTTGCTGATTTTTTAATCACATTGCAAATCTGAAACGTGATTTTTCGCGGGTGCACATCTCGGGTCGGCCCGTGTAGATTGCGCGCAATTAAAACGCAGGCAGCGGAACAGGCAGATGACTCAGAAAGGCGGAGGGCGCGGGCGCCTCGTGGCCGACAAGCGCTATTCCTCTTCGAAGCAGCCTCCCAAGGCATCGAAACCCACCAAACCGCGCAAGACCGCACGGCGGGGTGGCGGAAACGGCGGCGGTGGCGGCGGCAAGCCGCCGCGGCGCAACGGGCCGTTCACCGGTCTGATCATCGGACTCGCCCGGCTGATCTGGCGGATTGTCTGGGGTGTGGGCTGGCGGCTCGCGATGATCGTCGCGCTCGTGGTCGGCGCCGCGACGATGTATTTCTACTCGACCCTGCCCGACTACACGAAGCTGCTCGACGGGCGCACCCGCGGCTCGGTGACGATGCTCGACGATCAGGGCAAGGTCTTCGCCTGGCGCGGCGAGACCTTCGGCGGCCAGATCGACGCGAAGAACGTCTCGCCCTATCTGCGCGACGCCGTGGTCGCGACGGAAGACCGCCGCTTCTACCATCACTTCGGCATCTCGCCGCGCGGCATCGCCTCGGCAATGGCGATCAACATGCGCGAAGGGCGCGGGCCGTTCGACGGCAACGGCGGTTCGACCATCACGCAGCAGACCGCGAAGCTCCTGTGCCTCGGCGTGAAGTTCGACCCGAAGAAATGGAAGAACGAAGCCGCCTATGAGAATGACTGCCGTTCGGGCGGTCTGCGCCGCAAGATCAAGGAAGTGCCCTACGCCTTCGCGCTGGAACTGAAATACTCGAAAGATGAAATCCTTTCGATCTACCTCAACCGCGCCTATCTCGGTGCGGGCGCGCGCGGCTTCGAGGCCGCGTCGGAGCGCTATTTCGGCATCTCGGCGGCCAATGTCGATCCGCAGCAGGCCGCTATGCTGGCGGGTCTTCTGAAAGCCCCGAGCTATTACGCCCCGACCTCGAGCCTCAAACGCTCGCAGGAGCGCGCGGAGACCGTTCTCAGCCTCATGCATGAGCAAAACTACCTGACGGACCGGCAATATCTCGACGCGAAGAACAATCCCGCCACGCTGAGCCAAGCGGCGCAGAAACGCGCGGGCGGCTATTTCGCGGATTGGGTGATGGATACGATCCCGGACTTCCTGTCGCGCGACACGACCGAGGATGTGGTCATCAACACCACGCTCGATCAGCGCATCCAGTCGGCCGCCGAAGACGCGATGAAAACGGTCTACGATAACAAGGTCTCCAAAGGCTCGAAGGCAGAGGCCGCGATCGTCGTGATGAGCGCCGATGGCGCCGTGCGCGGCATGGTCGGCGGCCGGGCCACGAAGGTCTCGGGCGCGTTCAACCACGCAACCATGGCGCAGCGGCAGACCGGCTCGACCTTCAAGCCCTTCGTCTACGCGACCGCGCTCGATTTGGGCTACACCCCGGATTCGATGGTGGATGACGCGCCGGTCACGGTGAAGATGCCCGGCTCACCCGATTGGAGCCCGCGCAACTACGAGCGCAGCTACATGGGGCCGATCACGCTGACCACGGCGCTCGAGCATTCGGTGAACGTCGCCACGGTGCGCGTCTCCGAGGCCGTGGGGCGCGAGAATGTCATCAAGGTCGCGGAAGGCTTCGGCTTTGCGCAGGACCTGCCGAACCTGCCCTCGGTGGCGCTTGGCGTGGGGGAATCGGACCTGCTCGACATGACCGGGGCCTATGCGGGCATCCTCAATGGCGGCTCTTCGGTTCAGCCCTATGGCCTGACCTCGCTGACGCTGAGAGGCGACGACCAGCCGCTCTTCGGCAAACCCGGCGGGATCGGCGAGCGGGTGATCTCGCAGAAGGCGGCGCAGGAACTGACCTATATGATGCGTCAGGTCGTGCTGCACGGGACCGGTCGCCGCGCAAATATCGACGGCTACGAGATCGCGGGCAAGACCGGCACCACGCAGAGCGCACGCGATGCCTGGTTCGTCGGCTTCACCTCGGATTACGTCGTCGGCGTCTGGATGGGCAATGACGACAACACGCCGCTGAAAGGGACGACCGGGGGCGGCCTGCCCGCCGAGATCTTCCATGAGACGATGAAGCGTGTGCTCAACGGCGAAGACCCCAAGCCGCTGCCGATGGCCCATCCGGGCGACTGGCAGGTGCCGGATCAGCAATATCAGGGCCAAAGCCAGAGCGCGGGACAAGCCCCTGCACAGCCGAAACGGCGCGACCCGTCGCAGTCGATCCTCAACGAGTTGCTGAACATCTTCGGCAGCAACTGAACGACCGGCCCGAAACGAAAGAAACGCCCGGACCACTGGCCCGGGCGTTCTCATTTGGCACGGTATCTTGCCGGGCCGAAGCCCGCGCCGGTTACCCTGCCCGTTTCAGATCCTCGATCATCGCGTTGATATTGCCGCGACGCCGATCGAGCATCGCGCCGATCTCGGCCCGTTCGGAGGCGAGCATGTTCACCCCCTCCACGATCAGGTTGAAGAACTTGTCGCTGCCCGAGCGATCCGAGACCTGCCACAGCACCTCGAACGGAGCCTGCCCCGGCAGGCTCGCGAGCGTCTTCACCTCGAAGAAGGTTTTCACCGGGCGGGCGCCCTGAATCTGGAACTTCGCGCCTTGGAACTCGCGGAACCGCTTGCCGTATTTGCGCGAGAGGTAGCCTTGGAACGCCTTGGTGAAAGCTGCGAGCTGCGCCGGGCTCGCCTGCCGCGCCGCCACGCCCAGCGCCGAACGCGCGATGACGTTCACATCCGCATATCGGGCGAAAATTCGTTCGAACATCGCATAGAGAGCGGGCCCGGTGCGCCCCGAGGCGATGGCCGCGTTGACCTCGTTCACCGCTTTCTGGATCAGCGCGCGCGCCTGCGCATCCGTCAGCGCATATGCCGACCCCGGCACCAGGGCTACCGCCAGACCCGCCGCGCCGAGGCCCAGAACCTGCCGCCTATTGCGGCAGTAGGTCTTCGTAGGGATCGTAGGCATTCGCATCGGTGGCCTCCTCGCCATTGAGTTCGTAGCGTCGGTTCTGCAAATACAGAAGCCGGCTTTGGGCATAGCTGTCGGCACTGTCATACAGGATCGAATCGACAGTGGTGCCATACATGTTGCGCTTCGCGACATTGCCGCCGAAGCGTAGCGCCCCTGCGGCGATGCGCTCTTTATCCGGCAGCGCGCCCAGCGGGTCGATCACGAAATCGACCACCATCCCGACTGTATCACGCGTCGTGGACGGCCCGAAGACCGGCAATTCCTGATAATTGCCCTCGCCAACGCCCCAGACATGCAGCGTCTCGCCGAAATCGGTATCCGTCTCGGGCAACGAGAAATCCGTCCCCGCCGGATCGAAAATCCCCCCCAGCCCGATCGTCGAGTTGATGAAGAATCGGAAAGTGTTCTTCACCGCCGGCTCGGGTCGTCCTTGCAGCAAAGAGTTGAGCACTTTGCCCGGCAGGCTGAGATTGCTGCCGACATTATAGAGCGTCTTCGTCACCGGCCCGGGGCCACTGCCATCGGTCGAATCGGCGCGGAAGAAGGCCGAATCGAGCTTCTTGTTGAACTCATGCGTCTTGCGGTTGGCAGCCTCGTAAGGGTCCTGAATACCGGTCGCGGGCGGTGCAGGCGCGCAGGCGGCCAACCCCAGCGCAAGCGCCGTCATCGTAGCCACCGCAGACCACCGCACGCCGATGCGCGCCGCGGTCTTCTGTTCAAATTCCTGCGCCAAAGTCGCTCCCCCTTCGTTGCGGCTTAGGTCCTGAAATAGATAGGGCGCATCCGGTCGTGCCGCAACGCGAGTCGCTCAGAACTCCGGAGTTCCGGAAGAAATGGATCGAATTGACGGGAAAAGGCGCGGGGAAATTAACGCCCCGTTCAGCGCCCTCGCGCCACCCTTGCCAAGCGCGGCGCTCCGATCAGCGCCCGTCATCGCGGGGAGAGCACGATGCCATATTCCAACACCGATCAAGCCATCATCAAACGCAACATCGTCAAAGGGCGCCGGGAGATGGCCCGGCTGCTGGGCCGGGTACGAAGGCAATTCGTGCTGGTCGCAATTTTCGCGGCCTTCATCAATCTGCTCGTTCTCGCGGGGCCGCTGTTCATGCTGCAGGTCTATGACCGCGTGCTGCCCGCGCGGTCCTTGCCGACGCTGATCAACCTGTTCCTGCTGGTGGCCTTTCTCTTCACGATGATGGGCGTCATTGATTGGGCGCGAGGTCGCCTGCTCGCCCGAATCGGAGCGGATCATCAGCGCGGCCTCGAGCGGCGCGTGTTCGACGCCGCCATCATCGACGCCACCATCAACACGCAGGAGCGGTCCTCCAACAACGCCCTGCGCGATCTGGAAATAGTCCAGCGCTATTATGCCTCCCCGGTCGCGGCGGCGGTGTTCGATCTGCCCTGGACGCCGCTCTATCTCGGAGTGTTGTTCGTGTTCCACCCGTGGCTCGGCGCTCTGGCCTTCGCCGGAGGGGCCACGTTGATCCTGCTGTCTCTCGCCACACAGTTCGTCACGCGTGGGCGAATGGAAGAGACGACGCAGCTCGAGAACAAAGCCCGGTATCTCGGAAACGATTTTCTCCGCCAGATCGAAACGGTCGTTTCGCTCGGGATGCGCGAAAGCGGCTTCAAACGCTGGCAGGCGGCGCGGCATGAGTCGATGGACAACGCGATTCATGCCACCGATCTCAGCGGCAGCTTCCATGCCTCGATGCGCGCGCTGCGGATGCTGCTGCAAACCTCGATGCTGGCGCTTGGCGCCTATCTCGTCCTGCAAGGCGAGTTGAGCGCGGGGGCGATGATCGCCGCCTCGATCCTGATGGGGCGATCGCTCGCGCCCGTCGAACTAGCCGTAGGCGGGTGGACGCAATGGCAGCGCGCCACCGTCGCCCGCGACCGGCTGGCGGCCCTGCTCGGCGCTCACCCGGCCGCGCAAAAGGGCGCCGAATGGGTGAGCCCGAAGGCGCGCCTCGCCGTCGAAGACATCACCGTCCGGCCCGCCAATTCCGACCGGGCGGCGATCGAGATGATCAGCTTCTCGCTCGAACCCGGTGAGGCGCTCGGGGTGATCGGCCCGCTCGGCGCCGGCAAATCCGTTCTCGCGCGCAGCCTGTGCAACTTCTCCCACCGAAGCTCGGGCACGATCCGCCTCGACGAGGTGCCGCTGGATCAATACGACCGCGACAATTTGGGACGGCTGATCGGCTATCTGCCGCAATCGGTCACCTTTTTCCCCGGCACCGTGGCCGAGAATATCGCCCGGCTCGACCTCGCGCCCGACATGGACCGGGTCATCGCCGCAGCCAAACGCGCCGGCGCGCACCAGATGATTCTCAAAATGCCCGCGGGCTACGACACGCCGATCGAGTTCGAGGGGGCTTCACTCTCCGATCGCCAGCGTCAGCTCGTCGCGCTCTCGCGGGCGCTCTACCACGACCCGATCCTGCTCATTCTCGATGAGCCGAACCTTCTGCTCAGTGGAGATGGCGGCGCGTGTCTGCACACGATGCTGAGCGATCTGAAGGCACGCGGCGGCGCGGCGATCGTGATGACCAACAGCCCCGGCGCGCTCTCCGAATGCGAACGCATTCTCGTACTCGACCACGGGGCGCAGCGCGCCCTCGGCGCGCGTGACGACGTCCTCAAGCGCATGATCGCCTCGGCCACGAAGGCCCGCGTGGTTCCGCGCGCGGACAGCGCCGCGTGAGCGACGCCTGCATCCATTCCGGGCAAGGGGGCACCTGCTGCACCCCTTCGCAACACGGCGTCCCGATCAGCTTCGGCCTCGCGGCGATCGTCGCCCTCTTCATCGGATCCGCCCTTTGGCTCACCGTCACGCGGCTCGCCGGATCGATCCAGGCCTCAGGACGGATCGAAGTCGACAGCTCCCGCCATGTGATCGAGCATCCGACCGGCGGGACCATCGAACAGATCTATGTCAAAAGCGGCGATCACGTCACCCGTGGCCAAGTGCTGATGCGGCTTGCCTCTGACGACATCCGGACCGAGCTGGCCATTGTCGAAGCCTCGGATTTCGCCCTGCAGGCCCAGCGCGCGCGGCTGCAAGCCGAACGGGACGGCGCGAACACGGTCCCTTACCCGAGGCAGCTTTTGGAGGCAGCCAAGCTCCGTGCGGATGTTACCGATCTGGTCGAGGGGCAGAATTCCCTGTTCGAAGCCCGCAAACAGTCCTTCGCTCAGCAACGCGCCGATATGGCGCGGCAGCTCCAGCAAATCCGCGCGCAGCGCGACGGGCTCGATGCGCAGGTCTCGGCGCTGGAACGCGAAGAGCGGTTGATCGAAAAGGAACTGGCCCTCCGCGAACGGCTGAAGGATCGCGGCCTCGCCACATCGGCGCAAATCCTCGCCCTCACCCGCGAACAGGTCTCGCTCGAGCGACAACTCGGCGCGTTAAGCGCCCAGAAAACGCAGCTCACGGTGCAAAGCGGCGGCGTGGTGCTCACCGCGTCGCGGCTGCAATGGCAACGCCGGGAGGAAATCGAGTCGCAGCTCGAATCCAGTAATGCCCGCGCCATCGAACTCTCGGCGCGCACCACACATCTGCGCAACGAATTGGCGCGGCGCACCCTACGCGCGCCAGTCAGCGGCACGGTGCATGATGTGCGCCTGCGCGGCGCGCATGCGGTGCTGCGCCCGGCGGAGATGGCGATGGCAATCGTAGAGACCGGGCGGCCGCTCATCATCAATGCGCAAGTCGATCCGACCAATATCGACGGCCTGGAGGCAGGCCAGACTGCGATCCTCCGCTTTCCGGGTCTGTCGCGGCGAATCTCGAGCGACGTGACCGGCACGATCACGCGCATCTCCCCCGACACGCTGACCGATCCGGCGACCGGGGCAAGCTATTACAAAGTGCGGATCACCTTTGATATGGGCGAGCTCGACGCAGAAGAACGCAGGCTGCTCGTGCCCGGTATGCCCGCCGAGGTTTTCTTGCAGACCGCACCGGTCTCCCCGATCCGCTACCTGCTCAGCCCGTTCCTCGATTTCTTCGCTCTTGGCGGCGCAGCGGGGTGACCGCCCGCCCCAACGCGATCACAACCGATCGAGCAAAGCGCGTGTCGGCCATCCATCCGCAGGCAGGCCGAACTTCTCTTGCGCCATCTGAACCGCGTTGCGGGTGTTGGCGCCGAGGATGCCGTCGACCGCGCCCACGTCATAGCCCTTCGCGACCAGCTTCTCCTGCAACCGCTTCATCTGCGATACACTTAGCCCCGGTTCGGGCACGCCGGGATCGAGGCGCGGCGCCCCTTCGAGGCGCGTGGCGAAATAGGCCGCGCTGGTGACGTAGACGAAGCTCTTGTTCCATTCGAACAGCACGCGGAAATTCGGATAGACGAGAAAGGCTGGCCCCTTGCGGCCCATCGGCAAAAGGACCGATCCGCGCAGATTGCGCGCAAGCTGCCCCTGCCGCGCACGCACTCCGCGCGCCGCCCATTCGGAGACCGGCAATTCGGTGGTGAGCCCGGTCTGGGACCAGTCGAGATTGTCGGGGACGGTCACTTCCTGCATCCATGGCTCGTGCGGGCGCCACCCCAGATCGCGCAGCATGTTGGCCCCCGACATCAGCGCATCGGGCGCCGAGGTCTTCAGGCGGACATGCCCGTCGCCATCGCCATCGACCCCGTTGTGCAGGATGTCCTCGGGCAGCATCTGCACCTGCCCGATCTCTCCCGCCCAGGCACCGGTGGTACGCTTGGGATCGAAATCGCCGCGCCGGAACAGCTCCCCGGCGGCGATCACCTGCGGCCGAAACAGCTCGGGCCGGCGGCAATCATGGGCCAGCGTCAGCAGCGCATCGCGCGTGTTGAAATCGCCCTGCACCGCGCCGTAATCGGTCTCGAGCGCCCAGAAGGCCAGAAGCACCCCGCGCGAGACGCCATAGGTCTGCTCCATCCGGTCGAAGGTTTTCACATAGCGCTTGGCGTTTTTCGCTCCGTTGACCATCCGGTTCTTGCTGATCACCGCGCTCGCGAATTCGAGAAAGGTTTTGCGAAACACTCCCTGTGCCCGGTCCGCCCGCAACACCGCCGGATTTTGGCGTGCGCCCGCGAGGAACGCATCGGCCTGCTGCGCGTTCAGTCCGGCCGTCTGCAGATCGCTACGAATCCCGGACAGGAAACCGGACCAGCTCCCGCCGCACGCGGCTTGGGCCAATCCGGGAGAGAGCATGGGTGAACAAGCGAGGATCAGGGTGAGCAGAGCTTTACGCATGAGAGCCTCCGGGTTGCGCGGTCACCCTCGACGCTATCTTGCGCGGCCCAAGGCGACAACCCGATGCGGCGACCCTGCAAGCCGTTGCAATTTCAGCACTCTTTGCAGCTGCAGAATCGGATCGTCTGAATGGGTAACTTGCTTTTTACATTGAGGTGATCAGCATGGATCACGGGGAAGCTGTTGGAGGATGTCATGGAATTCCTGCCCAAGGAGGTCCTTGAAGGACTGCGCGCCGCGCAGAAACGCGATGCGGCGAAAAAGGCACGCCTGCGTGTTCTCGCGGGCGGTCAGATCTGGCCGGTGCTGCGCCGGGTGCCGGGTGGCTTCGCGTTGGATGCCGACGAGGTCTCGCATCTGCGCGGCCATGTCGATCTCTATGACGGCCCCAAGCACGTCGCGACCTGCCTGATCGTGGCCTCGGAAATTCAAGGAAACGAGCTGATCTGCACGGTGAAGCGCGAAACGCCCGTCAGCGATCGCGCGGCGCTCGATTTCGCACAGGAAGGGCCGACGCTGTCGGGCTACCTGACGAAGATCTGAGCGCGACCGAGATTTCAAAGGAAAGGGCCGGAAAACCGGCCCTTTTTCATTGTAGATCAGAGAAAGCGGCCTGCAGGCGATCGACCGCTTCGCGCACCCGCGCCCGCGGCGTGGCGAGGTTAAATCGCAGGAAGGTCTCGCCGCCTACCCCGAACGTCGCCCCGAAATTCACCGCGATCTTCGCGTCCTTCAGAACACGCGACTTGTATTCCTCAGCCTCCATTCCGGTGCCGGAGAAATCGACCCAAGCGAGATAGGTCGCTTCGAGCGGCATCGACTTCAGACCCGGAATCTCGGCGACTCCCTGATCGAAAATCCGGCGGTTCTCGTCGAGATAGGCGTTCAGCTCATCGACCCACGCCGCCCCCTCGGGGCTGTAAGCCGCCGTCGCCATCGCGATGCCGAAACTGTTGGGCGAGATCCCCAAAGCGGCCATCCGCAACGCGAATCGGGCGCGCAGATCCGGGTCCGAGATGATCACGTTGCCCGTATGCGTGCCCGCGATGTTGAAGGTCTTCGTGGTGGCCGTCATCATCACCAGCGGCAGATCGGGCGCGGCCTTCGCCATCGGGATATGGGTTTCGCCCGGCATCACGATGTCATGGTGAATCTCGTCCGAGACCAACACCAGCCCGTGGCGCTTCGCAAATGCCGCCGTGGCTTCGAGTTCGGCGCGGGTCCAGACGCGGCCGCCGGGATTGTGCGGCGAGCAGAGGACGAGCATCTTCTCAGCCCCCGTCATCAACCCGTCCCAGGCGTCGAAATCCATCTCGTAGCGGCCATCGACCAGTTTCAGCGGGCATTCGCGCACCTCGCGCCCGGCCGCACGGATGACCCGCGCGAAGGCGTGGTAGACCGGCGTCATCAGAACGACCGCATCGCCCGGGTCGGTATAGGCGTCGACGCAGAGCGCCGTGCCGTTGACCAGACCGTGGGTCGTGAAAATCCAGTCCGGCTCGATCTCCCAGCCGTGGCGCTCACGCATCCACCACTGGATCGCGGCGCGGTACTCGTCATCGCCGCCCCAGTAACCGTAGATACCCTGCGCGACCATATCCTCGAGCGCGCGCTGCACGCAGGTGGGCGGGCGGAAATCCATATCCGCGACCCACATCGCGATCCCGTCTTCCGGCGAAACCCCGTAATACTTTTCCATCCCGTCCCATTTCTGCGAATGGGTGCCTACGCGGTCGATGATTTCGTCGAAGTCGGGTTTGCTCATCTGGGCCTCTCATTGGTCGGATCGGGCGCATCTGAGCAAAAGCAAAGCCGGGTTACAAACGGCGTTTTGTCACTGGCACAATCACCGCTGCCATTGCACAGACGCATTGCTTCGCCTAAATCCCTGCCCATGACGCTACGACCGATCCTGATCCATCCCGATCCGCGCCTGAAAAAGGTCTGCGAGCCGGTGCCCGAAGTTAACGACGAGATCCGCAAGCTCGCCGATGACATGCTCGCGACCATGTATGACGCGCCCGGCATCGGCTTGGCCGGGCCACAGGTCGGCGTGATGAAGCGGATCTTCGTGATGGATTGCGTGAAGGACAAGGAAGCGGCCCCCGAGCCGATGGTCCTGATCAATCCCGAGATCAGCTGGACCTCGGAAGAGACCAATGTCTACGAGGAAGGTTGCCTGTCGATCCCGGATCAATATGCCGAGGTGACGCGCCCCTCCGAGGTGCGGATGAAGTGGCTCGGCCTCGACGGGCAGAGCCATGAGGAACAGTTCGACGCGCTCTGGGCGACCTGCGCGCAGCACGAGTTCGACCACCTCAACGGCAAGCTGTTCATCGACTATCTCGGTCCGATGAAGCGCAAGATGATCACCCGCAAGATGGAGAAGCTCAAGCGCGAGCGCGCCCGTGCGGGCGCGGCCAAGGATCCGATCCTCTGATGGCTTCGCGCGCCTTCATCCCCTATGACGACCGCCGCCTGCATCGCCCCGCCGAGCCGGTCGAGACGATCACCGAGACCGTTCGGATGATCTGGGACGACATGATCGAGACGATGGATGCGATGCCCGGTGTCGGGCTTGCAGCGCCCCAGATCGGGATCATGATGCGCCTCGCCGTGGTCGATGCATCCGACAAGCGCGGTCAGGCCGTGCGGATGGCGAATCCGGAAGTGCTTCATGCGTCGGTGCAGATGCGCAAGCATGAAGAGGCCTCGCCGAACCTGCCGGGCATCTCCGCCCCGATCGAGCGGCCCCGCGCGGTCACGGTGCGCTTCCTCAATGAGAACGGCGAGATGGAAGACCGTGATTTCGTGGGCCTCTGGGCGACGAGCGTCCAGCACCAGATCGATCATCTCAACGGCAAGATGTATGTCGATCATCTCTCGCCCCTGCGCCGCAAGATGCTGGTGCAGAAGTCGAAGAAACTCGCGAAAGGCTAAGCGATGCGCGTCATCTTCATGGGAACGCCGGAGTTCTCCGTCCCCGTTCTGGAGGCGCTGGCCGGCGCGCATGAGGTTGTCGCCGTCTATAGCCAGCCGCCCCGCCCCGCCGGACGCGGCAAGAAAGAGCGCCCCTCGCCGGTCCATGCCAAGGCTGAGGAGCTGGGGATCGAGGTGCGCACCCCGCGGAACTTCAAAGCCCCTGAGGACCGCGACGCCTTCGCCGCGCTGAACGCCGACATCGCGGTCGTGGTGGCCTACGGGCTGATCCTGCCGCAGGCGATCTTGGATGCGCCCGCGAAGGGCTGCCTGAATATCCACGCCTCGCTTTTGCCGCGCTGGCGCGGGGCGGCCCCGATCCACCGCGCGATCATGGCGGGCGACAGCCAGACCGGCATCTGCATCATGCAGATGGAGGCCGGGCTCGATACCGGGCCGGTTCTGCTGCGCGAAGCGACCGAGATCGGCGCGACCGAGACCACCGGCGAGCTGCATGACCGGCTGAGCGCGATGGGCGCGCGGCTGATCCTCGATGCGCTGTCCGAGATCGACTCGCTGATCCTTCAGCCGCAGCCCGAGGATGGCGTGACCTATGCCGCGAAGATCGACAAGGCGGAGGCGCAGGTCGATTGGACGCGCCCGGCCGACGAGGTGATCCGCCATATCAACGGTCTCTCCCCCTTCCCCGGCGCCTGGACCGAGATCGCAGGTGAACGGATCAAGCTGCTGCGCGCCGCCCCGGCAGAGGGAAGCGGCGCGCCGGGCGAGATCCTCGACGGCTTTACCATCGCCTGCGGTACGGGCGCGCTGGAAATCCTCGAAGCCCAACGCCCGGGCAAGCGCCCGATGTCGGGCGCCGACGTATTGCGCGGCCTGCGCCTGCCTGCACGCTTAGGCTGAGCGCAACAGCCTTCCCAAATCGCGGAAGTTGCGGCAAACTTGTGGAAAAATCACAAGGAGCAGTCGATGACCCCCTATTTGATGGAATTCGCCTGATGGGCGTGCTGTTCGGCTTTCTCGCGACGGCGAGCAGTCGTATCGTCGGGATAAGCTTCGCGCTCGCGGTCTGGCTCATTTCACGGCCCGGAGGCTGGGCCGTGCTCGTGGTGCTGACATTGCTCGCCTTGCGCGTGTTTCCCGGTAACCAAGTTTAAGTTCAGAAGGTCGAGGCCCAAATGCTTTTCCCGAATTCCCTAACCGGCAGCGATATCGTGATGATCGCCGTCGCGGTGCTGCTGATCCTGTCGGTCTTCCTCGGCGTGCGGATCGTGCCGCAATCCGAGAAGCACGTCGTGGAGCGCTTCGGGCGGCTGCGCGCGGTGCTCGGCCCCGGCATCAACTTCATCGTGCCGTTCCTCGACCGGGTGCCGCACAAGATCTCGATCCTCGAGCGCCAGCTGCCCAACGCGATGCAGGACGCGATCACCGCCGACAACGTGCTGGTGAAAGTCGAAACCTCGGTCTTCTACCGGATCACCGAACCGGAAAAGACCGTCTACCGCATCCGCGATGTTGATGCCGCGATCGCGACGACGGTAGCGGGGATCGTGCGCTCCGAGATCGGGGTGATCGAGCTCGACGAGGTACAGTCGAACCGCGCCCGCCTGATCGAGAAGGTCCGCGAACAGGTCGCCGTGATGGTGGACGATTGGGGGATCGAGGTGACCCGCGCCGAGATTCTCGACGTCAATCTCGACGAGGCGACCCGCGCCGCGATGCTGCAACAGCTCAATGCAGAACGCGCGCGCCGGGCGCAGGTGACCGAGGCCGAGGGTAAGAAGCGCGCGGTCGAACTCGCCGCCGAAGCCCAGCTGTTCCAGGCGCAGAAAGAGGCCGAGGCGCGCCGCGTCTCAGCCGATGCCGAAGCCTATGCCACGGAGGTCGTTGCCGAAGCCATCGCGAAGAACGGCTTGGAGGCCGCGCAATATCAGGTCGCGCTGAAACAGGTCGATGCGTTGGCTCAAGTTGCCAAGGGCGAAGGCAAGCAGACCGTGATCCTGCCTGCCGCAGCCCTCGAGGCCTTCACCGACGCCTTCCAGCTTCTGAGGAAAGCGTGATGGACCTCTGGCAACTTCCGTGGGTCTGGGTTCTGGCCGGTCTGGTGCTGGGCGGGGCCGAGATGATCATCCCCGGCTTCATCTTCCTTGGCTTCTCGATCGGGGCGGTAATCACCGGCGGGCTGATCTGGATCGGCATCGTCGGAAAGTCGGTGCCGATCACGCTGATCACCTTCGCGGTTCTGTCGATCATCGCATGGCTCGCGCTGCGCAAACTGATGGGCGTGCGGCGCGGTCAGGTGAAACAATGGCATGACGATATTAACGAGAACTGAAGACATGTGACGAAACCGCTGCCGGCGGGTTCTCGCGCATCGCGGGAACTGGACGCGGGCCATCGATGTTCTCTCGCCAATACAGAGAGATGAACATCGACAGGAGATCATCATGTCTGACACGCATAATCACGAACGCTCGGGTCTGGGCGGCATCTATTTCGTTCTGGGCGCGGTCGTCGTCGCCCTCGGCATCGTTCTTTGGCTCATGATGTCGCCCGGGGACGAAAGCGCCAGCACCGCGCCCACGGAGAGCGATGCGAGCGCCACCTCGGTCACGATCGAGAACAACGACAACGCAGCCCCGGCGGACTCGTCGAGCGCCGACGCCTCGGGCGATGCGGCGGCCAGCGGCAGCAGCACCGACACGAGCGGCGCCTCGGCTGAGGCCACCACGCAGAGCGGCGGTTCTAACTGATTCCGGCCCTCGTAGATCACGTGCAAGTGAAGCGGCGTCCTGCGGGGCGCCGTTTCATTTTGCGCCATGCTCCGCCTATCTGATGACGGGAGGAGGAACGCAGGTCAGAGCCTCGCGTTTCCTTTACCGAGGGATCAAAGCGAAGAGGCAAGCAAGAATGGCCAAGGATTCGAACCGACAGAGCAGTCTCGGCGGCGTGATACTCACCCTCGTCGCTCTGGCTGCAGCGCTGGGTGTCGTGGTCTGGCTCGTTGCCGATACGCCGATCGACGGGGGGGACGACGTCGCCACCGATCCGCCGAGCGAGCAGCAGATATCCGACCCGAATGCCGCACAGGTCAACGTGGCGCCCGACTCGAAGACGAGCGGCCCGGCGACAGGTGGCGACGGTCAGTAAGAGACGCTAATCAGCCCTGCAGTTCTTTGAGGATCGCTTCCGCCGCAGCCCGCGGATCGGGCGCGCGGTGGATCGGACGGCCGACGACGATATGGTCGGCACCTGCGCCCACGGCAGCCGCCGGGGTCGCGATCCGCTTCTGATCGCCAAGATCGGCCCCGGTCGGACGCACACCCGGCGTCACGATCAGACGGCCCTCCGCCTCGGGCAGCGCGCGGATCATCGCGGCTTCCTGCGGCGAGGCGATCACGCCATCCGCACCAGCCTCGAACGCGCGCCCCGCACGTTCCGCCACGAGATCGCTGATGGCGCCGTCCTTGATCAGCGCACCGTTCAGGTCCTCGCGGTCGAGCGAGGTCAGGATCGTCACGGCGAGAATTTTCAAATCGGTGCCCGCGGCGCCTTCCTTGGCGGCCTTCACCACATAGGGGTCGCCATGCACGGTCAGGAAATCGAGGTCGAACTGCGCCAGCCCGCGCACGGCATTCTCGACAGTCGCGCCGATGTCGAACAGCTTCATATCGAGGAAGATGCGCTTGCCCTGATCCTGCTTTAGCTCGCTGGCCAGCGCGAGGCCGCCGCCGGTGAGCATCCCCAGACCGATCTTGTAGAAGGACACCGAGTCGCCCAGCTGGTTCGCCAGCACGAGGCCTTCATAGGCGCTCGGCACGTCGAGGGCGACGATGAGACGGTCGTCGGCGGGCAGGGTCATGTCGGTCATCGCGGGGCGCTCCTTTTCAAGATCGCCCCCTGATGCGGATCAATCACCGCTACGTCAAGCCGTTCGCGGGATCACAGCCCGCCGATGCCACGACGCTGCGCTTCGCGGGTCAGCGCGCGGGCAAGCTGGCGATGCGGAATATTCGGGCTGGCTTCGACGCGAACAGGCACCCGCAGCGGCTGCGCGATTCCGGGGGTGAAGAATTCGACGACCGCCTCGAAACGGCGCTGCGCGGCGTTGTAAATCAGGCGCGCGATGCGCGTGGCGCTGGCATGATGCATCCTCGGAGCCTCCTGTGTGGGTGTCCCTGCGTAAACGCTAAACCTTGCGTTTTGGTTTCCTTCTGCGGCGAAATGGTCGCCGAAAAGCTCTTGAACCGGGATGCGCCACATCCCATTTTTCATAACGAGACCCGGTCAGGACGGCGCCTATTCAGGGCCAGACACATCCCGGGGGCTTTAAAAAAGGAGAATGCCGATGAACATGGAGAAGTTCACGGAGCGGTCTCGCGGTTTCCTTCAGGCCGCGCAGACGATCGCGATGCGCGAGGGTCATCAACGTGTGGTGCCCGAGCATCTTCTGAAGGCTTTGATGGATGACGATCAGGGGCTGTCGGCCAACCTGATCAAGCGCGCCGGCGGCGAACCTGCCCGCGTGCTCGAAGCCGTCGATCTGGCAGTGTCGAAACTGCCGAAAGTGTCGGGCGGCGACGGGCAGGTCTATGTCGAGCAGAGCCTCGTGCGCGTGCTCGACGAGGCTGAGAAGATCGCCAAGAAAGCAGGCGACAGCTTCGTCCCGGTGGAGCGGGTTCTGATGGCTCTGGCCATGGTGAACACGCGCGCCAAGGATGCGCTCGATGCGGGCGCTGTGACGGCGCAAAAGCTCAACGCCGCGATCAACGATCTGCGCAAGGGCCGCACTGCGGATTCGGCCTCGGCCGAAGAAGGCTATGAAGCGCTCAAGAAATACGCGCGCGATCTGACCGAGGCCGCCGAGCAAGGCAAGATCGACCCGATCATCGGTCGTGATGACGAGATTCGGCGCACCATGCAGGTGCTGAGCCGTCGGACGAAGAACAACCCGGTTCTCATCGGCGAACCCGGCGTGGGTAAGACCGCGATCGCGGAGGGCCTCGCGCTGCGCATCATCGACGGTGACGTGCCGGAGAGCTTGCGCGACAAGCGGCTGCTCGCGCTCGACATGGGCGCGCTGATCGCCGGTGCGAAATATCGCGGCGAGTTCGAAGAGCGTCTGAAAGCGATCCTCAAGGAAATCGAGGCCGCTGCGGGCGAGATCATCCTCTTCATCGACGAGATGCACACGCTCGTCGGCGCCGGGAAATCCGACGGCGCGATGGATGCGGCGAACCTGATCAAGCCGGCGCTGGCCCGTGGTGAGCTGCACTGCGTGGGCGCCACGACGCTCGACGAGTATCGCAAATATGTCGAGAAGGACGCGGCTTTGGCCCGGCGTTTCCAGCCCGTGATGGTGGAAGAGCCGACGGTCGAGGACACGATCTCGATCCTGCGCGGCATCAAGGAGAAATACGAACTCCACCACGGGGTGAAAATCTCCGACTCGGCGCTGGTCTCGGCGGCGACGCTCTCGCATCGCTATATCACCGACCGCTTCCTGCCCGACAAGGCGATCGACCTCGTGGACGAGGCCGCCTCGCGTCTGCGCATGGAAGTGGACAGCAAGCCCGAGGAGCTCGATGCGCTCGACCGTCAGATCCTGCAGATGCAGATCGAAGCGGAAGCGCTGAAGAAAGAGGACGACACCGCGTCGAAGGACCGTCTCGAGAAGCTCGAGAAGGAACTGGCCGATCTGCAGGATCGCGCTTCGGAAATGACTGCCAAGTGGCAGGCCGAGCGGGACAAGCTGGAATCGGGCCGGAGCCTGAAAGAGCAACTCGACAAGGCCCGGGCCGAGCTCGATCAAGCCAAGCGCGAAGGCAATCTCGCCCGCGCCGGTGAGCTCAGCTACGGCATCATCCCGAGCCTCGAGAAGCAACTCGCCGCAGCCGATGAGGCCGAAGGCGAGGAGCTGATGGTCGAGGAATCGGTGCGTCCCGAGCAGATCGCCGAAGTGGTCGAACGCTGGACCGGTATCCCGACCTCGAAGATGCTGGAGGGCGAGCGCGAGAAGCTGCTGAAGATGGAAGACGAGCTGCACAAGCGCGTCGTCGGTCAGGATGCAGCGATCACCGCCGTGTCGAACGCCGTGCGCCGTGCGCGGGCTGGGCTGAATGACGAGAACCGTCCGCTGGGTTCGTTCCTCTTCCTCGGCCCGACCGGCGTGGGTAAGACCGAGCTGACCAAGGCCGTCGCGAATTACCTGTTCGACGACGATCAGGCGATGGTGCGGATCGACATGTCCGAGTTCATGGAGAAACACTCCGTAGCCCGGCTGATCGGTGCCCCTCCGGGCTATGTCGGCTATGACGAGGGTGGCGTTCTGACCGAAGCGGTCCGGCGGCGTCCCTATCAGGTCGTGCTGTTCGACGAGGTCGAGAAGGCGCACCCGGACGTGTTCAACGTGCTGCTGCAGGTGCTCGACGATGGTGTGCTGACCGATGGGCAGGGCCGCACGGTCGATTTCAAGCAGACGCTGATCGTGCTGACCTCGAACCTCGGCTCGCAGGCGCTCAGCCAGCTGCCGGAAGGCACGGATGCGGGCGAGGCCAAGCGTCAGGTGATGGATGCGGTGCGGGCGCATTTCCGCCCCGAATTCCTGAACCGTCTCGACGAGATGGTGATCTTCGATCGCCTGAACCGCGAGAACATGGACGGGATCGTGGAAATCCAGCTCAAGCGGCTGGAGACGCGTCTGGCGCAGCGCAAGATCACGCTGGATCTGGACGAGTCGGCCCACAAGTGGCTCGCCGATGCAGGCTACGACCCGGTCTATGGCGCACGTCCGCTGAAGCGGGTGATCCAACGCGCGTTGCAGGACCCGCTGGCCGAGGCGATCCTTGGCGGCGAGATCATGGATGGTGCGACGGTCGAAGTCACGGCGGGCCCGAACGGCCTGATCGTCGGCGGCCATGCGGCGCCTCTGGGTGGCACGAAGCCTGCCGATGGCGTGCCGCTGCACTAAGGCCAGCTGAATACCGATTGAGAGGGGCGGAGCGATCCGCCCCTTTTTCGTCAGCGTCAGGGGCGCTGCCCCTCTTGGCTACGCCAATTCACCCCGGGATATTTCCGCCAAGAGGAAGAGAGAGTATCTAAGGGGTGTTTCCCGGATCGAGTCCCCATGCCTGCCCTTTGCCGCGATTGCCTGAAGAGTTTTGACGAGGCGCCGAAGCGTTGCCCCGCCTGCGGCAAGGCGCGGATCGTGGCGCATCCGGAGCTGTTCGACCTGCCCATCGCGCATATCGATTGCGACAGCTTCTATGCCTCGGTCGAGAAGCGCGACAATCCCGAACTGTCTTCGCAGGCGGTGATCGTGGGCGGTGGCACGCGCGGGGTGGTGACGACCTGCTGCTACATCGCGCGAATCTCGGGCGTGCGCTCGGCCATGCCGATGTTTCAGGCCCGCAAACTGTGCCCGGACGCAGTGATCATCAAACCGCGGATGGAGCATTACGCCAATGTCTCGCGCGAGATCCGGGCGAAGATGGTCGAGCTGACGCCGCTGATCGAGCCGCTCTCGCTCGACGAGGCGTTCCTCGATCTGGGCGGGACGGAGCGGCTGCATCATGCGCCCCCGGCCCTCCTGATGGCGCGGCTCGCGCGCGAGATCGAGACGGAGATCGGGGTCACGGCCTCGGTCGGTCTCTCGCATAACAAGTTTCTCGCCAAGATCGCCTCGGACCTCGACAAGCCGCGCGGATTTTCGGTGATCGGGCGCGGCGATACGGAAGAGTTTCTCCGCGACAAGCCGGTGTCGATCCTCTGGGGCGTGGGGGCGGCGACGCGCTCGGCCCTTGGGCGCGCGGGCATCCGCACGCTCGCCGATATCCGCCGCGCGGGGCTGTCGCGGATGGAGGACCGTTTCGGCGCATCGGGGCGGCGGCTCTTTGAGTTGGCCAGCGGTCTCGATGCGCGGCGGGTCTCTCCAGACTCGCCGATGAAATCGGTCTCGAACGAGACCACCTTCAACACCGACATCGCCGATCGCGAGGCGCTGATGGGCAAGCTATGGCATCTGGCCGAGAAGGTCTCGGCCCGGATGAAGGCGCGCGATCTGGCGGGGCGGACGGTGACGCTGAAGCTGAAGAAGGCCGATTTCGCGACCGTGACCCGGCAGACCCGGCTGGAGGAGCCGAGCCAATTGGCCGACACGCTTTATCGCGCGGGCGAGACACTGTTCGACAAGCTGCCGAAGGGCCAAGCCTACCGCTTGATCGGCATCGGGTTTTCGGATCTCACGGCAGCCGATGGGCGCGACCCGGCGGGCGATCTGCTCGACCCCAATGCGGGCAAGCGCGCAAGCGCGGAGCGGGCCAAAGATGCGATCCGGGCGCGATTCGGGGCGGATGCGATCCGCAACGGGCGCGGCTGGGACGGGGAGTGAGTCACTCCGCCGCGTGGCGCAGCGGATGCGCCCCGAGATCGGCGATCTGACGCGCCGCCCGGCTCATCAGCGCCGCGAACGCATTGAAATTCTCGTTCGGTGCGATGCGGTGCTGATCCATGTAGAGGGCGCGGTCGATCTCGATCTGGATCGCGTGATACCCCTCGCGCGGATGCCCGTAGCGCTGCGTGATATAGGCCCCGGCAAAGGGGCTGTTGCGCGCCACGTTCAGCCCTTCGCCTTCGAAGATCAGTTCGATCTCGCGCACGATCTCGCGGTCGGCGCTGGTGCCGTAGCGATCGCCGAGCACGATCTCCGCGCGGCGCGGCCCGCTCGCGGCCAAGGCCTCGGACGGCATCGAATGCATATCGAGCAGGATCGCCTGCCCGAAAGCCCCATGCGCCTCGGTCATCAGCGCCTCGAGCTGCGCGTGATAGGGCCGCCAGACATGGTTGATCCGCGCCTCGGCCTCGATCATCGGGATCTTGCCGCGATAGATCGCCCGCGCACCGGACACCACGCGGGGAATCACCCCGAGACCGGCAGCGACGCGCGGCCCCGGATGCGCCCGGTCGAGCCCGGCGATCAGCGCCGAATCAAGTTCGTCCTCCGCCCGGTTGAGATCGACCCAGGCCCTCGGATACTGCGCGCAGAGAAGCGGCGCGCCGAATCGCGGCACATCCGCCAGCAGCTCATCGACGAAAGCGTCTTCGGAAGACCGCAGGCGCAGCATGTCCAGAACGGCCCGTTCCTGCAGGCTAAGCGGGTATTGCGCACCGGAATGGGGCGAGGCGAAGACCGCAGCCGTCCGCAACGCCTTGGGGCGATCCAGCCGGAACGGCGGCAAAAGGGCTGGGCTGTCGGACATGAAACCTCTTATGATCGCCTAATATCTTACACTGGAACGCTTTCGCGCCAAAACCCTCTTGAAAGCCGTTTCGACTCTTTATATAGACCCCCAGACCGACGCGACACCGCGCCTTTCGGTTCCCTTCGCGGCCTAGCCGCAAGCGCGAATCAAAGGTACCAAACGGGATCGCACGGGTGTGGGCGGTTAGCTCAGCGGTAGAGCACTACGTTGACATCGTAGTGGCCACTGGTTCGATCCCAGTACCGCCCACCATCTATTCACCGCCCCCGGCTTGCAAGCCCGGGGCATTCGTTTTTCAAGGCGCACCGCGCGCCGCGATACAGGAGAAGGCCGATGAAGGTCCGCAACTCGCTCCGCTCGCTCAAGCAGCGTCATCGCGATTGCCAGGTCGTGCGCCGCAAAGGCCGCGTCTACGTGATCAACAAGACGCAGAAGCGCTTCAAAGCCCGTCAGGGCTGAGGCAGCCGAGCCGAAACGAATAAAGGCCGCGCCAGGGATTTCCCGGCGCGGCCTTTTCCTTTGTTCAGCGCGTCGAAGCTGAGAGGGATCGACGCTTAACGCGCGCCGATCGCCCCGGCCAGAAGCTGCGCCACGGTGGCCTGATCGAGATAGCCGGTGGCTTCCAGCCCGCCTGCGGTCTGATAGCGGCGAATCGCGCGGCGGGTATCCTTGTCGAACACACCGTCGACCTTGCCGGGCTTCAGCCCCATCTGGGCAAGCCGTTGCTCCACCAGAGATTTCGCGACGCCGGGCAGACCGAGAGCGGCTTCTTTCGCGGCGGCTTCCTTCATCGCGTCGCTTTGCTGATTCTGTTGCTGCAGCTCGGCGATGCGCGCCTCGGCCTCGGCTTTGAAGGCCGGGTCGGAGCGGCTTGCCAGATAGTCGCGGTAGCTGGCGATGGTGTCGGCTTTGCGCGCGGCGTCCCAGTCCGCGCGGTCGGCAGCCTGAGCCTCGGAACGGCGGTCGGCTTCGATCTTGTCGAGACGCTCCTGCGCGAGTTCCGCAAACAGCCCGTCGGGATATTTCTTGAGATAGGCGCGCAGCCCGGCCTCATCGCCCGCCTTGCCGGTCTGCTCCCAATAAGCGCGGTCTTCTTGATCGATCTTGGCCTGACGTGCCTCGGCCTCGGCCTTCAGCTCGGCCGCGCGCTTCTCGCCCTGCGCCGAAAGTGCGGTGAGCTGGGCGCGGGTCAGATAACTCGTATCGTCGAAGCCGTTGGCTTTCTGCCAGCGCGAGATCGCCCCGCGCGAGCCCGGCCCGAAGATGCCGTCGACGCCTTTCGGGTCGAATTTCAGGATCGTCAGGTTCTGCTGCACCTCGCGCTTTTGATCGCGGCTGAGGTTCAGCGCCTCTTCCGTAGCCTTCGCTTGCCGCTGAGGCTCGTCTCGCAGCTGCTGGATACGCTGCTTCGCCTGAGCGGCATTGGTGCCATTCGGATAGCGGTCGAGATAGAGCTGATAGGCGGTAATCGTGTCCTCGGAGCGCGCCATGTCCCAATACGGGGCCGACGGGTCAGCCTCGGGGGTCTTCACCGGGGCAGGCTTCTTGCCCGACGGTTCGGTGACTAGGGTGAAATCCTGTGGCATGTAGCCGCTTGCGCGCAGGTCTTCGGATTGCGCCGATTGCATCAGCGAGGCGCCCGGCTCGGTCAGATCGCCCGACATCAGGCTGGCCACATCCTTAGGGCTGCCGCGCAGCACCGTCACGCCCTGCGGAATGTCGAGCGTGCCGATCCCCGGTTGGGTCAGGCCCTGACCGTTGCCCGCGTCATCCGCCGACCCAAGCAGCAGAACCGCGCGCCCCGGATGGGCCGCGAGCACGGTCATCACGGCCGACAACGGCAGCGCCTCGCTCACAGCTTCGGGCAGCGAGGTGTCGCGGGCGTCGACCGGCAGATACCACGTCTCGCCGTCGGAATGGACAAAACGGCCCGAGAGCGCCACGACCAGCCGCTCGGCCTCGGGCGCACGGGTCACGAAATCGCGGAAGCGGGACCGGATCTCGGCCGCGTCGGCGTCATCCTCGATCAGCACCGAGAAGCCCGCCGTCTGCAGCTTTGCCTCGCTATCGGTCAGCGCGGTGCCCGAGCGAAGATCGTCGATCCGCTGATAATCGGAATTGCCCAGCACCAGCGCCAGATCGGCGGCATGGGCGGGAAGGCCAAGCGCCGCGATCGCGGCACCTGTCAGAAGAAGTTTACGCATGGGGTCCTCCACTCTCTTTTCGGAGAAACCCCTCAGGTGCGCGCGCGGTTCCTCAGTCGTATTTGCGCTGGTCGTCGATGACCTTCCCATCATTGGGCAAAGAGCCGGGCGACACCAGTTCGATCACGCCCTTCATCTTCAGCGCCTCGCGGATGCCACCGTCGAAGCGGGCGGGATCGTCGGCCTCGGTCTCGATCTGCACGGTCATCACGTCCATCTCGCCGTCGCGGGTGGCGATGACGCGGGCCTTTTGCACCTCTGCATGGGCCGAGACGAAGCTGGCGACCTGCTCGGGGCGCACGAACATGCCCTTGATCTTGGTCGTCTGATCGGCGCGCCCCATCCAGCCCTTGATGCGCATATTGGTGCGCCCACAGGGGCTGACGCCTTCCATCACCGCCGAGAGATCGCCAGTGGCGAAGCGGATCAGCGGGTAGTCGGGGTTGAGCGTGGTCACGACGACTTCGCCGACCTCGCCGGGGGCCACCGGATCGCCGGTGCCGGGGCGGACGATCTCGACGATCACGCCCTCGTCCACGATCATTCCCTCCATCGCGGCGCTCTCATAGGCGATATTGCCCAGATCGGCGGTGGCGTAGCATTGCAGGCAGGCGATGCCGCGATCCGCATAATCCTGACGCAGGCTCGGGAAGAGCGCGCCGCCCGACACGGTAGCCTTGGTGATTTTCAGCGCCTCGCCCATCTCCTCGGCCTTCTCGAGAATGATGCGCAGGTAATCGGGCGTGCCCGCGTAAGTGGTGGTGCCGATATCGACGGCGGCACGCACCTGCAGTTCGGTCTGGCCGGTGCCTGCGGGCAGAACTGCGGCGCCCACCGCGCGCGCGGCATTCTCGAACATCATGCCCGCCGGGGTGAGGTGATAACCAAAGCAGTTCTGCACGATATCGCCGGGACCGACGCCTGCGGCATGGACGAAACGCCCCAACCGCCACCAGTTGTGGCTGGTATCGCCGGGCTCATAGATCGGGCCGGGCGACTGGAAGATATGCGCGAAGGCATGGGCGGGTTTCGTGACCAGCCCGCCGAAGGGCGGCGCGCCTTTCTGCGCAGCGCCAAGGTCGGATTTGCGCAGCACCGGCAGCTTCGCGAGCGCCTCGCGCGAGGTGATCGCGCTCGGATCGACGCCGTGCAGATGCGCCGCGATCCCCGGAGCCTTCATCGCCGCGCCGATCAGAGCCGGCAGGCACTCCGCCAGAGAGGCCTCACGCGCGTCGGCGCTGCGGGTTTCCAATTCGTCGAAATGTTCGCCCATCTCTCGACCCTTTCCGTTCAGCGGACAGACCGCTCCTGTGCCGCGGCAAAAATGCTGCGCAGCAATTCTATTGAATCAATAAGTTACCGTTACGCCAGCCAGCGCTTGCGGCGGCGATAGCTGCGCACGTCGCGGAAGCTCTTGCGGCCTTCGTCGGACATGCCGAGGTAGAATTCCTTCACGTCCGGGTTCTCGCGCAGCTCGGCTGCGGGACCGTCCATCACGATGCGCCCGCTCTCCAGAATGTAGCCGTAATGGGCGTAGCGCAGCGCGACATTGGTGTTCTGCTCGGCCAGAAGGAAGGTCACGCCCTCGTTCTCGTTGACCGATTTCACGATCTCGAAGATCTGCTCCACCAACTGCGGCGCGAGACCCATCGAAGGTTCGTCCAGCAGGATCGTCTCGGGGCGGCTCATCAGCGCGCGGCCCATCGCGACCATCTGCTGCTCCCCGCCCGAGGTATAGCCCGCCTGCGATTTGCGGCGTTCCTTGAGGCGCGGGAAATAGGTATAGACCATCTCCAGGTCGTCCTGGATCGCGGCGCGCCCGTCCTTGCGGGTATAGGCGCCGGTCAGCAGGTTTTCCTCGACGGTCAGGTGTTCGAAGCAATGGCGCCCCTCCATCACCTGGATCACGCCCTTGCGGACCAGATCGGCGGGGGAGCCGTCCTGCACCCGTTCGCCGCGATAGGTGATCGAGCCTTTCGTCACCTCGCCGCGCTCGGATTTGAGCAGGTTGGAGATCGCCTTGAGCGTCGTCGTCTTGCCCGCGCCGTTGCCGCCCAGAAGCGCGGTGATCCCGCCCTTGGGCACGCTCAGGCTCACCCCTTTCAGCACGAGGATGACGTGATTGTAGATCACCTCGATATTGTTGACCTCGAGAAGGGTGTTATCGGTTTTCGAAGCGTCGAGCATGGTTCTCTCCGGGACGTTGGGGTGGCCCCCGGCGGCGCGCGCCGGAGGCCGTTTTCGATCAGTTACACTGGTCGGTGATGTTGTTTTCCGAAGCGAAGGCTGCGGAATCTTCTTCGATCAGCGGGTTCAGCACGTCCTTGTCGGATTCGATCCAGTCAGAGGCTTCGTTCCACTTCTTCGCACCGGCATCCCACTGGAAGACCTTCGCGGAGCCGGGGCCCCCGTGGTTCTCGCAGCTCGCCTTGATCGGCTGGGCGAAGTTCGGCAGGCCGAGCTCTTCCAGACGGGCTTCGGTGAGGTCGAGATTCTCGAAACCGTCGCGCACTTCAGCGGCGTTGACGTTCGACTTGCCGGCCATCTCCTGCGCCTTGCGGATCGCTTCCGAGATGATCATCGCCGCGTACATGCCGCGCGAATAGAGCATCGTGCCGACCTGATCTCCTGCACCCGACGCCTTGCCGGCATCGACGACATATTGCTTGAGGTCCGCATAGACCGGGTAGTCCATGCCGGTGCCGTGGAACGACAGCGCCTTGTAGCCCGAGGCCTTGTCGCCTGCCGGAGCCACGTCGTTCTCCGAACCCGACCACCAGACGCCGATGAAGTGATCCATCGGGAAGCGGATGTTCACGGCTTCCTGGATGGCGACCTGGTTCATGACGCCCCAGCCCCACATCAGGACATAGTCGGGCTTGTCACGACGGATTTGCAGCCATTGCGACTTCTGCTCCTGACCGGGGTGGTCGACGGGCAGGGTCGAAAGCTCGAAACCGTGCTTCTTGGCCAGCTCTTCGAGCGTGCGGATCGGCTCCTTGCCATAGGCGGAGTTGTGATAGACCAGCGCGATTTTCTTACCGCTGATGTCGCCACCTTCCTGATCAATGATATGTTTGATCGCGACCGAGGCGCCGTCCCAGTAGTTGGCCGGGAAGTTGAAGACCCACTTGAACACCTTGCCGTTCGCAGCCGAGGTGCGGCCGTAGCCCGGGGTGTAGAGCGTGATGCCGTCAGCGGTGACCTTCGGGATCAGCTGATAGGTGATGCCGGTCGAGAGCGGGTTATAGGCCAGCGCGCCTTCGCCCTTGGTCGACTCGTAGCATTCCACGCCCTTCTCGGTGTTATAGGCGGTTTCGCATTCGGGGGTCGCAACCATCTCGCCGCCGATGCCCCCGTCACGCTCGTTGAGCAGGGTGAAATAGTCGTTGAAGCCATCGGCGTAGGGAATGCCGTTCGCGGCATAGGGCCCGGTGCGATAGCTGAGGTTCGGCACCACCAGTTCGGCGAAAGCCGGGGCCGTGGTCAGCGTCATCGCCGCCGCGACCAGTGCGGTTAGGGTCTTCTTCATTCGGTTCTCCTCCCAGAATGTTCGAGTGTTGCGCCGGGCGTGTCCCGGTTCTTTGTGTTGGGCGGCCCGGCCGTCAGTGCGGGAAGGGCCAAAGCCGGAGTTTTTCTTTCGCGACGCGCCAGAGCTGCGCGAGGCCATGCGGTTCCGCGATCAGGAAGGCCACGATCAGGCCGCCCACGATCATCAGTTCGATATGCGCGGCGAGGTCCGTGGGCCAACCGAGCGTGCCGACGAGCACGTTCTTCAGGAAGACCGGCAGCAGCACGAGGAAGGCAGCGCCCGCAAAGGAGCCGAAGATCGAGCCCAGACCGCCGATGATCACCATGAAGAGGATCAGGAAGGACTTCTGGATGCCGAAGGCTTCGCCCACTTCTGCCGCGCCCAGATAGACCGCGAAGAACAGAGCGCCGGCGATGCCGATGAAGAACGAGCTGACCGCGAAGGCCGACAGTTTCGTCGTCAGCGGGTTCACCCCGATGATCTCGGCGGCGATATCCATGTCGCGGATCGCCATCCATTTGCGCCCGACCGTGCCGCGCGTCAGGTTCCGCGCGACCAGCGCCACCAGCGTCAGCATCACAAGGCAAAACATGTATTTCGCCATGGCCGAGGTCTGCGCGCCGGTCACGAAGACGCCGAAGACGGTACGCTCGGGCGCGTTGATCTGACCCGAGGCCGAGTAGTTGTAGAACCACGGCACCTTGTTGAAGAGCCAGACGAGGAAGAATTGCGCCGCCAGCGTCGCCACCGCGAGGTAGAAGCCCTTGATGCGCAGGCTCGGCAGGCCGAACAGCACCCCAACCGCCGCCGTGATGAAGCCTGCAAGGATCACATGGATGAAGATCGATACGTCCGGGAAGGCCGTCATCAGCTTGTAGACGGCATAAGCGCCCACCGCCATGAAGCCCCCGGTGCCAAGGCTGACCTGCCCGGCATAGCCCACGAGGATATTCAGCCCGATCGCCGCGATGGCGTAGATCAGGAAGGGCACCGCGACCGCGTTCGCCCAATAGTCGTTGATGAACAGCGGCACGATCCCGAAGGCGACCGCCAGCACCGCATAATAGCGCAGCCGGTCGAATTTGATCGGAAAGGTCTGACTGTCCTCCCGGTAGGATGTCTTGAAATCACCTGCTTCGCGGTAAAACATCAGCCTCTCCCTTTCGTCAGGGAGAGCGCGTCGTCTCCCGTCAGCAGTTGCCGCGCCGGATCCTCACCCAGGCCCAGAGCCCGGCTCCCGCCCCCAAGGCGGCCAGCACGATATTCAGTGTTTGCAAGGTGGTCGGTTCTTCCGGCGGCGCGGCCAGCGCGATCCATCCGAATGCGAGCGCGGCTCCCCAGCCAATCGTGAACACGGTTGCGCAGGTCTTCATCGGTAACGGTCCTCCCAATGATCGTCACATCAGCGCGACGACACTGGGCTCCCCTCCCCTTGACGCCACGACATGTGGCAGCTTGTCGCACCCCTGCGGCTCGATCAAGGAATTTTTCACCGTGACGTGAAAGCGTCGTGATCATCGGTCAGACCCTCTCGATGATCTTCTCGCCGAACAGACCTTGCGGCCGGAAGACGAGGAAGACGAGCGCGAGGACATAGGCGAACCAGTTCTCGGTCGCGCCACCCAGGAAGGGGGCACCGATCAGAAGTTCGAACAGTTTCTCGCCCACACCGATGATCAGACCGCCGACGATGGCGCCCGGGATCGAGGTGAAGCCGCCCAGCATCAGCACCGGAAGCGCCTTGAGCGCGATCAGCGACAGCGAGAACTGCACGCCCGATTTCGAGCCCCACATGATGCCTGCGACCAGCGCCACGAAGCCCGCGATGGACCAGACAAGGATCCAGATGAAGCGCAGCGAGATCCCGACCGACAGCGCGGCCTGGTGATCGTCGGCCACCGCGCGCAGCGCCCGGCCCTGCTTGGAGTATTGCGAGAACACGGTCAGCGCCGACACCAGCAGCACCGCGACGATCGCCGCCACGATATCGAGATTGTCGATGAAGAAGCCGTAGCCGAACATGTTGTAGGTGACGGTGTCGATGGTCTCGTTGATGCCCTGCGGCAGGCCCACATCGAGCGTCTTGATGTCAGAACCCCACATCACGTCCCCGAAACCTTCGAGGAAATAGGCCATCCCGATCGTCGCCATGAAGAGGATGATCGGCGCCTGGTTCACCAGATGCTTGAGCACCACTTTCTCGATGATGATTGCGAGCACGACCATCACGGCCGCCGCGAGCAGGATCGCGACGATTGCCGGAACCTCCCACGGGAAATTCGTGTAGTGATTGCCCGTCATCGCGTTGATGAGATGGGCGAAGGGCACTTGCCCCTTCTGGATGCCGACCAGCGTGAGCGCGGCAAAGAGCGCGAGAACGCCCTGCGCGTAGTTGAAGATGCCAGAGGCTTTGAAGATCAGCACGAAGCCCAGCGCCACGAGCGCATAGAGCACCCCTGCCATCAGGCCGTTCAGCGTCACCTCGGCGGCATAGAGAACGATATCAGGCATGACGCGCCTCCGATGTCTGAATTGCGATGCGGATGGTCTCAGTCATGGGCCACCCCCAGATAGGCGTCGATCACGTCTTGATTGCTGCGCACCTCGTCGGGCGTGCCGTCACCGATCTTCTTGCCGTAATCCATCACGACGACCCGGTCGGAGAGGTCCATCACGACGCCCATATCGTGTTCGATCAGGACGATGGTGGTGCCGAACTCGTCGTTCACGTCGAGGATGAAGCGGCTCATGTCCTCTTTCTCTTCGACGTTCATTCCCGCCATCGGCTCGTCGAGCAGAAGGATCTTCGGCTCGGCGGCCAATGCGCGCGCCAGCTCCACCCGCTTCTTCAGGCCGTAAGGCAGACGCCCCACCGGCGTTTTCCGGATATTCTGGATCTCGAGAAAGTCGATGATCTTCTCGACCTTCTCGCGGTTCTCGTGCTCCTCGGCGGCGGCACCCGTCCACCACCAGCCGGCCTGCGACATGAGCCCCTTCTTCATGTGGGTCAGCCGGCCGGTCATGATGTTGTCGAGCACCGACATGCCGTCGAACAGCGCGATGTTCTGGAAGGTGCGCGCGATACCGAGGCGCGCGACCTGATAGGGTTTCATCGGCCCGCGCTTGACGCCCTTGTAGAACACCTCGCCCTCGGTCGGGATATAGAAACCCGAGATGACGTTCAGCATCGAGGATTTCCCCGCGCCGTTCGGACCGATGATCGCGCGGATCTCGCCCTCGCGGATGTCGAAGGAGATATCCTTGATCGCCACCACCCCGCCGAAGCGCAGCGTGATGTTCTTCATCTCCATGATGACCCCGCCGATCTGGCGGCCGTCGGCGGTGACGTAACCTTCGTTCATGTCTTTCATTCCGCCGCCTCCGCCATCTGTTTCGGGGCCACGACCTTCGCGTCGGCGATCTTCAGCGTCGCCTTGATCGAGCCTTTGCGCCCGTCCTCGTAGGTCACTTCCGTTTCGGTGTAGATCTCGTCACGCCCGTCATAGAGCGCCTCGATCAGGTCGTTGAACTTCTCGGCGATCACGTTGCGGCGCACCTTGCGGGTGCGGGTCATCTCGCCGTCATCGGCGTCGAGTTCCTTGTGCAGGATCAGGAAGCGATGGACCTGACAGCCCGAGAGCATCGGGTCTTCGGCGATACTTTCATTCACCTCTTCGACATGCTCGCGGATCATCTCGTAGACGCGCGGATGGCCCGCAAGCTCCTGATAGGAGGCGTAGGAGATGTTGTTGCGCTCGGCCCAGTTGCCGACCGCGGTGAGGTCGATATTGATGAAGGCCGTGCACCGGTCCTTGCCCGCACCGAACACCACCGCCTCGAGGATCGAGGGGTAGAACTTCAGCTTGTTCTCGACATATTTCGGCGCGAACAGGCGACCGTCGGCCATCTTGCCCACGTCCTTGGCGCGATCGATGATCCGCAGATGCCCGGTATCTTCCTCGAAGAAGCCCGCATCGCCGGTGGCGACCCAGCCTTCCGGGTCCTTCGTCGAGGCGGTGCTCTCAGCGTTCTTGTAATACTCCACGAAGGTGCCGGGGCTGCGATAGAAGACTTCGCCATTGTCGGCGATCTTCACCTCGACGCCCGGGGACGGCACGCCCACCGTGTCGGCGCGCACTTCGCCATCGGGCTGCTGGGTGATGAAGACCGACGCCTCGGTCTGACCGTAGAGCTGCTTCAGGTTGATCCCGAGCGAGCGGTAGAACGAGAAGATCTCCGGCCCGATCGCCTCGCCCGCCGTGTAGCCCACGCGGATGCGCGAGAAGCCCAGCGTGTTCTTGAGCGGGCCATAGACGAAGAAATTGCCCAGCGCATAGGACATGCGCTTGCCGAAGCTGACGGGCTTGCCGTCGAGAATGTCGGGACCGACGTCGCGCGCGACCTTCATGTAATGGTCGAACAGCTTCTTCTTCAGCTTTCCCGCATCTTCCATGCGGATCATCACCGAGGTCAGCTGGTTCTCGAAGACCCGCGGCGGTGCGAAGAAATAGGTCGGCCCGATCTCGCGCAGGTCGATCATCATCGTCTCGGGGCTTTCCGGGCAATTCACGGTGAAGCCCGACCAATAGGCCTGCCCGATCGAGAAGATGAAATCGCCCACCCATGCCATCGGCAGGTAGGCCAGAACCTCGTCGTTATGGTTCAGGTGATCGAATTCCGAGGACGCCTTGGCGGTCTCGATGATGTTGCGGTTCGACAGGACCACGCCCTTCGGCTTGCCCGTCGTGCCCGAGGTGTAGAGCATCACGCAGGTGCTGTCATAGGTCAGCTCGGCGATGCGCTTGTCCAGCTCGGCCTCGTAGCGCGAATGGCCCGCGCGGCCCTCGGCCTGCACGTCCTCCAGCGCGTTCATGCGCGAATGGTCGTATTTCCGCATGCCGCGCTTGTCGGTGTAGGTAACATGGGTGATCGCGTGGATGCGGTCCTCGATCTCGACGATCTTGTCGACCTGCTCCTGATCGCCGCAGACGACGAAGCGCGCGCCGCAATGCTCCATCACATAGGCCATCTCGTCGGCCGCTGCGTCCTGATAGAGCGGCACCGGAATCGCGCCGCACATCTGCGCCGCGACCATCGACCAGTAATGCATGGGGCGATTGCGCCCGATGATGGCGATATAATCGCCCCGTTCCACGCCGAGGCTCAGGAAGCCCAGCGCCATCGCGCGGATTTCCTCGGCCGCTTCGGCCCAGCTCCAGCTCTGCCAGATCCCGAATTCCTTCTCGCGATAGGCGGGGTAACCACCATATCGGGCCACGTTCCGCGCCAAAAGCGCAGGAATCGATTGGGCAGGCTCCTGCCCCTTCGCGACTGCGTCAGCCAAATTTTCCTCCCTCGCGCCGGTATGTCCGGCGTCCCTCGACCGCCCCGGGCGCTCCTCCGCGCACAGTTCGGCATGGCTCGACAGTCTATGTCAAAGTTTTCGTGATCTTTTCGTGATTGTAACGAATTCTTACGACTTCGCTGCGCAGCGAAACATGCTTTGCCGTGCCGCCTGCCGGTGGTAGCAAAAGCCAAGGAGCGGGAGGGGCGAGGTGAGCGAAACAAGCCGCGAACGGCTGACACAGGCCGGGCTGAACCTGATCGGACAGGCGCTGTCGATCTTCGATAGCGATCTGCGGCTGGCCGTGTCGAACCGGCAATATCAGCTGATGTTCGACCTGCCCGACACGCTGGCCCAGCCGGGCACCACCTTCGAGGATACGATTCGCTTCCTCGTGACGCGGGGCGAATATGGCGAGGTCGACGATATCGAGGCTGCCGTCCGCGAGCGCGTCGAGACCGCCCGCGCCTTCGAGGCCCATTACATGGAGCGTCAGCGGGCGAACGGGCGCACGATCTCGGTCGAAGGCGCGCCGCTGCCCGAGGGTGGCTGGGTCACGGTCTATACCGATATCACGCCGGTGAAGCGGCACGAGGCGCTGTTGCGCGCGCGTTCCGAGGAACTCTCGGGCCAACTGCTCGACCATGCCGAGGCGCTGGCGGCGGCGAACCGGGAACTGGCGGCGACGAACATGGCGCTGGAGGAAACCTCGCGCCAGCTAGCCATCACCGAGGCCCGCACGCGGCAGGTGACCGAGATGATGCCCGCCCATATCGCGCGGGTCGATCGCAACCTGATCTACACCTTTTCCAACCGGCGCCTGTCGACCGTGATGCCCGGATCGCTCGCCAATGCGGTCGGGCACCACGCGAGCGAGGCGCTCGGCCCCGAGACCTATCGCAAGATCACCCCCGGGTTCCGGCGCGCGCTGGCGGGCGAGGCGAGCGTCGTCGAGATCACGCATGACCCGTCGGGCCGGCGCATCCGCGTCGCGCTGACACCCGATCTTGCCAGCAAGAACGAGGTGAGCGGGGTCTATATCCTCTCCACCGACGTTACGCATGAGGCGCAGGCCCGCGCAGCGCTCGCGCAATCGGCGAAGCGCGAATTGGCCGCACAGCTCTCCTCGGGGCTCGCGCATGACTTCGCCAATCTGCTGACGATCATCCTAGGCCTGCAGGGGCGGCTCGAACGGATGGAGGGGCTGCCCGCCGACGCGCAGGACGCGATCCGGGCGACCCTTGGCGCGGCGCGGCGCGGCGGCACGCTTCTCGACCGGATCGCCGCGATCTCCGGCCCGCGCGAGCTGCGCCCGCAGGCGGTGGTGCTGGACGATCTCTTCGACGATCTCGCCGCGATGGCGGGGCCGACGCTGCATGATCCGGTGACGCTCGATTTCGACAATAGCGATCTGAAAGACGCGATCCTGCTCGATCCCGGCCCGTTGCAGGACAGCTTGCTGAACCTGATCCTGAACGCCAATCACGCGATGCGCGCAGAGGGCGGCACGATCCGGATCGAGGCCCGCGCGGTGCGCGATACATGGGTCGAGATCGCCGTGACCGATCAGGGCGGCGGGTTCTCGGAGGAGGCGCTCGAACATGCGCTCGATCCGTTCTTCACGACCAAGGGAAATGAAGGCTCCGGGCTCGGCCTGTCGATGGTCTATGACCAGACCAAGCTCGCGGGCGGCACGATCCGGCTGGCCAATACCGAGGACGGCGCGCGCGTCACGATGCGCCTGCCGCTGAAACCCGCCGCCCGGCAAGCCGAGCCGATGATGGTGCTCTTGGTCGAGGATGACGAGGACATTCGCGCCAGCACCCGCGACATGCTGCGCGCGATGGATCACACGGTCGTCGAGGCGGGCACGATCGCCGAGGCCGAAGCCCTGCTGAACCTGCCCGACATCGCGCTGGTCCTGTCGGATATCCAGCTGCCGGGACCGCGCAGCGGGGTGGATCTTGCCCGCGAAATCCGCAATCAGGTTCCCATGATCCTGATGACCTCGCTGCCGCCGGGCGATGCGCTGCGTGCGCAGGCCCCCTGCCCGGTCCTTCAGAAACCCTTTACCGCCGCGCAGCTTGCGGCGCTGCTTGCGGGAGTGCCTCGATGAGTGCCGACCATCCCCTTGTCGCGATCCTCGACGACGAGCCCGAAATCCGCCGGATGCTCTCCGACGCGCTCGAAGAGGCCGGGTTTCGTACGACCTGCTACGGCCGCGCGACCGAGTTCGAAGCCGGGCTGAAGCGCTCCTCGCCCGATGTCTGCCTCGTCGATCTGGGCCTGCCCGATCGCGACGGGCTGGCGTTGGTGCATCGGCTGGCGCTGGAATCGGGCGCTGCGATCATCATCATCTCGGGCCGCGCGCAGGTGCAGGACCGGGTGACGGGGCTGGAGCTTGGCGCGGATGATTACATCATCAAACCCTTCGATCCGGCCGAGGTCGTGGCCCGCATCCGCGCGCGCCTGCGCAAGGGGCGCAGCGAAGGCCCGGCGCAAGCGCAGACCGCCCATTTTGCAGGCTGGACCGCCCATTTCGACCGTTACCTGCTGGTAGCGGAGGACGGGGCCGAGACCTCGTTCTCCCATGCCGAAGGCGAAGTGCTGCGGCTGTTTCTCGAAAGCCCGAACCGGCTGATCACCCGCGCGCAGATGCAGGAAAGCTTGGGCGGCGCGGCAGGCGAGAGCTTCGACCGGGCGATGGATGTGCGGATCTCGCGGTTGCGCACGAAGCTTGGCGAAGACCCGAAAAATCCGCGCCTTATCAAGACGATCTACGGCGCAGGCTATATCTTTCTGGGCGAGGTCCGCTGGAGCTGAAGTCACGGCAAGGTGACCCCGCCGTCGCTTGCGCGCACGCCGCATCCGACGCTTGAATTCCGAGTTGCGAACAAGACCAACCGGGAGACAGATATGACCTTCAAGCCTTTGCTTGCGCTTAGTGCGGCGGCCCTCGCGCTCAGCACCGTCGCTGCCAGCGCGGACGGCGCGCAAGCCACCAAGCAGAACGACCTGCTCAACGCGACGCTCTGGATGCAGCAATCGGTCGAGCATGCCGCCGTGTCGCGCGGGCTTTTCGATCTCGCCAAGCTGCGTCTCGATCAGGCGCTGGCCGACAAGGGCTGGACCGCGACGCCCGACAAGGAAGGCAAGGGCTATCAAGACAAGCCGGTCGCGATCATCACCGACCTCGATGAAACCGTCCTCGACAACTCCAATTACGAGGCCTCGCTGATTGCGCGCGGCACCTCGTTCTCGTCGAAGGAATGGACGGATTACGTCAAATCCGAAACCACCAAGGCGATGCCCGGCGCGCTCGATTTCCTGAAATATGCCGACAGCAAGGGCGTGAAAATCTTCTACATCTCGAACCGGACGAAAGACGAAGAGCCCGCCACCCGCGAGAACATGAAGAAGCTCGGCTTCCCGATGGGCGGCAATGTCGACACGGTTCTGACGAAGAAGGAAAAGCCCGACTGGGGCTCGGCCAAGGAGAACCGGATCGCGAGCGTCGCGAAGGATTACCGCGTCGTGCTGCTGATGGGCGACAATCTGGGCGATTTCTCGGATAGCGCGAAGGGCTCGGTCGACGCGCGCCATGCTTTCCTCGAGAAAACGAAAGGCAATTGGGGCAAGGACTGGATCATGTTCCCGAACCCCGAATATGGCAGCTGGGAATCCGCCGCTTTCGGCGGAGACTGGTCGAAATCCTCCGATCAACGCCGCAAGGAAAAGATCGGCGGGCTCAAAACGTGGTCGGCTGCCCCGTCGAATTGATCCATGTGAAACATAGGCTTAGGGCCGTCCTTCGGGGGCGGCCCTTTTCCGTCCGCGGCAGCGTTAACCTCTTTTCGCTGGCCAAAACCGCCCCGCTCTGATTCACTTCACGAAATCGGGATACAGGGGCACTGCCATGCTCAATCTCCTTCTTCACACGCCGACGTCGCGACGGTTCTATCGCGTGGAAGTCTCCGACAACCTGTTCGGGGAGTATACCGTGCTGCGCGAATGGGGCCTTCAGGGCCAGACCGGCGCATCCTGTCTGCGGTGGTTTTCCAACCTGCGCGAAGCGGTCCATGCGGCCGAGCGGTTTCGTCGCCGGGCGCAACGGCGCGGCTATGCGCTGAGCGAGGCGGGCGCGGGCGAAGCGCAAAGCTGACGCCAGCGGCTGCGGCTCAGTCTTCGGGAGTCTCGGACTTCCCCGCCGCCGCGCGTTCCTCGCGCTTGATCTTCGCCCGCATCTTCTCCAGCCGCGCCTTCAGCTTGCTGCGGCGCCGGTTCTGATAGGCGGTAATGATCGGCAGCGACACGTAGTAGCAGATCGTGGCCGCGATCACGCCCGGACCGATCCCGCCGATCAGATAGGGCAGCCAGACATCGGTGAAGAACCGCTCCAGCCCGCCCCATTCCGCATGCTCGGGGGTGAACATCGCCCAGAAGTTATGCAGCAGATCGTGGCTCGCGGCCTGAAAGGTCTGCAACAGGCTTTCCGGTTCCCCGCCATGATCGAGCCGGTCGCCGAGGATTTTGTGGCCCAGCTTCGTCGAGAAGACCGCGATGATCGGGAAGGTAACCGGGTTGCCGAAGAACGTGGCGAGGATCGCCGCGAGGATATTGCCGCGCATGATCCAGGCCACGGCCGCGGCACTGACGAAGTGAAATCCGAAGAGCGGCGTGAACGAGACTAGGACCCCGGCCCAGACGCCACGCGCGATCCGGTGCGGGCGGTCGGGCAACCGGTTGACGCGGTGCTTGACGTATTGAAAAGCCCGGGACCAGCCCGAACGCGGCCAGATCGCCTCGCGCAGGTTGGCCCAAACCCCCCGTTTTTCGCGCCGTCTGAAGACCACGCTGCCGTCCTTTCTACACCCTGCGCCGTGTGCGTCAGGGTTTGCGCGACAGGTTTCTGATCCGCTCCACCTGCGCCACGTCGCTCTCCGCCTCCAAGGCGGTAAGCAGGCGATGCATATGTTCTGCATCGCACAGTTCGACCTCGACGAGAACCGAATAGAAGTCCGGCTTGCGCTCCACGAAGTTGAGGTCCGAAATATTTGCCTTCTGCTGGCCGATCAATGTGCAGATATGTCCCAGCACGCCCGCGTCGTTCGAGATCGTGACCTTCAGGGTCGCGGTATAGGCGGGCGGGTGTTGCCCGGTCTTCCAATGCAGATCGACCCAGCGTTCAGGCTGATCCTCGAACTCTTCGAGCGCGGGACAGTCGATGGCGTGGATCACCACGCCCTTGCCGCGATAGGTAATGCCGACGATGCGCTCGCCCGGCAGCGGCTGGCAGCAATCGGCGCGGCGGAAGCTTTGATCGGCGGCGAGGCCCAGCACGGCGCGGGTCGGCTCGATCTCGGCGCCTTCGCGGCGTTGCGCGAGTTCCGGATAAAGCGCGTCCAGCACGTCCGAGGCCGCGAGCTCGGCGGAGCCGAGCCGGGCGAGAACCTCGTCCTGATCGCCGATCCCCAGCGCCTTGCCGGCGGTGCGCAGCGCCTTTTCGGTCACGCGGCGGCCGACATGCTCGAAGGCCACCCGCGCCAGTTCCTGCCCCAGCTTGATGAAGCGGTCGCGATCTTCCTCGCGCAGCGATTTGCGGATCGCGGCCTTGGCGCGCCCGGTCGCCACTATATCGAGCCAGGTCAGCTGCGGACGCTGGCCCGAGGCGGTGATCACCTCGACCGACTGGCCGTTCTTCAACCGGGTCCAAAGTGGCACGCGGATCCCGTCGACCTTCGCGCCGACGCAGCTATTGCCGATCCGCGTGTGGATCGCATAGGCGAAATCGATCGGAGTCGCGCCCTTGGGCAGCTTCACCACATCGCCTTTCGGGGTGAAGCAGAAGACCTGATCGGAATACATCTCAAGCTTGACGTTCTCGAGAAACTCCTCGTGATCGCCATCGCCGTCGGGGTCCGAGAACCGCTCGCTGAGCGAGGCGAGCCATTTCGCCGGATCGACCGCGAAGGGGTTCTGCGCCCGCTCGCCATCGCGATAGGACCAGTGTGCCGCGACGCCCGCCTCGGCCACTTCGTGCATCTGCCGGGTGCGGATCTGCACCTCGACGCGCTTGCCGTCGCGCCCCGAAACGGTGGTGTGGATCGAGCGGTAGCCGTTCGTCTTCGGCTGGCTGATGTAATCCTTGAACCGGGTCGGCACCGCGCGCCAGCGGTGATGGATCAGGCCCAGCACCCGGTAGCAGTCCATCTCGGTGCGGGTAATGACGCGGAAGCCATAGATATCCGACAGGCGCGAGAAGGTGAGCTGCTTCTCCTCCATCTTGCGCCAGATCGAATAGGGCCGCTTCGCGCGCCCGAACACGTCCGCGTCGATATCCTCGTCTTCGAGCAGCGCGCGGATGTCGGCGGTGATCTTCGGGATCACATCGCCGGTTTCCTTCTGCAGGCTGACGAAGCGGCGGATGATCGAGGTGCGCGCCTCGGGATTGAGCACCTTGAAGGCGAGGTCTTCGAGCTCCTCGCGCATCCATTGCATACCCATCCGGCCTGCGAGCGGCGCGTAGATCTCCATCGTCTCGCGCGCTTTCTGCGCCTGTTTCTCGGCCCGCATCGAGCGGATCGTGCGCATGTTGTGCAGGCGGTCGGCGAGTTTCACGAGGATCACCCGCAGGTCTTTCGACATCGCCATGAACAGCTTGCGGAAGTTCTCCGCCTGTTTCGAGGCCGCGTTCGAAAGTTGCAGGTTGGTCAGCTTGGTGACGCCATCGACCAGCTCGGCAATCTGCTCGCCGAACATCTCGGACACTTCGCCATAGGTCGAGCGCGTGTCTTCGATCGTGTCGTGCAGAAGGGCGGTGACGATGGTCGCATCGTCCAGACGCTGCTCGGTCAGGATCGCCGCCACCGCGACGGGATGCGAAAAATAGGGCTCGCCCGAATGCCGGAACTGCCCTTCATGCATGTCTTTTCCGTAGGCATAGGCCTTCCGGATCAGATCCGCATCGGTCTTGGGATTATAATTGCGGACGAGCGCGATCAGGTCTTCGACGTCGATCATTCGCGCTCGTTCCGGCCAATCAGTAGATTACTCGCGCCCCTGCGCGTCCATCAGCGCGCGCAGCATACGCTCTTCGCTCATGTCGTCTTCGACGGCACGATCGGGGGTCTCACCACCCATGAGCATCGCCATTGAGTCCTCTTCGGGCTCGTCGACCTCGATCTGGGTCTGGTTGCTCTCGATGAGACGCTCACGCAGATCCTCGGCCGATTGGGTCTCCTCGGCGATTTCGCGCAGAGCGACGACGGGGTTTTTATCGTTGTCACGCTCGACCGTGAGGGGAGCGCCAGCAGCGATTTCGCGGGCACGATGCGAAGCGAGCATTACCAGCTCGAAGCGGTTCGGAACCTTGTCAACGCAATCTTCAACCGTCACGCGGGCCATGAATCTCTCCAGAAGAACTCGGATTGAGGGCCCTACTTAGGCTTTGCAGTGCAGAAACACAAGCGCCCATCCGGCCCGTCCGCAGGGTTTTGACCACGTTACAGAGGGGAAATCGGGGATTTTTCCGCCTCGGGAAGGGCGGCGAGCATTTCCATCACGCTGTCACCCGTGATCGGGTGGCGCCAGAGCGGTGCAATTTCGGCAAGGGGAATCAGCACGAAAGCCCTGTCCTGCAAGCGCGGATGCGGCAGGATCAGGTCGGTCGGGGCCTCGTGCTGCTGCGCCTCCGGCGGAAGGTTTTTCCAGCGCAGGAAGCCCTCGCGATCCGGCAGAACCCGATCCTCGCAGGCGATCAGATCGAGATCGACCACCCGTGCGCTCCAGCGCCCCTCTCGCACACGGCCAAATTCCTCTTCCACCGCATGAAGTTGCGCCAGCGCGTCAGGCGGTTGCAAACCGCTTCGCATTTTGCAACAAGCATTCACGAAATCGGGACCGGACCCTTCGGGAACGGCAGGTGTCGACCAGAAACGACTGGCGGCGATCAAGGAAAACCCCAATTGCTCAAGCCGCTCGATCGCGGCGCAGAGCGTGGCGCGAGGAGAACCGAATTGGCTAGGTAGATTCGCTCCGAAAGCGACCAAATAGTTAGTGTCCATAAAGACAGATTCCGTTTCCCTCGCGAAATGCGATATGTCCTAATTAAATCTGGTCGGCCCCGCGCCTGTGCAAGACAAATAGATGCGCGTTTTCTTTCCGTATCGGCACCTGCGCGAATTGGTCCACCCTACCTGTGCAAGAGGACTGTATGTTCTACAAGGACGAACGACTCGCCCTGTTCATAGACGGATCTAATCTTTATGCGGCCGCCAAGGCGCTCGGTTTTGATATTGATTACAAGCTGTTGAGACAAGAATTCGAACGTCGCGGCAAACTTGTACGCGCCTTTTATTACACCGCTCTCCTGGAGAGTGAAGAATATTCGCCGATCCGCCCGCTCGTTGACTGGTTGAACTACAACGGCTTCGCGATGGTCACCAAACCGGCGAAGGAATACACGGATTCCATGGGCCGCCGGAAGGTGAAGGGCAACATGGACATCGAGCTGGCCGTCGATGCGATGGAACTCGCACCGCGCCTCGATCATATCGTGCTGTTCTCCGGCGATGGCGATTTCCGGCCGCTGATCGAAAGCCTTCAGCGTCAGGGTTGCCGCGTCTCGGTCGTCTCGACGATCCGCTCGCAGCCGCCGATGATCGCCGACGAGCTGCGTCGTCAGGCCGACAATTTCATCGAACTCGACGCGCTGCGCGAAGTGATCGGGCGTCCGCCGCGCGAACCGCGCGAAGGCGAGAACGGCGACGAAAGCTGATCCGGGACCTGACGCGACCCGTAATTCGTGCTTGAAGGGGCGTGCAGATCACCTGCGCGCCCTTTGTCTTTCGCGGAAAGCTTGATGCTCGAAAACGTCTCCCTCCTCGGCCTCTTCGTCTCGGCGCTTCTGGCGGCGACGCCGATCCCGTTCCAGTCGGAGCTCCTATTCGTCGCGCTGCAGACGCTCGGCACCGAGAATATCTGGCTGATGATCCTCATCGCTGCCGTGGGCAACACGATCGGCTCGCTCGTCACCTACGGGATCGGGCTCGGCGTGACCCGCTGGAAGAACCGCAAATGGTTCCCCGCGACCGAGGCACAGCTCGCGCGGGGCCATCGCTGGTTCGAGCGCTGGGGGATCGGGCTGCTGCTGCTGAGCTGGGCGCCCGGCGGCGATCTGATCTGCCTGATTTCCGGTATCCTGCGAATGTCGCTGTGGCTTTTCATTCCGCTGGTCTTCGTGGCCAAGGCCGGACGCTACGCGGTGCTGGCATGGCTGACGGCGGAAGCGATCAAACTCGCAAGCTGATCGCCTCTGGACGCGAGGCGGACGGGGCTTTAGGTCTGAACCCGAACAAAGGAGCGCGCGATGAAACCCTCCCTGACCCTTTATCTGGCGGCCCCGCGCGGCTTTTGCGCGGGCGTCGACCGGGCGATCAAGATCGTCGAGATGGCGATCGAGAAATGGGGCGCACCGGTCTATGTGCGCCACGAGATCGTCCATAACAAATACGTCGTCGACAGCCTGCGCGACCAAGGCGCGGTCTTCGTGGAAGAGCTCGACGAATGCCCCGATGACCGGCCGGTGATCTTCTCGGCCCATGGCGTGCCGAAATCGGTGCCCGCCGAGGCGTCGCGGCGCGAGATGATCTATGTCGACGCGACCTGCCCGCTGGTGAGCAAGGTCCACAAGGAAGCCGAGCGGCACTCGAACGAGGGGCTGCAGATGGTCATGATCGGCCATGCGGGCCACCCGGAAGTGCTGGGCACGATGGGGCAGCTGCCCGATGGCGAGGTGCTGCTGGTCGAGACGGTCGAGGACGTGGCCAAGATCACGCCGCGCGATCCCGATCGGCTGGCCTTCATCACCCAGACCACGCTCTCGGTCGATGACACGGCGGCGATAGTGGCCGCGCTGCAGGACCGGTTCCCGAAGATCGTCGGCCCCGCCAAGGAAGACATCTGCTACGCCACCACCAACCGTCAGGCATCGGTGAAGGCGATGGCCGATCAGATCGACGCGCTGCTCGTGATCGGCGCGCCGAACTCGTCCAACTCGCGCCGTCTGGTCGAGGTCGGCAAAGCCTCGGGCTGCGCCTATTCGCAGCTGGTGCAGCGCGCCGCAGATATAGACTGGCGCGCGCTGGAGGGTGTGCAGACGGTCGGCGTGACCGCGGGCGCGAGCGCGCCGGAAGTGCTGATCGACGAGGTGATCGACGCCTTCCGCCAGCGCTATGACCTGACCGTCGACCAGATCGAAACCGCCCGCGAGGACATCGAATTCAAGGTGCCCCGCGTTCTGAGAGAGGCGTCGTGATGCGCGAAATCGGCCCGAAAATCCCCGGCGGCGCTTTGCTCCTTGGCCTTGCCGGGCTGATCCCGTTCCTCTGGGGCGTGCTAGTTGTGCAGACCGGCCAATTCGCCTTCATCGCGGACCCGCGTGTGGCGGTGCTCGCCTATGGTCTGATGATCTTCTGCTTCATGGCAGGCAGCCTCTGGGGCTTCGCCGCAAGCGCGGAATGGGAGACCGGTTATTTCCTCGCCGTCGCTCCGGTCATCTTCTTCATCGCCTTCGTGGCGCTCGGGATGCCGGTGAATTTCGTGCTGATCCTGGGCTTCCTCGCGCTCTTGCCGCTCGACTGGCTGTTCCAGAAATTCGGCCATACGCCGCGCTGGTGGCTCAAACTGCGCATCGGCCTGACCGTCGTCGTCGTCGCCTGCCTGATCGCGCTTGTGAGGACCTGAACGAGATGAAGCTCTATTCGATGCCCTCCTCGGGCAACAGCTACAAGGTGCGCCTGCTGATGGCGCTGCTCGGTCAGAGCTACGACCGGGTCGATGTGGAATACAACACCGACGCTTTGGCCGAGGCTCATGAGAGCGGTGCGCTGCCCTTCGGCAAAGCGCCCGCGCTGCATCTCGATGACGGGCGCGTGCTGGCGGAATCCAACGCGATCCTGACCTATCTCGGCGAGGGCTCGCGCTTTATCCCCGAGGACCGGTTCGCCCGCGCGCAGATGCTGTCGTGGATGTTCTGGGAGCAGAACCAGCACGAGGGCGTCATCGCCGTGCGCGCCGCGATTCTGTGCTATCCGCATCGCGCGCATGAGCGCACGCAGGAGACGCTCGACGCGCTGGAAGTGCGCGGCCACGTCCTGCTGGGCATCATGGAGCAGCGGCTGGAGCAGGCGGATTGGCTCGCGGGCGACACGATGAGCCTCGCCGATATCTGCCTTTACGCCTACACCCATACCGCCGACACGCGCGGCGGCTATGATCTCGAGCCCTTCCCGGCACTGCGCCGCTGGCTCGACCGGATCGCAGCACTCGACGGCTATGTGGGTCTCGATGCCTGAGCTTTACGCATGGACCGATGGCGCCTGCAGCGGCAATCCCGGCCCCGGCGGCTGGGGCGTCTTGATGCGCGCGATGGACGGCGACAGCGTCGTCAAGGAGCGCGAGCTGAAGGGCGGCGAAGCCGAGACCACCAATAACCGGATGGAGCTTCTGGCCGCGATCAACGCGCTGGAGACCCTGACCCGCGACACCGCGATCACGATCACCACCGACTCCGCTTACGTGAAGAACGGCGTGACCGGCTGGATCCACGGCTGGAAGCGCAACGGCTGGAAGACCGCCGCGAAGAAACCGGTGAAGAACGTCGATCTCTGGCAGCGGCTGGACGAAGCGCAGCGCCGCCACCGCGTGACGTGGGAATGGATCAAGGGCCATGCGGGCCACCCCGAGAACGAGCGCGCCGACGAGTTGGCCCGCGCCGGGATGGAGCCCTTCAAACCGGCCAAGCAAAAATGACCGCCCTGCCCGACTGGCTGGGGGAGTTTCCCTTGGGCGCGGCGCTGGATTATGCCTCGGTGCTGGTCTTCGCGCTGACCGGGGCGCTGGTCGCCTCGCGCCAGCAGCTCGATCTCGTGGGCTTCATCTTCATTGCCGCGCTGACCGCTATCGGCGGCGGCACGCTGCGCGATCTGCTTCTGGGCCGCGACCCGGTCTTCTGGGTTGGCGACCCGACCTATGTGCTGATCGCGGCGGGGGCGGCGGTGGTCGTTTTCTTCACCGCGCATCTTCTGGAAAGCCGCTACCGCGCGCTGCTGTGGCTCGACGCCTGCGCCTTGGCGGTCGCGGTGCCTGCGGGCGTCGCGATCACGATGCGGCTGGAGCATGGCCCGGTGATCGTGCTGATCATGGGCATCGCCACCGGCACATTCGGCGGGCTGATGCGCGACGTGGTCTGCAACGAGGTGCCGCTGGTTCTCAAACAGGGCGAGCTGTATCTCTCCTGCGCGTTTGCGGGGGCCATGAGCGCGGTAATCGCAACCGCGCTCGGGGCGGATACGCTGATCGCGCTGTTGATCTGCGGCGGCGTGACCTTTGCGCTGCGGGCCGGATCGCTGCGCTTCGGCTGGAAGCTTCCGGTCTACAAGGCGCGCCCGCCGCGCCAATACTGACGGAAGGCGATTAACCGAAGTAACTCAGCACCACCGGCGCGAGGAAGGCGGTCAGCACCGCGTTCAGCCCCATGCCGATGGATGCAAAGGCGCCCGCGGTCTCATGCACCTGAAAAGCCCGCGCCGTGCCGATGCCGTGGGCGGCCACACCCACCGCAAAACCCCGCGCCCTCCAGTCGCGAAAACCCAGCAGGTTGAGCATCGGCGTCACCGTGATCGCCCCGATCATGCCGGTAAGGATCACCAGCGCCGCCGTCAGCGAAGGCTCCCCGCCCAAGCTTTGCGAAATCCCGATAGCCACCGGGGCCGTCACCGATTTCGGCGCGAGCGAGGCGAGCAGTCCCGGCCCCGCGCCCATCGCCTTCGCAATCGCCAGAACCGAGACGATGGCCGTGACCGACCCCGCGATCAGCCCCGCCGCGATCGGCAGCAGGGCGCGTTTCACTTTCGGCAGGTTCGCATGCAGCGGCACGGCCAGACAGACCGTCGCCGGGCCCAGCATGAAGTGCACGAATTGCGCCCCGTCGAAATAGCGCTGATAGGGCGTGTCCGTCATCAGGAGCACCGCGCCGAGGATCACCACCGCGATCATCACCGGATTGGCGAAGGGGTTGCGGTTCACGCTTTTGAAGATCGTATCCCCGATCCAATAGGCGATCAGCGTCGCCCACAGCCACAGCAGCGGTTCGGAGGACAGGTAGGACCAGAGCTTGAACGGATCAGTCATCGACATTGCTCCGGGTCAGCTTCGCCACCGCGACGAAGACCGTCGCGCCGACCACGATCGCCAGCATGGTCGAGATCACCAGCGCCACCGCCAGCCCCACCCCATGCTCGCGCAGCGCGCCGAGGTGGGCGACGATCCCCACGCCCGCAGGCACGAAGAGAAGCGACAGGTGTTGCAAGACGAACTGGGCCGTAGGGCGCACGATCTGCTGCACCTTGCCCGAGACGCTCATGAGCAAAAGCAGGAAGATCATCCCCAGAACCGGGCCGGGAAGCGGCAATTGCATAGCGCGGGACAGGATCTCGCCGGCGAGTTGGCAGGCGAGGATCAGGGACAGGGCTGGGATCATCGGACGGCTCCTTGGGACGCTTTCGATGCTAAGCCTCCGCGCGCAAAAGGAAAAGACAGACGAGGTGCATACCAGGTGGTCTCAGCCGGCACGTCGCACCACCCGAAACCCTGCGCGAGAATGCGCCAATATATTGTGGATAACAGCCCCATCATAGCCAGATGCGGTGTCTTCCCATTGACTCGCAGGCCTGCTCTACGGACACTTCTCAGAACTCGGTCAGATTCGGAAAGTTCGGCAATTGCGCTTCTCTCGGCTTCGTCTCAACGGTTTCAAGAGCTTCGTGGACCCCACGGATCTCGTGATCCATGACGGGCTGACCGGCGTCGTCGGGCCCAATGGCTGCGGCAAGTCGAACCTCCTGGAAGCGCTGCGCTGGGTGATGGGCGAGAACCGCCCCTCGGCGATGCGTGGCGGCGGGATGGAAGACGTGATCTTCGCGGGCGCCTCGTCGCGGGGCGCACGCAATTTCGCGGAAGTCGCGCTGCAGATCGACAATACCGAGCGGCTCGCGCCCTCGGGGTTCAACGACAGCGACGGGCTGGAGATCGTGCGCCGGATCACCCGCGATGCGGGCTCGGCCTATAAGGTGAACTCCAAGGACGTGCGCGCCCGCGACGTGCAGATGCTGTTCGCCGACGCCTCGACCGGCGCGCATTCCCCCGCGCTGGTGCGGCAGGGCCAGATTTCCGAACTGATCAACGCCAAGCCGAAGAACCGCCGCCGCATCCTCGAGGAAGCGGCCGGGATTTCGGGCCTCTATCAGCGCCGCCACGAGGCGGAGCTGAAGCTGAACGGCGCCGAACAGAACCTGACCCGCGTCGATGACGTGATCGAGCAACTGGCTTCGCAGCTGGCCACCCTCGCCCGGCAGGCGCGCCAGGCCGCGCGCTACCGCACCATCGGCGAAGAGCTGCGCCGCGCCGAGGGGATGCTACTGTATCGCCGCTGGCGCGAAGCCGATCTGGCCCGCACCACCGCCGAAGAGGCGCATCGCGAGAAAGTCGCCGGGGCCGCGCAGGCCGAGAAAGCCTCCCGCGAGGCGGCGAAGGCCCGGCAGGGCAAGGAAGACGCGCTGCCGCCGCTGCGCGAGGAAGAGGCCATCGCGGGCGCGATCCTGCAACGCCTCACCGTGCAGCGCGACGCGCTCTCGGATCAGGAAGATCAGGCGATCGCGCGGATCGAAACGCTGAAGGCCCGGATCGAACAGCTCGTGCATGACATGGAGCGCGAAGCGGGGCTCAACCGCGATGCGGGCGAGACGATCGGGCGGCTCGAATGGGAGCAGGCGCAAATCGCGAAAGCCTCCGAAGGGCATGAAGACAAGCTGGCGGCGGCGGTCGATGCCGCCCATGAGGCAGCGCAGATTTTGCAGGAGCGCGAGGCGCAACTGTCGGAGCTGACCGAGGATGTCGCGCGGCTCGCGGCCCGTCACCAGTCGTCGCAGCGCCTCGTGACCGACAACCGCGCAACGGCGGAGAAATCCGAAGCCGCCGCCGCGCAGTCCAAGCAGGCCGCCGAGGCCGCCGCTGCGGCGCTTGCGAAGGCGAATACGGAATTCGAGGCGGCAGAAGGCGCACAGACACAGGCGCAGGCCGCCGCCGAAGCCGCCGAGGAAGCGCTTGGCCAAGCCGATGACGCGCGCGCCGAGGCGCAGGGCCGCGAAAGCGCGGCCCGCGCGGCACGCTCGGAAGCCGAGGGCGAAGCGGGGGCCTTGCGGGCCGAGGTGTCGGCGCTCGCGCGTCTGGTCGAGCGCGAAGCCTCCAACGGTCAGCAAATTCTCGATCGCGTCCGGGTAGATCGCGGCTACGAGGCGGCGCTGGGTGCCGCTCTCGCCGATGACCTGCGCGCGCCGGAAGTCGGCGAGGATGACGCGACCGGCTGGCAAGCTCTGCCCGACTATCCCGCGCCGCAGCCCTTGCCCGTCGGTGTCGAGCCGCTCTCGGCTCATGTCGATGTACCCGATGTGCTGGTCCGCCGGATCTCGCAAATCGGTCTGGTCGAGGATTACGACGAGGGCGTGCGGCTGCAGGATCAACTGGCCCCCGGTCAGCGCCTCGTCTCGACCGAGGGCGATCTGTGGCGCTGGGACGGCTATCGCGCCGGCGCCGAGGATGCGCCGACCGCCGCCGCGCTGCGCTTGCAACAGCTCAACCGTCTGGTGGAGTTGAAACGCGATCTGGAAGACGCCGAAGCCCGCGCTTCGGGCGCGAAATCCGCCCATGAAGCGCTGACCGCCGCGCTGGCCGACGCCACCCGCGCCGATGCCAGCGCCCGCGAGGCGCGCCGCGATGCGGATCGCCGTCTGGCCGAAGCAGGCCGCGCGCTCAGCCGGGCCGAGGCCGATCGTTCTATCGCCAGTTCCAAGTTGGAAAGCGCCCAGCTCGCCGTCGCCCGCCACGAGGAAGAGGCTGGCAGCGCGCGGATGGCACTGCGCGAAGCGGAGAATGCGCAATCCTCCCTGCCCGATCTGGACGCCGCGCGCGGCGACGTCGAGGCGGTGAAGATGACCGTCGAAGCGGCGCGCATGACGATGATGACCAAGCGCTCCGCCCATGACGAAATCCGCCGGGAAGGCGAGGCGCGGCTGAAGCGTCGGCAGGAGATTACCAAGGAAATCTCAGGCTGGCGGCACCGCTTGGAGACCGCCGAGAAACGCTCCGCCGAGCTGGAAACCCGCAAGATCGAGAGCGAGGCCGAGCTGAAGGACGCCTCCGCCGCGCCCGAGGAACTGGCCGCGAAACGCGCCGAGCTGTCGGAGGCCATCGCCACCGCCGAAGCGCGTCAGGCCGAGGCATCGGACAAGCTGTCGGGTGCGGAAAGCGCCCTGCGCGAGGCACAGCTGGCCGAGCGCGAGGCCGAGCGTCTCGCCGGTGAGGCACGCGAAGCGCGCGCCCGCGCCGAAGCGCGCGTCGATGCGGCCCGCGAAACCGTCGCCTATGCCGCCGAACGTATCCTCGAGGAGACCGAGAAGTCACCGCAGGATCTCCTGGAAAGCCTCGATGCCGACCCCGAGAAGATGCCCGACGCGGAGAAGCTCGACGCGGAAGTGAACCGCCTGAAACGCCTGCGCGAGAGCCTTGGTGCGGTGAACCTGCGCGCCGAGGAAGACGCCCGTGAGGTGCAGGAAGAGCATGACGCGCTGGTGCAGGAGAAATCCGATCTCGAAGAGGCGATCCGCAAGCTGCGCGCCGGGATTTCGGGCCTGAACCGCGAAGGACGCGAGCGTCTGCTGACCGCGTTCGAGCAGGTGAACGAGAATTTCCGCACGCTGTTCACCCACCTCTTCGGCGGCGGTTCGGCAAACCTGCAGCTTGTCGAAAGCGACGACCCGCTGGAGGCCGGTCTCGAGATCATGTGCCAGCCGCCGGGCAAGAAGCTGTCGACGCTGTCGCTGCTGTCGGGCGGCGAGCAGACGCTGACCGCGATGGCGCTGATCTTCGCGGTCTTCATGGCCAACCCCGCGCCGATCTGCGTGCTCGACGAGGTCGACGCGCCGCTCGATGACGCCAATGTGACGCGCTTCTGCGACCTGCTCGACGAGATGACGCGGCGCACCGATACGCGCTTCCTGATCATCACCCACCACGCGGTGACGATGGCGCGGATGGACCGGCTGTTCGGGGTGACGATGCAAGAACAAGGCGTGAGCCAGCTGGTCTCGGTCGACCTGAAGAAGGCCGAGGCGCTGGTGGCATAACGGTGAGGGGCTCCGCCCCGCGCTATCGCGCCCCCGGGATATTTCGATCAAGAAGAAGAGACGCGAATCCGCTTGCGGGGAAACAGGCGCGCGCCTAGCCTCGCCGCGAAATTTCATGGAGGGCGCAATGGCCAAGATCGAAGCACGTCTCGAAGAGCTGGGAATTCACCTTCCCGATGCCCCGGCACCGGCGGCGAATTACATGCCCTTCGTGCGCACCGGCAACCAGCTGTTCGTCTCGGGACAGATCTCGAACGGGCCCGAGGGGCTGATCCGCGGCAAGCTCGGCGACGGGATGGATGTCGAAGAGGGCGCGATGGCGGCGCGGTTCTGCGGCCTGGCGCTGATCGCGCAGGCGAAAGCGGCCATTGGCGATCTCGACAAGCTCCGCGTGGTGAAGCTTGTGGGTTTCGTGAATTCGACCCCTGACTTCACCGATCAGCCCAAGGTCGTGAACGGCTGTTCGGACCTGATGGTCGAGGTCTTCGGCGATGCGGGGCGTCACGCGCGTTCGGCGGTCTCGGCGGCTTCGCTGCCGATGGGCGTCGCGGTCGAAATCGAGGCGATTTTCGAGGTCGCGTGATGGCATTGCATCCTGATTTTCTCCGGCTTCCGATCGCGCATAGGGCGCTGCACGACTACACGCTCGGCCGTCCCGAAAACAGCCGTGGCGCAATCCGCGCGGCCATCGCGGCGGGCTACGGTATCGAAATCGACGTGCAACTCTCGGCCGATGGCGTGCCGATGGTGTTTCACGACTACGCGCTGGACCGGCTGACCGCAGAGCGCGGCCCGGTGCGCCAGCGCACGTCGGCAGAGCTTGGCGCGATCCATCTGAGCGGCACGCAGGAGGGCATTCCGACCCTCGCCGAAGTGCTCAAGATCGTGGACGGTCAGGTGCCGCTTCTGGTCGAGATCAAGGATCAGGACGGCGCGCTCGGCCAGCAGATCGGCCCGCTGGAAGAGGCGACGGCGCTGTTGCTGCGCGACTATGAAGGCCCGGTTGCGGTGATGTCCTTCAATCCGCATGCGGTGGCGGCATTCGGCGACCTGGCCCCGGGCGTTCCGGTCGGGCTGACGACCTCGGCCTATCAGCCCAATGACTGGGCGCTGCTGCCCGCAGCCCGCGGCGACGAGCTGCGTCATATCCCCGATTTCGAGCGTGTCGGCGCGGCCTTCATCTCGCATGAGGCGAAGGACCTGAATGCGCTGCGGGTGACCGAGCTGAAATCGCTCGGCGTGCCGGTTCTGTGCTGGACGATCCGCTCGGTCGACGAGGAGGCGCTGGCGCGTCGGGTGGCCGATAACGTGACCTTCGAGGGCTACCTCTCGGCGCTTCCGACTTGACGCCGCGCGCTCAGGGCACAGATTCAGGCAAAGGATGGCCTAACCACCCGGGATCAAATGGATCAAAGCGTTGAAATCACGCTTTATTCGGATATTTCCGAAATAAGTGAAGAAGACTGGAACGCCTGCGCCTGCCCCGAAATCGGGGATGGGGAGCGGGCGTTCGACCCGTTCACCACGCATCGGTTTCTGTACGCCTTGGAGGCCTCCGGCTCGGTCGGGCCGGGGACGGGATGGGATGCGCGACATCTGGTGGCGCGGATGGGCGATCGGGTGATCGGGGTCGCGCCGCTCTACGTGAAATCGCACAGTCAGGGCGAATATGTCTTCGATCACGGCTGGGCCGATGCGTTCGAGCGCGCGGGCGGGCGCTATTACCCCAAGCTGCAATGCGCGGTGCCCTTCACCCCCGTGGCCGGGCGGCGTCTGCTGGTTCTGCCGGGGCTGGAAGAGGCCGGGGGTCGCGCGCTGCTGGCCGGGATGGCGCAGATCGCCGAAGGGGCCGGGGTATCTTCGGTCCATATGACATTCTGCACCGAGGACGAGGCGGCGCTTGCCGCCGAGGCGGGCTGGTTGCCGCGGCTCGGGCAGCAGTTCCATTGGTTCAACGACGATTACGAGAGCTTCGAGCAGTTCCTTGGCGATCTGAGTTCGCGCAAGCGCAAGACGCTGCGCAAGGAACGCCAGCGGGCGCAGGCTTTCGGTGGCGAGATCGTGCAGCTGACCGGCGACGCTATCCGGCCCGAGCATTGGGACGCGTTCTGGCAGTTCTATCAGGACACCGGCGCGCGAAAATGGGGCCACCCCTACCTGAGCCGTGCCTTCTTCGATCTTCTGCACGAGATGCGCGAGGACGTGCTTCTGGTGCTCGCGATGAATGGAGACCGCCCGATTGCGGGCGCGCTGAACCTGATCGGGCGCGATGCGCTCTTCGGGCGCTACTGGGGCTGTATCGAGGATCACCCCTTCCTGCATTTCGAGCTTTGCTACCATCAGGCGGTCGATTACGCGATCGCGCACAAGCTGAGCCGGGTTGAGGCCGGGGCGCAGGGCGAACACAAGCTGGCGCGCGGCTACCTGCCCGTGGCCACCCATTCGGCGCATTGGATCGGCCATGAGGGTCTGCGCGGCGCGGTCGCGGAGTATCTGGAAGCCGAACGCGCCGCCGTGGACCAAGATATCGAGGTTCTGACCGAAATGGGCCCGTTCCGAGCCCCCTCGGGTGGAAGCGACGAGCAGGAGTGATAAGTAACGATGTTAAAGGACATATGAGCGGGAGCGATGAATGAATTTGAATGACCTGACCGATGTCAGCGCGTGGCTGACGCAGGATCGGATCGATGCGGCCATCATGGTTGCGGTGAATGTGGTGGCTGCGCTGGTGATCCTGCTGGTCGCGATGGCGATCTCGGCCTGGGCCAAACGGCGCATCGTGGCGCTGTCGCAGCGCTACAAACGGCTGGACGACACGCTCTTCGGCTTCCTCGGCAATATGGTGAAATACCTGATCCTCGCGATCGGGGTGATCTTCATCCTCAACCGCTTCGGCATTCAGACGACCTCGCTGGCCGCCCTTGTCGGTGCCGCCGGTCTGGCTATCGGTCTTGCGCTGCAGGGCACGCTGTCGAACCTTGCCGCGGGCGTGATGATCATCCTGTTCCGCCCGTTCCGCCAAGGCGATTTCATCGCGGCAGGCTCGGAAAGCGGCACGGTGACCGAGATCCAGCTCTTCTACACGATGCTGACCACCTATGACGGCATCCAGATCATCGTGCCCAACAGCGACATCTGGTCGAGCGCGATCACCAATTTCTCCGCAAATCCGACGCGGATGATGGATCTGACCATCGGCGTCGCCTATGACGCGGACCTGAAGAAGACGCAGGAAGTGCTGGAGAATATCTCGCTCTCCGACCCGCGCGCCCTGCAAGAGCCCGCGCCCGTGATCCGGGTAAAGCAACTGGGTGACAGCTCGGTCGATTTCACCTTCCGGGTCTGGGCCAAGACGGAAGATTTCTGGGGACTTCAGGCGGAATATACCCGCAAGATCAAGGTGGAGTTCGACGCGAACGGCATCGGCATCCCCTTCCCCACGCGGACGCTCGAAGTGGTGCAGGTGCCGAAGATCGAGACCCGCAGCGTGACCCGCGAAAGCGGCGCCGCTTGAACTGGCGGCCCGCTGCTGCAAGGCTGCGGGCCAGCTTAACGCATCAGGGAGTAAGCGATGACATCGAAGCTCGAACCCGAGGAACGCAAGGCGCTGCTCAATGCGCTTGAAGATACCGGATGGCGCGCGGCCGATGGGCAGGATGCCCTGATCAAGCGGCTTCTGTTCAAAGATTTCTCCGCCGCTTGGGGGTTCATGAGCCAAGCCGCGCTTTGCGCCGAGAAGATGGATCACCATCCCGACTGGCGCAATGTCTACAACAAGCTCGAAATCACGCTGACGACCCATGATTGCGGCGGCATCAGCGTCCTCGATATCGAATTGGCCGGCGCGTTGGATTCGCTGGCCGAGGGCGTGGCCGAGGTCGACCGCGATATCGGGCGCCCGGTGATGCGTCTGACCGAACCGGTCGAAAAAGACGAAGACTAAACGAAAAACGCCCGGCTCCTTGGCCGGGCGTTTTCATGTTCCGGTAAGGGCTCGCGTCAGATTGCCGCGAGAAGCCCTTCGCCCGCCGAGGCTTCGCAGGTGCCGGGGCTATCCTCGACATGCAGCAGCTTGACCACGCCATCCTCGACCAGCATCGCATAGCGCTTCGAGCGGTTGATGAGGCCTGCGGGCGGCGCGGTGAAATCCATCTCGATCGCCTGCGTGAACGCGGCTTCCGGGTCGGCCAGCATGGTCAGCCCCGCCTCGTTCGCGCCGGTCTCTTCGCCCCAGGACTTCATCACGAAGGGGTCATTGACGGAGATGCAGACGATCTCGTCCACGCCCTTCTCGGCGAATTGGTCCTTGGTGCGGATGAAGCTGGGCACATGTGCGGTGGTGCAGACGCCGGTAAAAGCGCCCGGAACCGCGAAGATCACGATCTTGCGGCCCTTCATTTTGTCACCAAGACTAACGGGTTGCGGCCCCTCGTCGCCCATCGCGAGGAAAGTCGCGCCAGGAAGAACGTCGCCGGTCGTTAAGGTCATAGAAAGCTCCGATTTGTTCGCGTTGCACTTGTTCCGCCCGTCGATATAGGGTCAAGCGCGAGCCGGGCCAGTGGAGAAAGTCATGGGTGGAATAGTGATCGTCGGCGCGGGACAGGCCGCAGCCTCGATGGCCGCGAAACTGCGGGCGCTGAAATATGACGGTGCGATCACCGTGATCGGCGCGGAGCCCATTCAGCCCTACCAGCGCCCGCCCCTGTCGAAGGCCTATCTGCTGGGCGAGATGGAGCTGGAGCGGCTGACGCTGCGCGCCCCCGACTGGTGGCAGGAGAACGACATCACGCTGCGGCTCGGCACCTCCGTCACCGCGATCGATACCGAAGCGCAGACGGTCACCCTGTCGGATGGCGAGACGCTCGATTATGTCGAACTGGCGCTGTGCACCGGGGCCACGCCGCGTCGGCTGCCTGCGGCGATCGGCGGCGATCTGGGCAATGTCTTCACCGTGCGCAACCTCGCGGATGTCGACCGGATGCAGCCCCATTTCACCCCCGGCAAACGGCTCGTGGTGGTCGGCGGCGGCTATATCGGGCTGGAGGCGGCAGCGGTCGCGCGCAAGCTCGGCCTCGAGGTCACGCTCGTCGAGGCCGCCCCGCGCATCCTCGGCCGCGTCGCCTGCAAGGAAACCGCAGACGCGATCCGCACGCTGCATCGCGAGCGCGGCGTCGAAATCCTCGAAGGCGTCGGTCTGACGCGATTGACCGGCGAGGAGACCGTCACCGGCGCAATCCTCGAGGACGGGCACGAATTGCCCGCCGATTTCGCGATCGTCGGCATCGGCATCACCCCCGACGAAGAGGTCGCCCGCGAAGCCGGCATCCATTGCGAAAACGGCATCGCCGCCGACGCGCAGGGCCGCACCTCCGCGCCCCATATCTGGGCGGCGGGCGATTGCGCCTCCTTCCCCGGTGCCGAGGGACGTATCCGCCTCGAATCCGTCGGCAACGCCATCGACATGGGCGAATTGGTCGCCGCGAACATGCTGGGCGCGGAGCGCGCCTATACGCCGAAACCGTGGTTCTGGTCCGATCAGTTCGACGCGAAGCTGCAAATCGCCGGGCTCAATGCGGGCTACGACCAAGTCGTCAGCCGCCGCGATGACGGCAGCAGCTTCTGGTATTTCCGCGCAGGCCGTCTGATCGCGGTGGACGCGATCAACGACGCGCGCGCCTATATGGTCGGCAAGCGCCTGATCGAAGCGGGCAAGCCCGTGACGCCCGAAACGGTCGAGACCACGGCAGAGCTGAAAGCCCTGATGAAATGAGAATTATCGGTGGGGCGAAACGCGGGCTGAAACTGGCGGATGTGGGTGCGGGCGAGATGGACGCGCATCTGCGCCCCACGACCGACCGCGTGCGCGAGTCGATCTTCAACCTGCTGACCAATGGCGGGCATGGCAATCCGGTGCCCGAGGCGCGGGTGCTCGATCTCTTCGCAGGCACCGGCGCGCTGGGGCTGGAGGCGCTGTCGCGCGGCGCGGCCCGCGTGGCTTTCGTCGATGACGGCACTGCCGCCCGCGCGCTTCTGCGCCGCAATATCGAGGCGATGCGCGCGATGGGCGTGACCGATGTCTGGCGGCGCGATGCGACCAATATGGGTCCAAATCGCGGCCCCGGCTATGATCTGATCTTCCTCGATCCGCCCTATGGGATGGGGCTGGGCGAACGCGCCCTCGCCTCCTGTCTCGAGAATGGATGGATCGCTCCGGGCGCGATGATCGTTTGGGAAGAGAACACCCCGCCGATCCTTCCCGCGCGCCTCGAACAGCTCGACCAGCGCCGCTATGGCGACACGCTCGTAACCCTTGCCCGGATGTCTGAATGACGCACCACCCGAAGATCCCCCATGCCGTCCTGTTCGATTGCGACGGGGTGCTCGTCGACAGCGAGCCCGCGACCTTAGACCTGATCCAGGAAGAATTCGCCCGCTACGGCGTGCACAAGACGATCTCCGAACTGGAAGACGCCTTCATCGGCTCCACCATCGAGAATGTCTATCAATGGGGCCGCGCGCATGGGGCCGATCTGCCCGAGGGCTGGGTCGACAGCTATTACGAAGGGCTCTACGCCCGGCTGCGCGAGGGGACCGAGCTGATGCCCGGCATCCCGCGCCTTCTCGCCCGGCTCGATGCGGAGGGAATTCCCTTCGCGGTCGGCTCGAACGGACGCCAGGCGAAGATGGAGGCGACGCTCGGGCAGCACCCGGATATCCGCACGCGGCTGGAGGGGCTGCTGTTCTCAGGGCAGGACATGGGACTGCCCAAGCCGAAGCCCGATCTCTACATCCATGCCGCGCGCCATTTGGGCGCCGATCCGACCGCCTGCGTGGTGATCGAGGATAGCGCCACGGGCGCGCGCGCGGCGAAAAACGCAGGCATGCGCTGCCTCGGCTATTCGCCGAAAGGCGCCAATCCGAAGCTCGCGGCGGAAGGGGCGGAATTGTTCACCGACATGGCCCAGGTGCCGCGACTCATCGGCCTCGATCCCTGACCTTCGGCTTGGCGAAAGTATCCCGGGGGGGCTGGCGCAGCCAGCGGGGGCAGAGCCCCCACCGACCCCTGAACCTCAGCGCCAGGTCGGGTGGAAGCGCCCAGCCGGTGAGGTGGTGAAGATCTCGCAGCCATCGGCGGTCACGCCGACCGAATGCTCGAACTGCGCCGACAGCGATTTGTCCCGCGTCACGGCGGTCCAATCATCGGCCAGAACCTTGGTCTCGGGGCGGCCCAGATTCACCATCGGTTCGATCGTGAAGATCATGCCCTCTTCCAGCATCGCGCCGGTGCCCGCGCGCCCGTAATGCAGCACGTTCGGCGGCGCGTGGAAGACCTTGCCCACACCGTGGCCGCAGAAGTCGCGCACCACCGACATGCGGTTGCTTTCGACGAATTTCTGGATCGCGTGGCCGATATCGCCAAAGGTGTTGCCGGGCTTCACCTGCTCGATGCCGACCATGAGCGAGTCATGGGTGACCTGAATCAGACGCTCGGCCTTGCGGCTCAGATTGCCCGCGACATACATGCGCGAGCTGTCCCCGAACCAGCCGTCGAGGATCACGGTCACGTCGATATTGATGATATCGCCGTCCTTCAGCTTCTTGTCGCCCGGGATGCCGTGGCAGACGACATGGTTCACCGAGATGCAGCTCGCGTGCTGATAGCCCCGATACCCGATGGTCGCCGAGGTGGCGCCCAGCTCCCCCACGCGGCGTTCGATGAAGGCGTCGAGTGCTGCGGTCGTGACCCCCGGCTCCACCAGATCGGCGACTTCGTCGAGAATTTGCGCCGTCACCTGCGAGGAGGCGCGCATTCCCGCAAAATCGCTCTGATCGTAGATCCGGATTCCGTCCTTCGTGGTGCGGCCCTGAGTATCGTCCAACGGTCTGCTCCTTAAGGGTTTCGGCCTTTAGATAGTCACAAAAGCGGGGCTTGGCCAGTGCCCGGGCTTTTCGCGCCCCGTTCCGCGCCCTATACCAAGTCGAAAGGAGCCTCACAGATGCCAAATCCCACCGCAGCGATCCTGATCATCGGCGATGAAATCCTCTCGGGGCGCACCCGCGAGGGAAACGCGCATTATCTGGCCGGACAGCTGGTCGAGCGCGGAATCACCTGCCGCGAAATCCGCGTGGTGCCGGACGACAATGACGTGATCGTGGCCGCGGTGCGGGAGCTCTCGGCAGCCCATGATCACCTTTTTACGAGCGGCGGAATCGGCCCGACCCATGACGACATCACCGCCGATGCGGTGGCGGAGGCGATGGGCGCGAAGCTCGACGTGCGCGAGGATGCCAAGGCGATCCTCGCCGCGCATTATGCCGCGCGCGACACCGAGTTCACCTCCGCGCGGCTGCGCATGGCGCGGATCCCCGACGGGGCGGTTTTGATCGAGAACCCGATCTCCGCCGCGCCGGGCTTCTCGCTAGGCAATGTCCATGTGATGGCGGGCGTGCCGAACATCTTTCAGGCGATGGTCGAAGGGCTTTTGCCGAAGCTCACCGGCGGCGCGCCGATGCTCTCGCGCAGCCTTCAGGTGCTGCGCGCGGAATCCTCGGTGGCCGACGATCTGCGCGCGCTGGCAGGCCGCTACCCAGACCTCTCGATCGGCTCCTACCCCTTCGTGCAGGAGGGCCGTTACGGCACCAATCTTGTGCTGCGCGGCACCGATCCCGTTCAGGTCGACGCGGGCTTCGCCGATCTGAAAACCGCCTTCCCGGAGGGCACATGATCGACGCTTACGCGATCATCGACGCGACCTGGCCCGCAGCCGAATATCGCCGCGCGGGCGGGTTTCTGATCCGCGACGGTCAGGGCGGCGGGTCGCGCGTCAGCTGCGCGACGCTCGAAGTGCCGCTCGAGCAGGCCGACATTCCGGCCGCCGAAGCTACGCATCGCGCCTTGGGCCAGGGTCCGCGCTTCATGATCCGCGCGGGCGACGAGGCGTTGGATGCGGTCCTGGAGGCGCGCGGCTACGAATCCTATGACCCGGTGCGGATCTGGTCGGCTCCGATCGCCGCGATGCAGGGCGAGGTGCCGCCCGTGACTGCTTTCGCCCACTGGCCGCCGCTGCAGATCGCCCGCGACCTCTGGACCGAGCTTGATGTCGGACCCGAGCGCCAAGCGATCATGGATCGCGCCGAGGTGCCGAAAACCTGCGTTCTCGGCCGCAAGGAAGACCGGGCCGCAGGCGTTGCCTATATCGGTCTCTACGAGGGGGCGGCGATGCTCCACGCGCTCGCCGTCGCGCCAAAATACCGCCGGATGAGCCTCGCGCGCGAGATGATCCATGAGGGCGCTCGCTGGGCCGCCGAGGCCGGGGCGGAGCGGTTCGAGATGATCACGACGCTCGCCAATGACGCCTCGAACACGCTCGCGGAAAGCTTCGGCATGGAAGTGCGCGCGCAATATCACTATCGCCGCGCGCCGGAGGTGGCATGACCCGCCGGGCGACCCTTCTTCTGGCCGCTCTGCTGGCCGTCCCCCTGTCCCACGCGGCGCTGGCCGCATCGGCGGATCTGCAACTGCCCGCTGGCGCCACCCAATCCGCGCAGGAAACAAGCCCCGCCACCAGCTACCAGTTGGCGGTCGGGCCGTGGCAGGACGGTCAGCTCGACACCCGCGATCTCGAGGGCGCGCGCTCCGACACCGCCTATCAGCTGCGGGCCAATCAGAACACGACGCTGCAAATCCTCGCACCCCTGCGCGATCAGCTCGAACAGGCGGGCTACGACATTCTCTATGAATGCGACACGCAAGCCTGCGGCGGGTTCGATTTCCGCTACGCGCTCGACCTGCTGTCGGAGCCCGCGATGCATGTCGATCTGGGCGACTTCCGCTATATCGCGGCGCGCAAGGGGGCCGATTATTTCGCGATCACCGTGTCGCGGTCCTCCGAGTCGGGCTTCATTCAGGTGACCGAGATGCGGGTGCAGGACGTCACGCCCGCCCAGCCCGACGATCCGCTCGCCCCGCCGCAAACCGCGCCGATTCTGCCGCGCGCCGATGCGCCCGCCGTCGCCCCCTCCGCGCTTGCGCAGACGCTGGAGGCGCAGGGGTCGGTCGCGCTCGACGATCTCGACTTTCCGTCCGGGGCCTCCGCGCTCGGTTCGGGCGATTTCGCCTCGCTGCAGGCGCTGGCCGAGTTCCTCAAGGCCAATCCCGATTTTCAGCTGATGCTGGTGGGCCATACCGATGCGGTGGGCTCGCTCGCGGCCAATATCGCGCTGTCGAAGAAACGCGCGCAATCGGCACGGCAGAAGCTGATCGGCGATTACGGGGTGGCGGCGTCGCAGGTCAGCGCCGAGGGGGCGGGCTTCCTCGCCCCGCGCGCGAGCAACCTGACCAAAGAGGGGCGCGAGAAAAACAGACGGGTCGAAGCGGTTCTCACCTCGACCCGGAGTTAGCGCCAGCCGGCGGAATGGCCCGGCGCTGGAGGGAGTTCGGTCTCACCAGTTGTCGGGGCCCTTCTCGGCGAAGGTCTTGGCGAGGAAATCTATGAAGGCGCGCACTTTCGGCTGGGTGAAACGGCCCGGCGGATAGATCGCGTAGATGCCCAGCGTCTCCATCGGCAGATCGGGCATCGCCTCTTCCACCAGACCTTCGCGCATCGCATCGGCGTAAAGGAATGAGGGCAGGTAAGCGATCCCCAGACCGGCCGTCGCGGCATGCAGCAGCGACTGGCCGTCATTGACCGTCAGCCAGCCCGCGGAGCGGACCTGACGCCGCTCGCCCGAAGGCGCGGTCAGCTTCCAGACATTGCCCGCCGACTGGTTGGAATAATGCAGCAGCTTGTGGTCGTTGAGATCGTCGATCCGCTCGGGGCGACCGAATTTCTCGAAGTAATCCGGCGAGGCGATCATCCGGCGCGAGGTCTCGGTCAGCTTGCGCGCGCGCAGGCTCGAATCCTCCAGCTCGCCGACGCGGATCGCCATGTCGAACCCTTCGGAGATGAGTTCCACGTAGCGGTTATTGAGCACCATATTCACGGTGATTTCGGGAAATTCCTGCAGGAATTCGCCCAGAACAGGCGAGAGAAGATTCACACCGAAATCGGTGGCGACCGAGATGCGCAGGAGCCCCGAGGGCGCCGTCTGCATCGACGTGACCAGCGCGTCGGCCTCGCCCGCATCGTTGAGAACACGGCGCGCGCGGTCGTAATAGGCCAGCCCGATTTCCGTCGGCGAAACGCGACGGGTGGTGCGATTCAGAAGGCGTGCGCCGAGGCGCGCCTCCAACGCCGAGACGTGTTTCGACACAGCCGATTTGGAGATGCCCATCTTCTTGGCTGCATCGGTGAAGCCCCCTTGATCCACGACGGTGGCAAAGGCTTCCATTTCAGTCAGGCGATCCATCCCAAACACCCTTCGGCTTGTAATTTCTGTTTCTTATTTCCCGCTTATCGGCACGAAATCGGGCGCAATTTAGACTTCGCGGCGACAATACGAGGGTAACAATGGGAGAAAATCCCGCAGGTTGGTGAACCCTGCGAAACGGTGGCGCTTTCGCTCTGACGCCGCGTTCGACGTGACAAGCTTGGCCTCGCGCCGCAGAGTGCGGGCCAAATCAGGGAGGGTTACATGAGCCAATATCCGCATATCTTCACGCCGCTAGATCTGGGCCATGTGACGCTGCCGAACCGCGTGCTGATGGGCTCGATGCACACCAATCTCGAAGAGCGCGGCGACTGGAATGCGGTGGCCGAGTTCTACGCCGAGCGCGCGCGCGGCGGTGTCGCGCTGATGGTGACCGGCGGCATGGCCCCCAATAATGAAGGCGGCGTCTTCCCCGGCGCGGCGGGGCTGTTCACCCCCGAGGACATCGCGCATCACAAGATCATCACCGACCGCGTCCATGAAGCGGGCGGCCGGATCGCGATGCAAATCCTGCACGCCGGGCGCTACGCCTATGGCCCCGATTGCGTGGCCCCGTCGACCATCAAATCCCCGATCTCGCCTTTCCCGCCGAAAGAGCTCGACGAAGCCGGGATCGAGAAGCAGATCACCGACATCGCCACCGCCGCCGCGCGCGCCCGCGAGGCGGGCTATGACGGCGTCGAGGTGATGGGCTCCGAGGGCTATTTCCTCAACCAGTTCCTCGTGCGCCACACCAACAAGCGCGAAGACGGTTGGGGCGGCTCGTTCGAGAACCGGATGCGCCTGCCCGTCGAAGTGGTCAAGCGCGTGCGCGAAGCGGTCGGCCCCGACTTCATCGTGATTTTCCGCATCTCGCTGATCGACCTGATCCCCGACGGCTCGACTTGGGAAGAGGTCGTCACCCTCGCGAAAGCCGTCGAGGCAGCGGGCGCCACGATGCTCAACACCGGCATCGGCTGGCACGAGGCGCGTGTGCCGACCATCGTGACGTCGGTACCGCGGGCGGCCTTCACCTGGCTCACCGGTCGGCTCAAGCCCGAGGTCTCGATCCCGGTCATCACGTCCAATCGGATCAACACGCCCGAGATCGCCGAAGAGGTGCTGGGCGACGGCTGCGCAGACATGGTCTCGATGGCGCGCCCCTTCCTCGCCGATGCGGATTTCGTGGTGAAGGCGAAAGAGGGCCGCGCCGCCGAGATCGCGCCCTGCATCGCCTGCAATCAGGCCTGTCTGGACCACACGTTCCAGGGCAAGGTCTCGAGCTGCCTCGTGAATCCGCGCGCCGCCCATGAGACCGAAATCGTCATCACCAAGACCGAAGCGCCGAAATCGATCGCCGTCGTCGGTGCGGGCCCGGCGGGCTTGTCTGCGGCGATCACCGCGGCCGAGCGTGGCCATGCCGTGACGCTGTTCGATCGGGCCTCTGAACTCGGCGGGCAGCTGACCATGGCGCGCGCGATACCCGGCAAAGAGGAATTCCACGGCCTCACCGACTGGTTCAAGACCATGGTCGAGAAAACCGGCGTGACGGTGAAGCTGGAGACCGACGCCACGCCCGAATTGCTCGCGCCGTTCGACGAGATCATCATCGCGACCGGCGTGCAGCCGCGCGACCCGGAAATCCCGACCGAGGGCGGGCAGGTCGTGAGTTACATCGACATCCTCAAGGGCCGCGTCACCGCCGGAAAGCGCGTCGCGGTGATTGGCGCGGGCGGCATCGGCTTCGACGTGGCCGAATTCCTGACCGTGACCGACAGCCCGACCCTCGATCTCGAGGAATGGAAGCGCGAATGGGGCGTCGGCGATCCGGCGCAGACGCCGGGCGGGTTGACCAAGCCCGAGCCGGAAGCCCCCGCCCGCGAGGTTACGCTGCTGCAGCGCAAGAAGGAGAAGCTCGGTCGCCGCCTCGGCAAGACGACCGGTTGGATTCACCGCGCGGCGCTGCAGATGAAAGACGTGAAGATGATCGGCGGGGTGAATTACGAAAAGATCACCGCCGAGGGGCTGCATGTCAGTTTCGGTGAGGCGCGCGAGAACCCGACGCTGATCGAGGCCGATACGGTCGTGCTCTGCGCGGGCCAACTCTCGGACCGCTCGCTGGCCGATGCGCTGATCGCGGCGGGCCGCAGCCCGCATGTGATCGGCGGCGCGGATGTGGCGGCGGAACTCGACGCGAAACGCGCCATCGATCAGGGCACCCGGCTCGCCGCAGCTCTCTGATCACCTTTTCGGCTTGGAAGAAATATCCCGGGGGGCTCGCATCGCGAGCGGGGGCAGAGCCCCCTCCTCGCCCTCAGCTGGAACGCCACGCCCCGCCATCCGCGCCGAAGCGCATCGCCAGATCGGCGACCAGCGCCATGTCGACCGCATCGAGCGGCCCCTCATGGCGCGGGCGAAAGCGCAGGCGGAAGGCGGGTAGGATCGTCGCAAGCGGCGCTTCGGGGTAGCCGAGGCTGGAGGCCAGCGCGAGGAAGCTCTCGGCGTCCACCGCGGGCGCAGCTGCACTCCGCTCAGGCCAGATCGCCAAGCCCTGCCGCGCGAGCCTTTGCCAATCGAAGCGCGGCCCCGGGTCGATCTTGCGCTCGGGCGCGAAATCCGAATGGCCGATGACGTTTTCCGGCGCGATTACCCAGCGGCGCATGATCTGCGGCAGCAGCTCTTCCAGCGCGGCCATCAGCGGCTCGGGAAACGGACGGTCGCCCTCGTTATCCAACTCGATCCCGATGGAGCGCGAATTCACATCGCCCAGACCCTGCCAGCTTCCCAAGCCCGCATGCCAGGCGCGCATCTCCTCGGGGACGAGCTGCTCGACCGAACCGTCACGCCCGATCAGCCAATGCGCGGAGACCTCCGCCTCGGGCAGGCACAGGCGCGTGCGCGCGGCCTTGCAGGACCACATCGCGGTGTAATGGATGATGATAAGCTCCGGCACCGCCCCATCGCGGCGCGGGCCGTAATTGGGCGAGGGCCAGTCGGCGCTCACTGACGCGCTTGCTGGAACGGCGTCGGATCCCAACCGCAGGCGAACCCATCACCATCGGGATCGAGGTTCAGCCGGTCTTTCTGCGGACCGCCTGCCGAGAGGAAGGCGCGCTGCGCCTGATCGGCAGAGACGTATTTCGCGCACGCCTTGCTCGTCGAGGTCAACTTGATGCCCGAGCGCTTATAGACCGACTCGCCGGGCCGGTTCGACACCGACAGCGCATAGGCGGCAAGGTTCGGACCCGAGCTGTCCTGATTGCTGATCGTGTTCTGCGTGACCGGCGCGGTGGCAAGGCTGCTCGACGCGGTGGTGTCGAAGCCCGGCGAGCTGGCCGTGGTGCTCGATCCGGCGGTGCTGTTCGACGCATCGGTCTCCTGCAGCGCGGCCATCGCATCGGCCCCGATCGCAGCGCCGCTATTGTCGCCGCCATTCGAGCTGGAGGCAGAGGTCGACGGGTCGTCGCCGATGGTGCCGCCTGCGTCGATCGTCGGCGCAGATAGCGCATTGGTCGTGCCGGGCATCGCGGTACCGGTCGCGTTCAGCGGTGCGCCGGGCGCGTCGGGGTTCGTCGAGCCATCATTGGTCGGCAGAACGCTCTGCGCCGAGGGCGGCACGATGGGCTGGCCGCGTAGTTCGGCCTCGCGACGGGCCTCGGGGCCACTGTCGGGGATCGAAGAGATACAGCCCGAGAGGGCCAGAACGCCGCCGAGGATCGCGAGTGCCTGTTTCATGTTACCACCATTTCTCCGGTTTGGCCGAGAAGCCTGCGGCCTGTTCGAGGACATGGGCGTGATTCAGCAGATCGCCCTCTTCCCAGGGCCGCCCGATGAGTTGCAGCCCCAGCGGAAGGCCCTTGCTGTCCAGCCCGCACGGCACCGAAACGCCGGGAAGGCCCGCAAGGTTCACCGTCACGGTGAACACATCCTGCATATACATCTCGACCGGATCGGCGCCGTCCATCTCGCCCAGCCCGAAAGCGGCCGACGGGGTGGCGGGCGTCAGGATCGAGTCGATGCCCTGTGCGAAGACCTGCTCGAAGTCGCGCTTGATCAACGCGCGGACCTTGCGGGCGCGGTTGTAATAGGCGTCGTAGAAACCTGCCGAGAGCACATAGGTGCCGATCATCACGCGACGCTGGACCTCGGGGCCGAAGCCTTCGGCGCGGGTCTTCTCGTACATGTCGACGATGCCCTCGCCCGCCGCCAGCTTCGCGCGGTGGCCATAACGCACGCCATCATAGCGCGCGAGGTTGGAGGACGCCTCGGCCGGGGCCACGACGTAATAGGCGGGCAGCGCGTATTTCGTGTGCGGCAGCGAGATATCGACGATCTCGGCGCCCGCGTCTTTCATCATCGCGATGCCGTCGTCCCAGAGCTTCTGGATCTCGGCGGGCATGCCCTCGATGCGGTATTCCTTCGGGATACCGATCTTCTTGCCGCGAATGTCACCGGTCAGCGCCGCCTCGAAATCCGGGACCGGAATATCGGCGGAGGTCGAATCCTTCGGATCGTGCGAGCACATCGTGCCCAGCATGATCGCCGCGTCGCGCACCGATTTGGTCATCGGGCCCGCCTGGTCGAGCGAGGAGGCGAAGGCCACCACGCCCCAGCGCGAGACCCGGCCATAGGTCGGCTTGATGCCGACGATGCCGGTGAAGGCGGCGGGCTGGCGGATCGAGCCGCCGGTATCGGTGCCGGTCGCGGCAAGGCACAGATCGGCGGCGACAGCCGCGGCCGACCCGCCCGAGGAGCCGCCCGGCGTCAGTTGCCGATCGTCGATCTTCCACGGGTTCACGGCGGGACCATAGCAGGCGGTCTCGTTCGACGAGCCCATCGCGAATTCGTCCATCGACAGCTTGCCGAGCATGACCGCGCCCGCATCCCAGAGGTTCTGCGTGACGGTGGATTCGTATTCCGGCTTGAACCCGTCGAGAATGTTCGACGCGGCCTGCGTCGCCACACCCTTGGTCGCGAAAAGATCCTTGATGCCCAGCGGGATACCGCACATCGCGGGCGCGTCGCCCGACTTGATGCGCGCATCGGCGGCCTTGGCCTGCTCCAGCGCGATCTCGGGGGTCTTGTGCACGTAAGCGTTCAGCGCGCCTGCGCCCTCGATCTCGCTCAGGCAGGACTCGGTCAGTTCGACCGCGGTCACATCGCCCTTCTTCAGCGCGTCGCGCGCGTCGGCAATCGTCAGTTTGTTCAGGCTCATTCGACCACCTTCGGCACGGCAAAGAAGCCCTCACGGGCATCGGGGGCGTTCTTGAGGATTTTCTCGGGATAACCGCCATCGGTCACCTCGTCGACGCGGCGCTTGAGGCGCATCGGCGTCACGGAGGTCATCGGCTCGACGCCCTCGACGTCGACCTCGCCCAGCTGCTCCATAAAGGTCAGGATGCTCGACAGCTCCTGTGCGAGCTCGGGCAGATGGTCTTCGGGCACCCGGATCCGGGCCAGATGCGCCACTTTGCGGGCGGTGTCGATATCAATGGACATGTGCTTCTCCGCTTGTCTTGGAAGGCGGTTTAGCCCGAGCCACTGGGGCTTTCAAGCGCCGCGCCCCGCATCAGCGGGCCCCTGCCCTGTCACACGCGAATTTGCGCGCTAATCTTGGAACCTGCACAGTGCTGATACGTCACCCTGTCACAATCGAAGTGCCTAACGGAGGAAACCCATATGAAAGTCATTTGGCTCGGCCATTCCGGCTTCCGCATCGAAACCGGCGATGCCGTGATCCTGCTCGACCCGTTCCTGACCGGCTCGCCGGTCTTTCCGGACGACAAGCGCAGCGAAGCGATCGAAGGCGCGACGCATCTGCTGCTGACCCATGGCCATGGCGATCACGCCTCCGATGCGGTGCCGATCGCGAAGGAACTGGGCATTCCGATCTACTGCATTCACGAATTGTCGATCATCCTTGGCGCCGACGGTGCCGAAACCGTCGGCTTCGGCAAGGGCGGCACAGTCGATCTGGGCGGCGCGAAGGTCACGATGGTGAACGCGACCCATTCGGCCTCGATCGACTACAAGGGCGGCGACCCGGTCTATGCAGGCCAGCCCGCGGGCTTCATGATCGAAGCCGAGGGTCACACGATCTATGTCACCGGCGACACCGACATCATGGCCGACATGGAATGGATGGGCGAACTGCACAATCCCGATATCGGCATCCTCGCCGCGGGCGGCCATTTCACGATGGACATGAAGCGCGCGGCCTGGGCGTCGAAGAAGTATTTCAACTTCAAGACCGTCATCCCCTGCCACTACAAGACTTTCGATGCGCTGGAGCAATCGGCCCAACCGCTCATCGACGGCTTGCCCGGCGTGGATGTGATCGAACCCGAGATACTCAAAGCGATCGAAATCTGAGCTGCTGCCCGCCGGGCCGGGGGCGGCATAGCTTGCAGCCCGCAGCCCGGCGCGCTAGCTTCTCGCCCGGATCGGGAGGCCGAATAGATGTCAGACTTATTGTCCTTCAAGGAGATGTGCGAGCGGTTCGACGTGACCCCGCGCACGCTGCGCTATTACGAGTATATCGAGCTTCTCAATCCCCAGAAGGAAGGCCGCTCACGCTATTACGGCCCGCGCGAAGTTGCGCGGATGACCCTGATCCTGCGCGGGCGTCGATTTGGCTTCTCGCTCGAGGAACTGCGCCAGTGGCTGATGATCTACGATCAGCAAGGCACGGAAGAGCAGAACCGCGTCTGGGTCGAACTGGCCGACCGGCAGCTTGACGTCCTCACGCGACAACGTGAAGAACTGGACGCGGCGATCGACGACCTACGACAATTGCGTGATCAGGTTCAGGACACTCTTGATTCTTGAGCCTGAAATGCATTCCTTAACGTCAGCGGGGACGTAAGAGCGCCTTGTAAGCTTGACGATTATGGCGGGTTTCGAGGAAAGAAACTTGCTTTACCGTACGGTAAAAATTCCCTGACATTACGTCATTGGATTCGTGACGCCACGTTACGGTGACGCGAACGTAAAGAAGTCTTGTAATGTGGCTGCGGGCAGACGATTTGCCGCGTCGCATTACGCAAAGGAAACGCGAGGCAGAGAGTATGACCGACACAGTAATGACGATCCGCGAGATGTGCGACGCCTTCGAGGTGACCCCGCGCACCCTGCGGTTCTACGAAAGCAAGGAGTTGCTGTTTCCCATTCGCGAGGGACAGAAGCGGCTGTTTACGCGACGCGATCGCGCCCGGCTGAAACTGATCCTGCGCGGCAAGCGTTTCGGGTTCTCGCTGGAGGATATCCGCCAGCTGCTGGACCTCTACGAGATGGGCGACAAGCAGAAGACGCAGCTGAACGAGACGATCAAGCTCGCGCAGCAACGTCTGGAGGAAATGACGCGCCAACGCGAGGAACTGGGTCAGGCGATCGACGAACTGGCCGGTCAGATCGAGTGGGCGGAGAAGGAACTGGAGAAGGCGCGCCACGACGACGCGGCCTGATCCGCGAAGACGACTAAAGGGAGCGAACCATGTCGAGCTTTATCGCCAACACCAAGGACATGCAGTTTGTGCTGCATGAGCTGCTCAAGGTCTCGAATTCGGATGTGCCGGGTTACGAGGAAATGGACCCCGACTTCACCGAGGCCGTTCTGGATGCCGCAGGCAAGGTCTCGTCCGAGGTGCTGGCCCCGCTGAACGAGGTGGGCGACAAGGAAGGCTGCGTGCTCGAAAACGGCGTGGTCCGCACGCCCAAAGGGTTCGACAAGGCGTTCGAGGCGATGAAAGAGGGCGGCTGGACCGCGCTCGATTGCGATCCCGAGTTCGGCGGTCAGGGTATGCCCTATCTGCTCAACTGCGCGGTGGGCGAGATGTTCGTCTCGGCCAACATGGCCTTCAACATGTATCAGGGCCTGACCCACGGCGCCTATTCGGCGATCCACACCCATGGCACGGACGAGCAGAAGCAGACCTATCTGCCGAAGATGGTCACCTGCGACTGGACCGGCACGATGAACCTGACGGAGCCCCATTGCGGCACCGATCTGGGTCTGATGCGCACCAAGGCCGAGCCGCAGGACGATGGTTCCTACGCGATCACCGGCACGAAGATCTTCATCTCGGCGGGCGATCACGACCTGTCGGATAACGTGATTCACCTCGTGCTGGCGAAAGCGCCGGGCGGTGGCGAAGGCACCAAGGGCGTGTCGCTCTTCATCGTGCCGAAATTCCTCGTCAACGAGGACGGTAGCCTCGGCGAGCGCAACTCGCTCTCGGTCGGCAAGCTCGAAGAGAAGATGGGCATCCACGGCAACGCGACCTGCGTCATGAACTATGACGGCGCGAAGGGCTGGCTGCTGGGCGATCTCCACAAGGGGATGCGCGCGATGTTCACGATGATGAACGAAGCGCGTCTCGGCGTGGGCCTGCAAGGCTATGCCGTGGCCGAGGCCGCCTATCAGGAAGCCGTGGCTTACGCGAAGGACCGCACGCAGGGTCGCGACGTGACCGGTGTCAAAGCACCCGAGAAAGCCGCCGATCCGATCATCGTGCACCCGGACGTGCGCCGGATGCTGATGGATCAGAAGAGCTTCGTCGAGGGCGCGCGCGCCTTCACCTTCTGGGGCGCGCATCTGATCGACCGCTCCCATGCACTCGACGACGCCGAGGCCGAAGGTCTGATCTCGCTGATGACCCCGGTCATCAAGGGCTTCCTGACCGACAAGGGCTTCGAGACCGCCGTCTCCGCGCAGCAGGTCTTCGGTGGCCACGGCTATACCGAGGACTGGCCGATGTCGCAGCATGTGCGCGACGCGCGCATCGCGATGATCTACGAAGGCGCGAACGGCATTCAGGCGCTCGACCTGGTGGGCCGCAAGCTCGCTCAGGACGGCGGCAAGCACGTCATGGCCTTCTTCGAGATGGTCAAAGCCGAGTGCAAATCGCATGACGATGACGAGCGGATGAAGCCCTTCACCGACGCGCTGAAGAATGCCTCCAAGCAGCTTCAGACGGCGGGCATGTTCTTCATGCAAAACGGCATGAAGAACCCGAACGCAGCGCTCTCGGGCAGCTATGACTTCATGCATCTGATGGGTCATGTCTGCCTCGGCCTGATGTGGACGCGGATGGCGAAAGCCGCCTTCACCGCGCTCGACAACGGGGCGTCGGACACCACCTTCTACGAGGGCAAGATCGCCACGGGCCGCTACTACATGGCGCGCCAGCTTCCGGCCTGCGCGATGCACCTCGCGCGGATCGAGACCGGCGCGGACCCGGTCATGGCGCTCGCCGACGATCAGTTCTAAGGCGACTGGTTCCAACGAAAAAATGAACGGCGGGCCCCGGCCCGCCGTTTCAATTTTCAATCACCGCCATGTCAGGCGAAGTGTAGGGCCGGGCAATTGTTTTGCGGCCGCGCGGGTCTACCCTCGGAGTCTCCAACCAGAGACGATTCCCACCGAGTCCCGCCGTCATGTATCTCGACAATGCAGAAACCAACCGCCGTTACGACGCCGCTCTCGCAGAGCTGCGGGCGCGGGGCGTGTTCCGCTCGACCCGGCCGCCAATGGGTGCGCGGGTGCTGCATTGGCTGGGCTTCGAGCCGCGCCCGATTCCCTATCTCGACTGGAAGCAGAACCTGCTGATCTTCGCAGCCGGGTTCGCGGTGGCGCAGCTTCTGGTGGACCACCTGCTGAGCGCGACCGAAGGCATGTCCTTCGCGCCTCATCTGGTGACGCTGGTGATCTCGGCGCTCGCCTTCGGTGCGCTGATGGCGCTGTGGCAGATCCACCGCAAGAACAAGCTCGGGCTGAGCGATTGGGACGACCTCTAGGGGCGGCCTTGAGGCTCGGAGCCAAAGCACCGGCGGTCTGGCCAGCGCGCAGGTTTCTTCCTAAGCTGCACGCAACCTGACGCGCCTTCCCGCGCTACATTGCCCCGGAGCCTGAATGCCCAAACGCCTGCGCCTGACCCGTCGCTTTCCCGTCGCCATGACCAATGACGCCTATCGCAGACTCAACCGGTTCGCGCAGGAGGCGGAGATCACGCCCGACGAGGCGCTGACCTTCCTGTTCGAGCATTTCAACTCCGTCACCCACGAGGAAAATCTCAACCACCGCCTGCGGCTGTTCAAAGCCGAGCTTGGCGAGCGCAAAGCCTGATTTCGAAAGGACATCCATGACCCGCCTGTCTCTCGTTTTCGCTGTCGCGTCCCTTGCCCTCTCGGCCCTGCCTGCGCTCGCGTTCGACTCCGCCGACCGCAACGCGGTCACGCAGGAGGTTGCGGGCTTCACCAAGGCGGTGGACGAGAAGGATTACTCGGTCTTCTTCGACACGGTGCCGCCGAAGATGATGCAGGCGATCGCGGATCAGACGGGCGTCCCGAAAGAGCAGCTCGAAGACATCATGCGCAAGCAGATCAACGACGCGATGGCCTCGGTGACGATCGACGATTTCGAGATGAACATCGCCGCGATGAAGACCGGAGAGACCTCTTCGGGCCGGGCCTATGCGCAGATCCCGACCTCGACGGTGATGGAGGTGCCCGATATGGGCAAGGTGCGCACGACCAATACCACGTTGGCGCTGCAAGACGGCGAGGAATGGTATCTCGTGCGCATCGACAGCCCCGCGCAGATCGCGGTTCTGCGCAAGGTCTATCCCGATTTCGAAGGCATCGAGTTTCCCAAAGGCACGATGGAAGCCCTGCGCTAACCGCACCGCGCCGCTCGCTTTTTCCGCGCTTTCCGTTCACGTCCGTTCACCTCTCGCGACGGAACGCCGCCCTCTCCCTCGCGTTGAACGCAACGTCGTGCTGGAATGACGTTGCGGCGAAACGCTCATGAGGGGCTTACGTTCGCGTCACTTAGGGGTCAGATTGGCCCCGTGATCAGGGAGGACCGCAGCGAATGGCGGCACAACTTTATTGCTTCGGTGAGTCTGGCAACGCCTATAAGGCGGCGCTGACGATGGAACTGGCGGGCTACGACTGGGAGCCTGTCTATGTCGATTTCTTCAACGGCGAGGCGCGCAGCGCCGAATATCAGGCGCTGAACGAAATGGCCGAGGCGCCCGTCTTCAAAGAGGGCGACCTGACGCTGTCGCAGTCCTGCGTCATCCAGCTTCATATCGCGGAGCAGACCGGCAAATTCCTCGCCGAGGATCGCAACGAAATGATGCGCTGGCTGTTCTGGGACGCGCAAAAAGGGTCGGGCCAGCAGGGCTCGCTGCGCTTCCTGATGAACTTCCTGCCCGAAGAGAAGCGCCCGCAAGAGGCGATCGCCTGGCTCAAGGGCCGCGTGCTGACCGCGATCAAGACGCTCGAGCGGCATATGGACGGCCGCGACTGGGTCGTCGGCGACCAGCCCAGCTTGGCCGATTTCGCCTGCTGCGGCTACCTCTACTACCCCGAGCCCTTCGGGTTCGACCGCAAGGAATTCCCCAATATCGACCGTTGGCTGGACGGCATCGCCGCCCTGCCCGGTTGGAAACACCCCTATGATTTGATGCCCGGCAATCCTTCCGACCGGGCGTGAGGAGGAACCATGACGGAAGCCTATATCTATGACGCAGCCCGCACCCCGCGGGGCAAGGGCCGCAAGGACGGCTCGTTGCACGAGGTCAGCTCGGTCGCGCTGTCGGCGCGGCTGCTGAACGCGGTGGCCGAGCGTAACAACCTCGAAGGCCACGCGGTCGAGGACGTGATCTGGGGCAACGCGACCCAGGTGATGGAGCAGGGCGGCTGCCTTGCACGCTCGGCGGTGCTTCTGTCGGATCTCGACGAGCGCATCCCCGGCCTGTCGATCAACCGCTTCTGCGCGTCCGGCATGGAAGCGGTGAACCTCGCCGCGAACCAGGTGCGCGGCGGCGCGGGCATGGGCTATATCGCAGGCGGCGTCGAAATGATGGGCCGCGTCGCGATGGGCTCGGACGGCGCGGCGATCGCCGTGGACCCGTCGCTAGCGATGAAGACCTATTTCGTCCCGCAGGGCATCTCGGCCGATATCATCGCCACCGAATACGGCTTTAGCCGCGAAGACGTCGACGCGCTCGGCGTGGAATCGCAGCGCCGCGCGGCCGAGGCGATCAAGGAAAACCGTTTCGCGAAATCCATCGTGCCGGTGAAGGACCAGAACGGTCTGACCATCCTCGACCACGACGAATTCCCGCGGGCGGGCACCACGATGGAAAGCCTCGGCGGCCTCAAGCCTTCCTTCAAGGATATGGGTGAGGTGATGCCGGGCTTCGACAAGGTCGCGATGCTGAAATACCCGCATCTCGATCACATCAACCACGTCCACCACGCGGGCAACTCCTCGGGTATCGTTGACGGTGCCGCCGCCGTGCTGATCGGCAACAAGGAATTCGGTGAGGCGCATGGCCTGAAGCCGCGCGCGCGCATCCGCGCCACCGCGAAGATCGGCACCGATCCGACGATCATGCTGACCGGCCCGGTTCCGGTGACCGAGAAGATCCTTGCGGATTCGGGCATGTCGATCTCCGACATCGACCTCTTCGAGGTGAACGAGGCGTTTGCCGCGGTCGTGCTGCGCTTCATGCAGGCCTTCCAGGTCGATGCCGACAAGGTCAACGTCAATGGCGGCGCGATCGCGCTTGGCCACCCGCTCGGCGCCACCGGCGCGATCATCATCGGCACGCTGCTGGACGAGCTGGAACGCCGCGACCTGAATACCGGTCTGGCCACGCTTTGCGTCGCGTCCGGCATGGGCGCCGCGACCATCATCGAGCGCGTGTGAGGGAGGAACAAATGGCTGATTTCAAATACGAACTTGGCAGCGACGGCGTTGCCGTCATCACTTGGGACGTGCCCGAGAAGTCGATGAACGTGATGAGCATGGAGGGCTTCGCGCTTCTCGACAGCTTCATCGACAAGGCGCTGGCGGATGACGCCGTGAAGGGGGTCGTCATCACCTCCGGCAAGCCCGATTTCGCGGGCGGCATGGACCTCAACGTCATTGCGCAGATGCGCGAAGGCGGTGCTCAGGCGATCTTCGACGGCGTGATGCAGATGCACCATGTCCTGCGCAAGATCGAGCGCGCGGGCATGGACCCGAAGACCAACAAGGGCGGCAAGCCGATCGCGACCGCGATCCCGGGCACCGCGCTCGGCATCGGTCTGGAGCTGCCTCTGTCGACGCATCGCACCTTCGTCGCGGACAATCCGAAGGCCAAGATCGGCCTGCCCGAGATCATGGTCGGCATCTTCCCCGGCGGCGGCGGCACTACCCGTGTCTCGCGCAAGCTCGGCGCGATGGCGGCGGCGCCCTTCCTGCTGGAAGGCAAGCTCTCGGACCCCAAGAAGGCGAAAGCCGCGGGCCTGATCGACGAGGTCGTCGAGGATCCGCTGGCCGCCGCGAAGGAATGGGTACTGAACGCCAAAGACGCCGATCTGGTGAAACCGTGGGACGCGAAGGGCTTCAAGATGCCCGGCGGCGCGCCCTATCACCCGGCGGGCTTCATGACTTTCGTCGGGGCTTCCGCGATGGTGCATGGCAAGACCGCGGGCGTCTATCCGGCGGCCAAGGCGCTTCTGTCGGCGGTCTATGAAGGCGCGCTCGTGCCCTTCGATCAAGCAATCAAGATCGAGGCGCGCTGGTTCACCAACGTTCTGCTGAACCCGTCGTCGACCTCGATGATCCGCTCGCTCTTCATCAACAAGGGCGCGCTGGAGAAAGGCGCGAACCGCCCGGACGTGCCGGACCAGAAGGTGAAGAAGGTTGGCATCCTCGGCGCGGGCATGATGGGCGCAGGCATTGCCTATGTCTCGGCCAAAGCCGGTATCGAGGTCGTGCTGATCGACAACAGCCAGGAGGCCGCCGATCGCGGCAAGTCCTATTCCGAGGGCATCCTCGACAAGGGCATCTCGCGCAAGAAGGTCACCGAGGAAGGCAAGGCGAAGACGCTGGGCCTGATCAACGCGACCACGGATTACGCCGCGCTGGAAGGCTGCGACCTGATCGTGGAAGCGGTGTTCGAAGATCCGGGCGTCAAAGCCGAGGTCACCAAGAAGGCCGAAGCCGTGATCCCGCAGGACGCGATCTTCGCGACCAACACCTCGACCCTGCCGATCACCGAACTGGCCAAGGCCAGCGCGCGCCCCGAGCAGTTCATCGGCATCCACTTCTTCTCGCCCGTCGACAAGATGATGCTGGTGGAGATCATCAAGGGGGCCGGGACCGGCCCGGTGGCCGTGGCGAAAGCGCTCGATTTCGTGCGCCAGATCCGCAAGACGCCGATCGTGGTCAACGATGCGCGCTTCTTCTACGCCAACCGTTGCATCATCCCTTACATCAACGAAGGCATCCGCATGGTGGCCGAGGGGGTGAACCCGACGCTGGTCGAACATGCCGCGACGATGGTCGGTATGCCGCTGGGGCCGCTGCAGCTGGTGGACGAGACCTCTATCGACCTCGGCGTGAAGATCGCGAAGGCCACCAAGGCGGCGATGGGCGATGCCTATCCCGATGAGGCGGTCGACGACGTGCTGTTCTGGATGGCCGACGAAGGCCGGATGGGCCGCAAGTCGAACGCGGGCTTCTACGACTATGACGGGAAGGGCAAACGTCAGGGCCTCTGGGAAGGTCTCGACGCCAAGTTCCCGCGCGCCGACGAGCAGCCCGACGTGCATCACGTCCAGCATCGCCTGCTGATGGCGCAGGTGCTGGAAGCGGTCCGTGCCTTCGAGCAGGGCGTGCTGGAAGACATCCGCGAGGGTGACGTGGGCGCGATCCTCGGCTGGGGCTTCGCCCCGTGGTCGGGTGGCCCGTTCTCGTGGCTCGACATCCTCGGCGCAGGCAAGGCCGTCACGATCTGCGAGGCGCTCACCGCGCAATACGGTCCGCGGTTCGAGGCCCCGGCCCTGCTGCGCGACATCGCGGCCAAGGGCGAGACCTTCTACGGTCGCTACGGCGAGGGTCAGGCCGCGAAAGCCGCCTGATCCGACAGCGCCAGAGAAACCAGAACGCCGGGACCGAAAGGCCCCGGCGTTTTTCTATGCCCCGGACGCGCTGCAACGTCCGAGACGCTCACCTTCCTCCAAGGCAAAGGAAAACGCCGCACCTTGGTAAAGGTGCGGCGTTCGGCCTGTCAGTTGATCAGGAGGGAATCAGGCCGGGCTATCACTCTGCCGCGTAAGCGTGCGCGGTCAGATCTTCGTCGATGAGCCCTGCAACGATCGAGCGTGCCATTTCAAGCGACAGCGTCTCGTAGTTCGGGCCTGCATCATCGTCGAAGAGTGCTTCGAGCCGGTGGCTGTTGATCGAACCGCAATGGACCATGCCAGAACCATTCGCGTAGACGATCTCCTCCTCCTCAAACTCCAGCACGATCACGTCGATCGGACGGTGGGGTGTAATCCGATCGATCCCACGATAGCCTTCAAGAGCAGAGGCGGGGATTACGGCGAAGGGGTCACCGTAAATTGCCTCAGCCATGTCGCTTTCCACCATCATGTTCTGTTCAGGCAAAAGCAGCATCGGGGTTTTGTTGCCCAACGCGCCGACCGGCACGGCGAGCGGCTTGCGATGGTCCGGGCAACGCCCGTGACCGAGCCAGAGTTGAGTTCGCTTGACGTCCACGACGGGACGCAGGCCACTGTCGAAGGTCATGACCATGTCGCCAACCGCAATCGCTTCCACCGGGCGCCAGCCCATAGCGGTCGCGATTCGCGTTCCGGCAACGATACCCGAAGCAGCCCCATTATCGAGCACTCGCCCGGAGGTTGCACCCGCCAGAGCGGAATCAAAGGCGCAATCGTCGTTCCAAGTCGTCGTTGCACTGCGGGTCATGTCGGTCTTCCTTCTGAAAGTCGGCGAGGCCATTTCTTCGTCCTACCTAGATCAATTGATTCCTAGGGAGTTTCCGGGGCCGAAAGGTGTCCGAAATGTGGCAAACCTATACTTTCGGACAGTAAGTTGCTCACGGACCCGTGATTGACCTATCTTTTTGGATAGGGGTTCGCTCGTTTGACCTATCTTTTCGGATAGGGGGGCGCTCACAGACCCGTGAGAATCGCCCAAATTGCGTCGCAAATTGCAATTGCGCGAAAATTTAGAATCGGTAACCGAACCGCGCGATGTCCTCGGAACAGAGTTTCGAAACCACTTCAGCGTCGAAATCTGAAAAATACCCGCGCCAGTTGCGCTTCCGCTGGGAAATGTTGGATCGCGCGAGGGGAGTCACGGAAAACCCGAGATGTGACGCGAGGGGGGCGGCATCGGCCTCGACATCTTCGAGGCGAATATAAAGGTCGCAAATCTCCTCCCCGTCCGGCATCCGCATGTAGCTGCCATAGGGGGCCGCCGCGAGCGATGCCTGCGTGTGCGGATGGTTAAGGAAGTCCGAAAAGCTGAGCGACTTTGCTAACGCCACGGCGGGATGCGCCATCCGCTGCTCGCGCAACCAATGGTAGTAGCTCACGACCCGGTCCCACGGGTTCCGCACCAGGGTGAAGGTGAAATAGGCGCGCGCCTCGTCTTCGGTATAGAGGCCCAGCCCGTCGCTCAGCGTGGAATGCTTCCAAAGCCGCCCCCGGGTCTCGCGCCCTTCCAGCCTGCGTTTGCGCCGCCGCGCCTTGGGCGTATCGCCGATCAGCAGGTCATCCGCCATCGCGCGGTTCTCCAGCGCGAGCGTCAGCGCCGTGCCGCCCGTCTTCGGGATATGAACGAAGATGTAGCGGCGGCCATGCGAAACGATCATGCGCGCGACACTAGCCGTGACGAAAGATGATGCAAATCCTCTTTCCTTTCTCGCGATGCCGCCTGAAGATGCTCGGACAATTTACGTGGAGGATTTCATGGGCTGGCTTGCCGACGAGACGGGTCTGGAGAAATGCGCGGCGAATTACGCACCGCTTACACCTTTGTCGCATCTCAACCGCGCGCTGGAGGTCTTCCCCGAGCGACCTGCGGTCATCTATGGCAGCCGCTCTTATAATTACGTTGATTACCACGCGCGCGTGAGTCAGCTGGCCTCCGCCCTCAAGGCGCGCGGCGTGACCCCCGGCGACGTGGTGGCGACGATCCTGCCCAACACCCTGCCCCAGATCGAGGCGCATTTCGGCGTGCCCGCCTGTGGCGCGGTCCTCAACGCGATCAACACCCGGCTCGATGTCGATACCGTCGCCTATATCTTCGAACATGGCGGCGCGAAGATCGTGCTCTGCGACGTGGCCTTCCTGCCGGTGGCCGAAGAGGCCGTGAAGAAGATGAAGGGCCCCGCGCCGCAGATCGTCGAAGTGGCCGACCCCGAGCACGGGTTCGAGCCGACCGGGCATTACCTCGAATACGAGGCGCTGGTGGCCGAGGGCGATCCGATGTTCACCTGGATCATGCCCGAGGACGAATGGGAGAGCATCGCGCTCAACTACACCTCCGGCACGACCGGGAAGCCCAAGGGCGTCGTCTATCACCACCGGGGTGCCTATCTCTCGACTCAGGCCAATGCGATCTCGTGGCGGATGCAGCTCTATCCGGTTCTGCTGACCATCGTGCCGCTGTTCCATTGCAACTCGTGGACCCATAGCTGGATGATCCCGATGATGGGCGGCACGGTCGTCGGCTGCCGCGATGTGACCGCGAAGAATATCTATGACGCGATTGCCGATCATGGTGTGACGCATTTCGGCGGCGCGCCGATCGTGCTGAACACGATCATCAACGCCAAGGACGAGCATCGCCGCGCCTTCGATCACGTGGTCGAGGTCTTCACCGCTGGTGCCCCGCCGCCCGCCTCGACGCTGGCCGCGATCGAGCCTCTGGGTTTCAACGTCACGCAGGTCTACGGGCTGACCGAAACCTATGGCCCGGCCGTGGAATGCACATGGAAGCCCAGCTGGGACGAAACCAAGGGCGAGGCCCGCGCCGATCTGAAAGCGCGCACCGGGGTCTCGATGCCGATGCTCGAGAAGGTCACCGTCTACGATCAGGGCAAGGAGGTCGCGCGCGACGCGCAGCATCTGGGCGAGATCGTCTTCCGCGGCAACATGGTGATGAAGGGCTATTTCAAGAACCCGCAGGCGACGCGCGAGGCCTTCGAGGGCGGCGTGTTCCATTCCGGCGACATCGCCTTCATGCATCCCGACGGCTACATCAAGATCACCGACCGCGCGAAGGACATCATCATCTCGGGCGGCGAGAACGTCTCCTCGGTCGAGGTGGAGGGCGTGATCTGCGCCCATCCGGCGGTATCGCTCGCCTCGGTCGTGGCCAAGCCGGACGAGACCTGGGGCGAGGTGCCTTGCGCCTTTGTCGAGCTGAAGGAGGGCAAGGAGGCGACGGAGGAGGAACTGATCAAGTTCTGCCGCGAGCGGCTCGCAGGCTTCAAGACGCCCAAGCGCGTGGTGTTCTCGGAACTGCCGAAAACCTCGACCGGCAAGATCCAGAAATTCGAGCTGCGGGCGGTCGCCAAGCTGCTCGACGAATAGGTCTACTTACTACGCGCGCGCGCCCGCGCGCGAGGGGCGCGCGTGAAATGCTCAGCTTTCGCTCTCGGCGCAATGCTGGCGGAAGGCGCGCGACAGCATGTCCAGCTCGGCGCGCAGAAGGTCGATCTCGGCGCGCAGATCACCCGCGAGCGGCGCGCCTGCGACCAGCGAGAAGCGGTCGATAACCTCGCCATCCGCCTTGCGGCAGACGAGGAAGGTCAGCACCCCCTCGCTCAGCAACTCCGCCGGGATCGGCTGCGCGATGCGCCAGTCGCCGGGCGCACCGCTGACCGACAGCCCTTCGAGCACCTCGCCCTGATGGCGCACTTCCAGATCGGGCGCCTCTTTCTCATGGCTCACCGCTTCCCAGCGCCCTGCCTTGATCCGCGTGCTGTCCAGCATCCTCGCCTCCGTCACAGTTCGGCGCGCGGGTAGCGCGCGAAGGTGAGATCGCGGATCACCACCTCGTTCATCCGTGGGTTCTCAAAAATCAGATCGACCCACGCCTTTTCCAGTCTCCGCTCGTTCATCCGGGTATAGGCCAGATCGAATTCGACATAGCGCGCGCCGTCGCCATGCGGCAGTTCGCGCACCAGCTGCTCCGAATTGGGGCCGTGCTTGATGTTGAGGCGGCAGAACACTTCCAGCTCCCGCTCGCACTCCAGCTGCATCTCCAGCCGGATGAGATGGTTGAGCTGCAGCCCGCCAAGCGCCGCGTCGGGCAGGTCGAGCACCAGCGACAGGAACGACCCTTCGAACCGCAGCACATCGAGCCGCAGCCCGAACGGGGCGAGCGTCTCGCCCTTCGTATTGCGGATCTGGCGCAGCGTGATCTCGGAGCGCGGGCAGTCATGGAACAGGGTGAGGTCATCGCCGAGCTTGTCGCGGCTTTGCGCCCCCGCGATGCCATGCGGATGCGCCTTCACACGCCACAGCGGCGGACGCCACGCCCAATCGCTACCCGATGGTTTGCGCAGGGAGCTATCGCTGGGAAAGGCCGTCAGCCGCTGTTCGGTCGCACGCAGCACCGTATCGACTTCGTTGCGCAGAGCCCGCGCCCGGGCGCGCAGACCGCGCAGCCCGTCGGGGTCCAATGCAGGGACCTTGGACGCCGCATCGCGCCAGCGCCGCAAGCTGCGTCGCTCGGCAATCCGTTGCAACAGCGATCCGCCGTTCCGTCCTGCCATGTACTGCCCTTCTTTCACGCCTGCCGGTGCCGTCTGCGGCATCACAGCAGTTATTCCTTATCATCGGGTTGCGAGAAAGGGGGAATTTCCGCACGAACTCATTGCGTTCCGGGTTTCGACCGGGAAGGTGACGATGCGTCGGCTTGAGACGTCAATTCGCGGCGCGGATCGCGGCGATGAACCGCTCCAGCAAACGGCGCTGCTGGGCATAGCTCATTTCGCCTTCCTTGAGCGGCATCACCGACAGCGCCGTGATCCGCCCGCCAAGGGCCGTGACGCCTCGCAGATAGGTCTTCGCGATCGGCGGCCCGCCCGTGCCGGAGCGATCCTCGACCCGCAACAGCAAAGCGCCATCCGCGATATCCGTACTCTTGATCGCGACGTCTTCCGCCTCGCCCGAGCGCGACAGCGCCGCGCGCCCGATCTCGGAATGGAAGAACTCGCCGATCTTCGTGAGCCGGTCCTTCGACAGCTTGCCGGAGCCGTCCTCCAAGGCGGGCGGCCCGACCGTGACGCTCAGCAGCGCGGGCTCGGGCGCGTGGGCGTCGTCGGCATTGCCAGAGATCGCCGCACAATTGCCAAAGAGCGCGAAGCCCCCCGCGCCGGAATTGCGCAGACTTTTCGGATCGACGCACCAGCCTTTCGGCGCCGCCACCGTCAACGCGCCATTGGCGAGCGTCGTGCGGGCCTTCGCGACCTGCGCCGTGCCGAAGGCGGTCGGCTGGCAGGCGGCCAGCAAACCGGTCATCCCCAGCGCGAGGGCGAGGGGCTTCAAAAGACGCGACGAGCGGTGTCCGACAGCAGAAATCATGCGCTTGGAGATAGCCTCAGGGCCTTCATCGCGCAAGCCTGCCGGGCCTCGAAGCAAATCGACTGCGCGGGGTTCAGCCCAACGCGATCCGGCGTGCAGCCGCCGCGCCATCTTCCGGATCGTGGCTGACCATCAGGCAGGGGATACGCTCAGCCTCAAGATGCTGCAGCGTGAAGCTGCGAATCTCAGCCCGCAACTCCGCATCCAGCGCGGCGAAGGGTTCGTCGATCAGAACCGCACGCGGCCGCGCCAGCAGCGTACGCATCAGCGCCGCGCGGGTGCGCTGCCCGCCCGATAGCGTCGCCGGATCGCGATCCGCCATGCCTGCAAGCCCGGCCTGTTCCAGCGCGGCCTCCACCGCCGCGCGCCGGGCCACCTTGCCCTTCACCTGCACCGACAGCCCGAAGGCCAGATTGTCGCCGACCGAGAGATGCGGGAAAAGCTGCGCCTGCTGGAACAGCATCCCGATGCCGCGTTTCTCAGCGGGCAGATGCGTGACGCTTTCACCATCGAGCCGCACATCGCCCGAAGCCGTGAACCCCCGCGGCAGATGGCCCCCGATATGGGCGAGCAGGCTCGACTTGCCGATCCCGGACGGCCCCATCAGGCAAACCGTCTCTCCGGGCGCCACGACCAGCGACAGCGGCACGAAGAGCGGGGCGGAGGCGCCGGGCGCGGTCAGGCTCAGATCGATCAACTCAAGGCTCATGCCACTCCTCCGCGCAAGCCGCGCCGGTTGCGATGCCACCATGCCGGCACGGCAAGCGCCAGCGCGAAACCCACCCATGGCAGCGCCGCCTGCATCAGCGCAAGGATCGCGGCCAGCCGCCGATCCGCCCCCGAGGCCAGCGCCACGGCCTCCGTCGCCAGCGCCTGCACGCGCCCCGCCCCGGGCAGCAGAACGGCGAGATATTGCGCGACCGACACCGCGACCCCGATCGCCGCCGCCGCACAGATCGGGCCGAGCAGCATCGGCAGCTTGATCCGCAGCAGGCGGCGCGTCGGCCCGGCCCCGAGGCTCGCCGCACTGGCCAAATGCGCCGGGTCGAGCGCGCGCCACGGTCCGGCCAGCGCGATCATCACATAGGGAAAGACGAAGAGCAGCTCGGCCCATGTCACGGCAACCACTCCCGGCGGTAGGCCGAGCCAGAGAAACCCGGTGGTCAGCCCCTGCAGAAACCCGATCTGCGGCAGCAGAAGCGGCAGGACGATCAGCGCACCGAGCGGCAGGCGCTTGCCGGAGCGGTCCTCGCTTTCCAGCCAGAGCATCGCGAGGATCAGCGCCAGCGCGGTCGAGACAAGCGCAAGGGTCAGGCTGGTCAGTGCAGGCCCCGCCCAGTCGGCGCTCGCCCAGCGTTTGAGGGTGAGGTCTGCGGGCAGCGCATCTGGAAAACGCCAGAAGCTCGCGAGGCTCCACAGGATCAGCGCGCCGAGCGATCCGAGCGCGAGCGTACCGCCCGCCCCGATCAGGCCAGCACCGCTCCAGTTCCGCCGCGATGCGCCGCGCTGTCCGATGCGGATCAGCGCCTTGCCGAGCCGTGCCACCGCGCGCTCGCCGACCATCCAAAGCGCCGCACTCGCCCCCATCACGACCAGCAGGATCACCGCCAGCGCCGAGGCGGGCACCGCCTGCGCCGGATCCGGCGCGCCGTAGAGCCGCAGGATGCGCACCGCCAGCGTCGGCGGGTTCGACGGCCCGAGAATCAGCGCCATGTCGACGACCGACAGCGAGAAGGCCAGCACGATCAGCACCGGCAGCCGCAGCGCTGGGTAAAGCTGCGGCCAGACGATCCGCACCCAGACGCGGCCCGGCGCATAGCCAAGCGCCCGGCCCGCCGCCATCTGCGCCGCCACCGGGCGCTGCGCGGCGGCGACCAGCGTCATCAGCGTCAGGAACGGCACCTCTTTCAGCATCAGCCCGAGGATCAGCGACAGCCCCCACGGATCGCCCACAGTGACGATCTGCGGCGGCAGCTCCCAGCCGGTTGCCCAGGGAGAGATCAACCGCGCCGCCCAACCCGAGGGCGCGATCAGGAAGGCCAGCCCGATCGCCAGCGCCGCATGGGGCACCGCCAGCAGCGGCGTCAGCCAGCGCGACGCCGATTGCCGCGTCACCAGCCAGCGCGCCAGCGGGATCGAGGCCGCGAGCGACATCAGCGCAGCCCCCAGACCGGTCACCAGCGTCAGCCGCAGCGAAGTGAGGATACCGGGCGCGGCCAGCGCCTCGGTGAAGCCCTCCCAGCCCAGCGCGACGCGCCCCAGCCCCGGCTGCCACCCGAAACCGGTGGCCAGCGTCAGCGCCGCGCCGAGCAGCACCGGCGCGCCGATCACCAGCGTCAGGATCGCCCCGGCGAGCCGCATCAAACCCTCACTTCGTGTAGCGCTGCGCCCAGTCCTCGGTGAGCTTCGTCATCCAGCTCGGATGCGGCTCGGGGAGCGTCGGCCCGAGATCATCCAGCGTCGGCAGCGCAGGCGCCGTGGGCAGGTCCGCGAAAGCCTGTTTCGCATCGGCATCCAGCTTTGCCGGATCAAGCACCGAGAAACTGCCCAGCACGCGGATATCCTGCATATGCGCCTGCGTGGCCGGATCGAGCAGGAAATTCGCGACCAGCTCCGCCCCGGCCTGATGCGCCGCGTTATAGGGGATCGCGACGTAAGAGATATTCCCGATCGTGCCGCCTTCGGGCACCCAGACGCGGACCGAGGGCGGCAGCACGCCCTGCTCGATCATCGCAGCCGGTGCCGCCGGATCGAAGAACATCGCGAAATCGACCTCGCCATCGGCCAACAATTGCGCCTGCACGCTCTCATTCTCGGGGAAGGATTTGCCTTCACGCCGCATCAGCGGGCGCAGCGCGTCATACCACGCCCAGAGCGGCGCAGTTTCCTTGGCATAGGCCTCATCCGTCACGGGCTGCGCCAGTGCCGCCGGATCGGGCGCCAGCTCGACCAAAGCCTGCTTGAGGAAGCTCGCCCCCATGAAATTCGACGGGTTGGGATGGGTGAAGCGACCCGGATGCGCCTTCGCCCAGTCCAGAAGCCCCGCCATATCCTTCGGCGGATCGCTCACCCGCTCCGCATCATAGGCGAAGGCGAATTTCGCAAGCCGCCACGGGCTCTCATAGCCCTCGGTCGGCACCGTGAAATCGGTCGTGGCCGCCGAGCCTTCCGACAGGTCGAGATATTTCGCATTGGGCAGATCGGAAACGAACGGCCCATGCAGCAAGCCCGCCTCTTTCATCGCCAGAAAGTTCGGCCCGTTGATCCAGATGAGGTCCACCGCACCGCCCTCATCCTTGCCTGCCGCCTTCTCGGCCTGCACGCGCGAGACCGCCTCGGCGGTGTCGGACAGCTTCACCTGCTCGACCGTGACGCCGTATTTCTCCTGCATCTGGTCGGACACCCAATCGATGAACGCATTGGTGCGCGGATCGCCGCCCCAGGCGTTGAAATAGACCGTCTGGCCCTTCGCCTCGGCCTCGGTCTGCGCCCAATCGGCGAAGGCGGGGGATGCGAGCGGCAGCGCGAAACTCGCGGCAAGAACCGGGGCGGCAAGGAGGTTTCTCATACTCTCTCCGTTCAGGAAAACGCCCGCCAGCCCATCAGCCAGCGGGTCACGGTGGTCACGAAACAGGCGGCGGCGAAGAGGTCTGCGAGGATCGGGAAGGCCTGCGGAAACAGGCAGATCGCCGAGAAGAACAGGATCGTCTCGGCCCCTTCGGTCAGCCCGCCGAGGTAGTAGATGCCCTTGGTCGGATAGGCATCGGTGCTCATCCCGCGCTTGGCGGCGATGGAGGCGAAGGCGAGGAAGCTCGACCCGGTGCCGACGAAGGCCGCGATCAGGATGGTCGCGGCCAGCGCGTTGCGCGCGGGATCGGCAAGCGCGAAGCCCACCGGGATCAGCGCGTAGAACAGAAAATCCAGCGCAATATCGAGGAACGCCCCGCGATCGGTCGGTCCCTTGATCCGCGCGATGGCCCCGTCGAGCCCGTCCGCGATCCGGTTGATAAGGATCAGCGCCAGCGCCAGCCAATAGGCGTGGAACGCCAGCGCCGGGATCGCCAGAAGGCCCAGCGCGAAGCCCGCCACCGTCACCTGATCGGCGCGGATACCGCGCGCGGCCAGCGCCTCGGCGGGGGGCTGCATCATGGCACGTTGCAGCGGCAGGAGAGCAGCGTCGATCATCCGCGCCTCCAGGTCATGAAGCGCTCGGCGATCCGCAGCGTGCGCGGGTTCACATGGGCCTGACGCCAACGCCCGGCGGCGTTCTTCGCGGCTTCGGACCAGCTGGGATAGATATGCGGCGTCGAGAGGATCTTGCCCAAGCCCAACCCGTGCCGCATCGCCAGCGCGAATTCCGCCAGCACCTCGGCCGCATGCGCCCCGCAGACCGTCGCGCCAAGAATCTTGTCGGAGCCTTTCGCGGTGACGATGCGCACGAAGCCTTGCCCCGCCCCTTCGGCCAGCGCGCGGTCGAGATCGCCCAGCGGATAGGTCGTGACCTCGTGATGCACGCCCTCGGCCTCGGCTTCCGCAGCTGTCATCCCCACCCGCGCCAGTTCGGGCGAGGTGAAGACCGCATGCGGGATCGGCGCGGCATGGGCCTTGAACCGCCAGAATGGGGAGGCCAGCGCATTGGCCGCCGCGATCCAGCCCTGATGCCCCGCCGCATTGGTCAGTTGCAACGGCCCCGCCGCATCGCCTGCGGCGTAGATATTGGGCATGAGGGTTTCGAGGTAGTCGTTCGTCTCGATCACCTTGTTCGCCGGAATGCCCAGCTCCTCCAGCCCGAAACCTTCGAGCCGCGCCTTGCGCCCGACCGCCACCAGAAGCGTGTCGAATTCGATCTTCGAGCCGTCCTCCAGCTCCAGCCATTTGCTGTCATCGTGTCCGAAACGGATCGCCTTCGCGCCGAGCTTCAGGTCGACCCCATCGGCGCGCAACGCCTCAGCGATGGCGTCCGAGGCTTCGACATCCTCACGGATCAACAGCCGCTCCGCCGCCTCGACCACGGTGACGCCCGCGCCCAGCCGCGCCAGCGCCTGCGCGATTTCGCAGCCGATCGGACCGCCGCCGAGGATCACCATCCTCTCGGGCGGCGCAGGCATCGCGGCGAGCGTCTCCCACAACGTGTCCGAGGTCAGGGGCTCGACCGATCCGATCCCCTCGATCGGCGGGATCACGGGCGCCGCGCCGGTCGCAAGCACCACTCCGCGCGCGGTCAGGCGCTCATCGCCTACACGCACCGTCCACGGGTCTTCCAGCCGCGCATGGCCCTCGATCACCTCGACGCCGAGACCCTCATAGCGCTCCACGGAATCATTCGGCGCGATCTGCGCGATCACCTCGGAGATCCGCTGCGTGACCACGGGCCAATCGACCGAGACATCCGCGCGCACGCCCAGCGCCTCGGAGCCGCGCGCCACGCCCGCAGCCCGAGCCGAGGCGATCAGCGCCTTCGACGGCACGCAGCCGAAATTCAGGCAATCGCCGCCCATCGGGCCTTCCTGCACCAGCGTCACCTTCGCCTTCGCCTGCGCCGCGACATAGGAGGCCACCAGCCCCGCAGCCCCGGCCCCGATCACGATGAGGTTGCGGTCGAACTTGGCCGGGCGTTCATAGCCGCGATAGGCACGCTTGCGTGCCCAGACCCGCAGCGCCGCGCGCGCCACCCAGGGAAACACCGCCAGCGCCGCGAAGGCTCCGAGCAGCCCCGGCGAGACGATCCCCGACAGGCTGTTCAGATCGCCCAGTTGCGCGCCCGCCGCGACATAGACGGCCGTGCCGGGCAGCATGCCGAGCTGCGAGACCGCGTAGAATTTCCAGGCCTTCATCCGGGTCAGCCCAAAGGCGAGGTTGATGACGAAGAACGGCACGACCGGGATCAGCCGCAGCGAGAAAAGATAGAACTCGCCGTCGCGCGCCGCCCCTTTCTCGATCTTCGCCAGCCGCGGGCCAAGCCGTCCGCGCACCCAGTCGCGCATCAGGTAGCGCGCGACGAGAAAGGCCAGCAGCGCCCCGATGGAGGACGCGAACGAGATAAGCACCAGCCCCTGCCAGAACCCCAAAAGCGCCGCACCCAGCAGCGTCAGCCAGACCGCGAAGGGCAGCGACAGCGCCGTCACCACGACGTAAGTGACGAAGAACCCGATGGGCAGCGCCAGCGGATGCGCCTCGCGCCACGCGGCGAGGCTGTCGCGCAGCGCGCGCAGCCGCTCGGGGTCGGGATCGGCCACCAGAAAGGCCGCGATCACCGCCAAAGCGGTCAGGCCAAGGAATATCAGAGGTTTGCGCATAGCTCTCCCGTGGGTCACGCCCCAGTGATAGAGGCGATGCGATCTTTCCCCAAGTCGTTTCGCGCGCGGATTTCGTTACGCGCTTTCTCTCGGGGCCGCTATTTGGCACTGTTACGCACAAAACGGAGGCGGGGATGCATTTCATTGCGGTCGATGGCGGAGGCAGCGGGTGCCGGGCGGTTTTTGCCGACGGTTCTGGCCGTGTCATCGGGCGTGGCGACTCCGGCCCTGCGAACATCGCCTCGGACTATGACGAGGCGCGTCATCACATCTTCACCGCCATCGAAACCGCGATGGGCACTATCGACGCGCGCGAGATTCGCGCGGTGCTCGGGCTGGCGGGGGCGAACCATGCGCCGGCCGCAGAGGCCTTGGCCGCCGAGCTGCCGTTTCCGGCCCGCGTGGTGCAGGACGTAACGACCTCGGTGCGCGGTGCACTGGGGCCCGAGGACGGGATCGTCGCGGCCATCGGCACTGGTTCGTTTTTCGCGCGGCAGCTGGACGGTCAGCAGCACGCGATCGGTGGCTGGGGTTTGCGGCTGGGCGATGAGGGCTCGGGCGCGTGGATAGGTCGGGCGCTCGGGATGCGGGCCGGACGTGCGCTCGACGGGTTCTGCGCGGTGACGCCGCTCCTGCGCGAGCTGCTCGAAGAGATGGATGGGCGCAACGGGCTGATCGCTTTCAGCCTCGACGCGACCCCTGCCGATTGGGCGCGGTTTGCGCCGCGCATCCTTCAATCGACCGACCCCGCCGCCGTCGCCGTGCGCGATGCGGCGCAGGCCGAGATTCGCGCGGCGATCGCGCTGTTGCAGCCCGAAGAACCGCTTCCGGTGACCTGGCTCGGCGGGCTAGGAGAGGGTCTTGCGCTCGACGACTGGCCGCAACGGGCCGCGAAAGGCAACGCGCTGGACGGCGCCCTGGCATTGGCGATGGAGGATGCGTTTTGGACAAGCTGATCCTGACGGGCGCGCGTGTTTTCGACGGCACAGCCTTCCATGAAAACCATGCGATTGTGCTGGAACAGGGTCGAATTTCGGTGCTCTGCCCGATCGCGGAGATGCCTGAGGGCGAGGTGGTCGAGTTTCCGGGCGGCACGCTCGCGCCCGGTCTCGTCGATCTGCAGGTGAATGGCGGGGGCGGCGTGATGCTCGACGGGCACGCGACGCTCGAGACGATCTCCACCATCTGCGCCGCGCATACCGCTCTCGGCGCGACCACGATCCTGCCGACGCTGATCACCGATACACGCGCCGCGACCCAGACGGTGCTGGCCGCGGGCATCGCCGCCGTCACGCGCGTTCCGGGATTCGGCGGGTTGCATCTGGAGGGCCCGCATCTCGACCCCAAGCGCCCCGGCTGCCATCCGCCCGGCTGCATCCGCCCGCTGGACGAGGAAGACATCGAGACGCTGCTCGAGGCGAAGACCGGGTTGCCCGCGCTGCTCCTGACGCTCTCGCCTGCCAATGCGACGCCCGAGCAGATCGCGCGGCTGTCCGAGGCCGGGATCGTCGTCAGCCTCGGCCATTCGGAGTGCAGCTTCTCGGAGGCTCAGGAGGCCATCGCGGCGGGCGCGCGGATGGTCACGCATCTCTTCAACGCGATGAGCCAGCTGGGCTCGCGCGAGCCGGGCCTTGTCGGCGCGGCGCTGTCGCAACCGGTCTCCGCGGGTCTGATCGCGGATGGCATCCATGTGCATCCCGAGACGATCCGGCTGGCGCTGGCGGCGAAACGGCAGGGCGAGGTCTTCCTCGTCTCCGACGCGATGGCCTGCGCCGGGTCCGATCTGATGGAATTCGATCTCGCCGGTCGCCGCATCCAGCGGCGCGACGGGGCTCTGCGGCTGGAGGATGGCACGCTTGCCGGGGCCGATCTGTCGCTGCCGCAGGCCGTGCGCTTCATGATCGAGACGGTCGGCGTGTCACCGGAACAGGCGCTCGCGATGGCCAGCCGTATCCCGGCAGAGGCAATCGGTGCGCCGGTGGGCCGGATCGCGCCGGGCTTCGCCGGGGATCTGGTGCATTTCGATGATGACTGGCGCCTGACTGAGGTCTGGCAGGGCGGTCAGGCGAAGTCTTCCACCGCGTAGCCCTGAATGTAGAGCAGAGCGCTCAGATCGCCGAAGTTGATCCGGATGTCGCATTCCGCCGCGACCGAGGGTTTGGCATGCAGCGCCACGCCCGCACCGGCGAGCTTCAGCATCCCCAGATCGTTCGCCCCGTCACCCACGGCCATAACCTGCGCATGGTCCAGCTTCAGCTTTTCCGAAATTTCCAGCAAAGCCTGAACTTTGGCTTCACGCCCAAGGATCGGCTGCGAGGGCACGCCCGTCAGCTTGCCTTCCTCGACCAGCAGCAGGTTCGCGCGGTTCTCGTCAAACCCAAGCGTCTCCGCCACATAACCAGTGAACGCCGTGAACCCGCCCGAGACCAGCGCACAGTAAGCGCCGTTGGCCTTCATCGTCGCCACCAGATCGTGCCCGCCCGGCATGAAGCTGATGCGCTTTTCGATGACCTCGGAAATCACGCTCTCGGGCAGCCCCTTCAGCAGCCCCACCCGCTCGGTCAGCGCGCCTTCGAAGTCCAGCTCGCCATTCATCGCCCGCGCGGTGATCTCTTTCACCCGCTCGCCGACGCCCGCGACATCGGCCAGCTCGTCGATGCATTCCTGCTGGATCATCGTCGAGTCCATATCCGCCAGCAGCATCTGCTTGCGTCGCCCCTCGGTGGGCTGCACGACCAGATCGACGCCCAGCCCCTGCAGGCCCTCCCAGGCCTCCCAGCGATTCGACGGCACGCGGTCCACCATGAACTCGGCCGCGACATTCGGGTTGAGCCAACGCGCCGCGCCGCCGCCCCATGCACCGCAAAGCGCATCCAGCGTGCCTTGATCCAGATTGGCCTCTGTCGGGTCAGCGATCAGCGTGGCGGTAAACATGCGCGCTCCTTGGGGAATGTCGGTTCAAATGTCGTATCCGTGACCTGATGCGGCGCATTAGACCAAAAATTCTCCTTGCGCCAGAGCGGGCGCAAGCGTATCTGCGGCGGCGGGACACCCTTCCCCAACGAAGGGCATATATCTGGAAGGATACCAGCAATGGCTATTCAAGCTCCGGCTACGCGGCCGGCTAACCCGCGTTTTTCTTCGGGCCCCTGCACGAAGATTCCCGGTTTCTCCCTCGACATGCTCAATGACGCGCCCCTGGGCCGTTCGCACCGTGCCGCTATCGGCAAGGCGAAGCTGAAAGAGGCGATCGACACCACCCGCGAAATTCTGGGCGTGCCTGCCGATTACCGCATCGGCATCGTGCCCGCCTCCGACACCGGCGCCGTCGAAATGGCGATGTGGTCGCTGTTGGGCGAGCGCAAGGCGACGATGGTCGCTTGGGAAAGCTTCGGCGCGGGCTGGGTGACCGACGTGGTCAAGCAGCTCAAGATCGAGGCCGAGACGAAGACCGCCGACTATGGCGATATCGTCGACTTCTCCACCATCGACTTCAACACCGACGTGGTTTTCACGTGGAACGGCACCACCTCGGGCGTGCGCGTTCCCAATGGCGATGCGATCCCGGCGGACCGCGAAGGCCTGACCATCTGCGACGCCACCTCGGCCGCTTTCGCGATGGACCTGCCCTGGGACAAGCTCGATGTCACCACCTTCTCCTGGCAGAAAGTGCTGGGCGGTGAAGGCGGTCACGGCGTGCTGATCCTGTCGCCCCGCGCGGTCGAGCGTCTGGAAAACTACACCCCCGCCTGGCCGCTGCCGAAGATCTTCCGCATGACCAAGGGCGGCAAGCTGAATGAGGGCATCTTCAAGGGTGAGACGATCAACACCCCCTCGATGCTCTGCGTCGAAGATTACCTCGTGTCGCTCACTTGGGCGAAATCGGTGGGTGGGCTGAAAGGCCTGATCGACCGCGCCGATGCCAACGCGAAAGTCGTGTGGGATTTCTGCGCTGAAAAGCCGTGGATCGCGAACCTCGCCAATGATCCGGCGACCGCGTCGACCACCTCCGTTTGCGTGAAGTTCACCGACGATCGCATCAAGGACGGCGCGGCCTTCGCCAAATCCGTCGCGAAGCGGCTCGAAGCCGAAGGCGTGGGCCTCGATCTCGGCGCCTATCGCGACGCCCCGGCCGGTCTGCGCATCTGGTGCGGCTCCACCGTCGAGACGGCGGATGTCGAGGCGCTGATGCCTTGGGTCGAATACGCCTTCGAGGCCGAGATCGCCGCGCAAGCGTGATCCGTGACAGATTGGCGGGCCTCCGGGCCCGTCCTTTCCCAATATTCTGAAAATTCAAGGAGCCCAGAAAATGGCCCCCAAGGTTCTCGTCTCCGACAAGCTCTCGGAAACCGCCGTCCAGATCTTCCGCGACCGTGGCATCGAGGTCGATTTCGAACCCTCGCTCGGCAAGGACAAGGAAAAGCTCGCTGAGGTGATCGGCAAGTATGACGGTCTCGCCATCCGCTCGGCCACCAAGGTCACGGCGAAACTGCTCGAAAGCGCGACCAACCTGAAAGTCGTCGGCCGCGCCGGTATCGGCACCGACAATGTCGACAAGGAAGCCTCGAGCAAGAAAGGCGTGATCGTGATGAACACGCCCTTCGGCAACATGATCACCACCGCCGAGCACGCCATCGCGATGATGTTCGCCGTTGCGCGCCAGATCCCCGAAGCCGATGCCTCGACGCAGGCCGGCAAATGGGAAAAGTCGAAATTCATGGGGGTCGAACTGACCGCCAAGACGCTCGGCGTGATCGGTGCGGGCAATATCGGTGGTATCGTCTGCGACCGTGCGCGTGGCCTGAAGATGAAGGTCGTGGCCTATGACCCCTTCCTGAGCGAAGAGAAGGCGGCCAACATGGGCGTCGAGAAGGTCGAGCTGGACGAGCTGCTGCGTCGCGCCGATTTCATCACGCTGCACGTGCCGCTGACGGATTCGACCCGCAACATCCTCTCGAAGGAGAACCTGCAGAAAACCAAGCCCGGTGTGCGCATCATCAACTGTGCGCGTGGCGGTCTGGTCGACGAGCAGGCGCTGGCCGATCTCATCAAGTCCGGCCATGTCGCGGGCGCGGCCTTCGACGTCTTCGCCGAGGAACCGGCGACCGATAACGTCCTGTTCGGCCTGCCGAACGTGGTCTGCACGCCGCACCTCGGCGCCTCGACCACCGAAGCGCAGGAAAACGTCGCCCTGCAAGTCGCAGAGCAGATGTCGAACTACCTGCTGGACGGCGCTGTCGAGAACGCGCTCAACATGCCCTCGATGACCGCCGAAGAGGCGAAAGTCATGGGCCCGTGGGTCCGTCTCGCGCAGCACCTCGGCGGCTTCATCGGTCAGATGACCGAAGATGCGATCAAGGCGATCAACATCACCTTCGACGGTGTGGCGTCCGAGATGAACCTCAAGGCGCTCGACGCCGCCGTGGTTTCGGGCATCCTGAAAGCCAGCCAGCCGGACGTGAACATGGTCTCCGCCCCGGTCATCGCAAAAGAGCGCGGCATCCAGATCTCGACCACCTCGCAGGACCAGACCGGTATCTTCGAAGGCTACATCAAGGTCACCGTCGTCTCGGAGAGCAAGGAACGCTCGATCGCGGGCACCGTGTTCTCGGATGGCAAGCCGCGCTTCATCCAGATCAAAGGCATCAACATAGACGCCGAAGTGGGCGAGCACATGCTCTACACCACCAACGACGACGTGCCCGGCATCATCGGCAAACTCGGCACGATCCTCGGCCAGAAGGGCGTGAACCTCGCGAACTTCACCTTGGGTCGTTCGAAGCAGGGCGGCGAGGCGATCGCCATCGCCTATGTCGACGAGGCCGTCGGTCAGGACGTGGTCGACGCGCTGAAAACCTCGGGTGGCTTCAAGCAGGTCAAACCGCTGGAATTCGTTCTCGGCTGATCTAGCTGAACGGTTGAATCCGGGCCCTCCGCCGCGCGCGGGGGGCCTTTTCATTGGAAGGGACAGGCATGCGCACCTATGCGATCGGCGACATTCACGGACATCTCGACAAGCTCAAGCGCGCGCATGAGCTGATCGCAGCGGATCGCGCGGCATGCGGCGAGACCGAGGCCCCGATCGTGCATGTCGGCGATCTGGTCGATCGCGGACCGGACTCTGCCGGGGTGATCGATTACCTGATGAAAGGCCAGCAAAGCGGCGAGAACTGGATCGTGCTGCGTGGCAATCACGACCGGATGTTCCTCGGCTTTCTCGACGATCCCTATACCGAAGACCCGATCCTGAGCGCGGAGGTCTCCTATCTCAATCCACGCGTGGGCGGCGAGGCGACGCTGGAAAGCTACGGCATCGAGAACGCTTTCTCCCGCCCGCTCGACGAGGTCGCGAAGGAACTATCCGCGATCCCGCAGGCCCATCGCGACTGGCTCGCGGGACAGCCCGCCTATTTCCCGCGCGGCGAGGCGATCTTCGTCCATGCGGGTATCCGGCCCGGCGTGGCGATGGAGGATCAGGTGGAGGATGACCTCCTGTGGATTCGCAAACCCTTCCTGACCGACAGCCGCGACCACGGGGCGCTGATCGTGCACGGCCATACAAATATCAAGGCGGCCACCCATTACGGTAACCGCCTCAATCTCGATTCCGGTGCGGGCTATGGCCACCCGCTCTCGACCGCAGTCATAGAAGGCCGCGACGCGTGGCTTCTGACGCCCGAGGGCCGGGCCGAACTGCCGCGCGGCTGAGCGTTACCGCGGCTCGAAATAGTCGAGCGGGATTTTCAGGTAAGACCGCCCGTCCGCCTCGGCCTCGGGCTTGCGCCCGCCGCGGATATTCACCTGCAACGCGGCCAGCATCAGCTTGGGCAGCGGCAGGGTCGCATCACGCGCTTCGCGGGTCTTGATGTACTCCTCGCGGGTGATGCCGTCCTTGACGTGCTTGTTGTGCTTGCGGTGATCGGCGACGGTCGCGCCGGTCTGCGGCTCCTTGCCCTCGCCCGGATAGTCGTGCCCGATGAACAGCCGCGTCTCGGCGGGCAGATCGAGGATCGCCCGGATCGAATCCCACAGCTCGGCCGCAGATCCGCCTGGGAAATCCGCCCGGCTCGTACCGCTTTCGGGCTGCATCAGCGTATCATGCACGAAGGCCGCATCGCCCACGACATAGGTGATCGAGGCCAGCGTATGCCCGGTCGACAGCATCACCTTCACGTCGAGATTACCGATCCTGAACGTCTCGCCCTCGGCGAACAGGTGATCCCATTGCCGCCCGTCCTGCGGCAGCTCGGGCGTGTTGTAGATCTCGGCCCAGAGGCTTTGCACCTTGCGCACGCGCTCGCCGATGCCGCGCTTGGCGCCCAGTTTCTCAGCCAGCCACACGGCGGAGGAAAAGTGGTCGGCATGGGGATGCGTATCGAGCACCCACTCCACGTCGATCCCCTCGGCCTTGACGTAATCAAGAATTTTCTCGGCGTTGCCCAGCGTCGTGGCGCCCGCCTGATGGTCGTAATCCCAGACCGGATCGACCACGGCCCCCTTCATCGTATCGGGGTCGTGAAAGACGTATTGCCAGCTTCCGGTGGGTTTATCCCAGAACCCTTTGACGATCGGGTTGGCAGTCATGTCGGCCTCCTAGTCATATTCGTTTTCTAGAATGTGTCCCCTTGGCCGAGAGTTTCAACCCACCGCCCGGCCAAATGACGTCTCGTCATAACCGCTTGGCCCTGCTGGCGCGGGGTCAGCCCATTCGCTACCCTCTCGCCGACCCAAACATTGGAGGCTACCCATGACCGGTATCGTCATTCTCTCCGGCACCCGCACGCCTATCGGCACGTTCGGCGGCACGCTGTCCGGCTTCGCGCCGATCGACCTCGCCACCCATGTCTCGAAAGAGGCGATCTCGCGGGCGGGCGTGTCGGCGGACAAGATCGGTCAGGTGGTCTTCGGCCATATCATCAACACCGAACCGCGCGACATGTATCTCAGCCGCGTGGCGGCGGTGAATGCAGGCGTCCCGGTCGGCACGCCCGCGATGAACGTGAACCGTCTTTGCGGCTCCGGCGTGCAGGCGGTCATCTCGGCAGCGCAGATGCTGATGATGGGCGATGCCGATTTCGCGCTGGCCGGCGGCGCCGAGGTGATGAGCAAATCGCCCTATATCCTGCCCGCTGCCCGCTTCGGTCAGAAGATGGGCGACGCGAAGATGCTCGACATGATGACCGGCGCGCTGTCGTGCCCCTTCGGCACCGGCCATATGGGCGTGACCGCCGAGAACGTGGCCGCCGAGTGTTCGATCTCGCGCGAAGAGCAGGACGCCTTCGCGATGGAAAGCCAGGAGCGCGCGGCCAAGGCCATCTCCGAGGGGCACTTCAAGGAAGAGATCGCCCCCGTCGAGATCACCACGCGCAAGGGCACGACCGTCTTCGACACCGACGAGCACCCGAAACAGACGAGCCTCGAGAAGCTTGGCTCGCTCAAGCCGGTCTTCCAGAAGGACGGCTCGGTCACGGCGGGCAACGCCTCGGGCATCAATGACGGTGCGGCGGCGCTGGTTCTGGCCCGCGAAGAGGCCGCGAAAGAAGCAGGCCTGACCCCGCGCGCCAAGATCACCGGCTACGCCATCGCGGGCGTGCGCCCCGAAGTGATGGGCCTCGGCCCGATCCCCGCCGTGCGCGCGCTGCTGGAAAAGACCGGCATGCAGGCCTCCGATTTCGACTGGATCGAGAGCAACGAAGCCTTCGCCTCGCAGGCGCTGGCCGTCTCGCGCGAGCTGGGTCTGGATGCGTCGAAGGTGAACCCCGATGGCGGCGCGATCGCGCTCGGCCACCCGGTCGGCGCCACCGGCGCGATCCTGATCGTGAAGGCGCTGCACGCGCTGGAGCGCACCGGCGGCAAGCACGGCCTCGTCACCATGTGCATCGGTGGCGGCCAAGGCATCGCGCTGTCGATCGAGCGTCTCTGAGACTCGACCTTTGAAGGTCAAGCGGGCGGGCAATCCATAGCAATTTAAGGATTTTCCCGCCCGCCCCTCATCGCGGTTAACCCGCCTTTCACGCAGCACTGCAACTCTGCCTCCCGGACCATACGGGGGGCATTGCCGCGTCCATGCACAAGGCGATCGCAGAGAAACTGGCACAGGAACGCCGCGGGCGACTCGCGGCGGAAAAGCTGTTGGAGCAGAAGCGCCAGGAGCTGTTCGCCGCCAACCAGAAGCTGGCCCAGCACGCGCGCATGCTCTCCGATCAGGTGGTGGAGCAGCGCGAGGGCCTCGCCCGTGCGCTGAGCGAACGCGAAACCTTGCTGGGCGAAAACAGCCGCGTGCGCAACGATCTCGAACGGGCCAATTCGCTCGCCCAGATCGCGCAGGCGCGGCTCTGGCATGCGGTCAATTCGATCTCGGACGGCTTCGCGGTCTTCGACAGCGACCTGCGCCTCGTCGCCGCCAACCAACTGTTTCTGGGCTTTTTCGAAGGGGAAATCGCGATCGGCCTCGGCGTTTCCTATGACGAGGTGACGCGCATCGCGGCAGAAAGCGGCTTCTTCGACCTGCAGGGGCGCGATCCGCTCGATTGGCATTTCAAGATGTGCGAACGCATCCGCCGCACCGAAATCCCCCCAATGGAGCTACGCACGCAGGATGGCCGCTGGTTCCGGCTCAACGACACATGGGGCGCGCAGGGCGATCTGGTCACCTTCGCGCAGGATATCACCAGCGCCGTCGCGCGCGAGGTCGAACTGCGAGAGGCCCGCGACCGGGCGGAGGCGGCGAACCGCGCGAAATCCGCCTTCCTCGCCAATATGAGCCACGAGATCCGCACCCCGATGAACGGCGTCGTGGGCATGGCCGACCTGCTGGCCGAGACCGATCTGACCGAGGAACAGCGCCTGTTCGCCGAGACCATCCGGTCTTCGGGCGAGGCGCTTCTGACCATCATCAACGACGTGCTGGATTACTCGAAGATCGAGGCGGAGCGGATGCGGCTTTACCCCGAACCCTTCGATCTCGAACGCTGCCTGCACGAGGTCATGGTGCTGTTGCAGCCCTCCGCCAAGGACCGCGAGGTGAAGCTGCTGGTGGATTACGACCTGTTTCTGCCCACCCGGTTCGAGGCCGATCCCGGGCGGATGCGGCAGATTCTGACCAACCTTCTGGGCAATGCGGTGAAGTTCACCGATGCCGGTCACGTCCTTGCCCGCGTCGTGGGGGTCGAACGCGAGGCCGGTCATTACGAGCTGCATATCACGGTCGAAGACACCGGCATCGGCATCGCGCCCGAACTGCTCGATCACGTCTTCGGCGAGTTCAATCAGGTCGAGGCCGAGAGTAATCGCAAATTCGAAGGCACCGGGCTTGGCCTCGCGATCACCCGCCAACTGGTGGAGCTGATGGGCGGCGAGGTCTGGGTGGACAGCGCGCCCGGCGAAGGCTCGTGTTTCGGCCTCAAACTGGTGCTGCCCCGCGCCGAACCAGTCGAACCGATCGACGCCCCCTCCCCGCCAATCACGCTGCGCGCGGCGCTGGTGGTCGACGATCTTCTGGTCAATCGCGTCATTCTGGAACGGCAATTGCAGACCTACGGGCTGGAGGTGACGCTTTGCCGCTCCGGCGAGGAGGCGTTGCAGGTGATCGAGGATGGCAGCGCCTTCGACGTGATCCTGACCGATCACCAAATGCCCGCACTCGACGGGGTGGCGCTCGCGCAGAGGCTGCGGGCGGATGGCGGTGACGTGCCGATCCTGCTTCTCAGTTCCGACCCGGAGGCGGCGAAGGCCGCGATGGGCGACGGTATCACCGGCTGTCTGCAAAAACCGGTGCTGCGCTCGGAATTGTTCCGCGCATTGCAGGACCTGTCGCGGGCGGCCGATGCCACGCCTGATCCGCCGCCGCCCGGCCCGCCACCAGACCTGACCGAGCGGCGCGCGATGCGCGTCCTCGCCGCCGAGGATAACCGCACCAATCAGCTGGTCTTTTCCAAGATGGTGAAGGATCTCGATATCGATCTGCGCTTCGCCAATAACGGCCACGAGGCGGTCGCGCTGTGGCGTAGTTTCCAGCCCGATCTGATCTTCATGGACATCTCGATGCCCGGCATGGACGGGCGCGAGGCAGCGCGCGAAATCCGGGCCGCGGAAGGCTCCGCGCATGTGCCGATCTGCGCGCTCACCGCCCATGCGATGGAGGGCGACAGCGAGGGCATCCTCGCCGCCGGGATCGACCACTACCTGACCAAGCCTCTGAAAAAGCGTGAGATTACCGAACGCATCCTGTCGGACCGCCCCGCAGATGCGCGCCCACCCGCGATCGACCAGCCCGCTTAGCGGTAGTCGGCCAGCACCGCGAGGAACGCCTCGGCAAAGCGGTCGAGCTTCGCCTCGGGCAGGTTCGAAATCCGGGCGAGGTCATCGCGCGAGCGTGGCTTCGTCTCGGCGATCTTGCGGATCGTCGAGGCCGAACAGGAGAGCGGGCGATCATAGCCATCCGCGCCGCGTTCGAGATTTCGTTGCGCATCGGCCAGACGGTCGTAGATCTCCCCCTCGGTCGAGCCTGCCAGCTTGCGGCGCAGCGGGTGCATCTCTTCCACCGCGCCCGCGATCACCTCCAGAAACTCCGTGCCGTAGCTTTCCAGCTTCTTCGCACCGACACCGCTGATCCCGGCCATCTCGTCGAGCGTTCCGGGACGTTTCTCGGCCATCTCGATCAGGGTGCGGTCGGTGAAGACGACATAGGCGGGCACGCCCTGCGCCTCGGCCAGCGCACGCCGCTTCGCCTTCAGCGCCGAGAGAAGCGGCGCGTCGTCGTCGCTCACCAGCGTCTTGACCACATGCTTGGTCTTCGCCTTCGCCACCAGATCGCGACGCAGGGTGATCGACTGCTCGCCGCGCAGGATCGGATGCGCGGTCTGGGTCATCACCAGCGCGCCGTGCCGCGACGCGTCGGGCCGGATCAGGTCATGCCCCATCATCTGCCGGAACACCGCCTGCCATTGCGGGCGGCTCAGATCGCGCCCGACCCCGTAGGTCGGCAGCTTGTCATGGCCCCATTGCTTGATCTTGTCGGTCTGCGAGCCCAGCAGGATCTCGATCAGATGCCCCGCGCCGAACCGCTCTTCCGAGCGCAGCGCGGCGGACAGAGCCTTGCGCACGGCCTCTGTCCCGTCGAACAGCTCGGGCGGCGTATCGCACAGGTCGCAATGCCCGCAGGGCGCGGCCTCTTCGCCGAAATAGCGCAGCAGCTTCACCCGGCGGCATTCGGTTGCCTCGGCCAGACCCAGCAGCGCGTTCAGACGTCCGTGATCGGCCTCCTTGCGCTCGGGCGGGGCCAGCCCCTCGTCGATCTGGGACCGGCGCAGCTTGATGTCGTCGGGTCCGTAAAGCGTCAGCGTCTCGGCGGCGGCGCCATCGCGTCCCGCGCGACCGATCTCCTGATAGTAAGCCTCGATGCTTTTGGGCAGATCGGCATGGGCGACCCAGCGGATATCGGGCTTGTCGACGCCCATCCCGAAGGCGACCGTCGCCACCACGATCAGCCCGTCTTCGCGCTGAAAGCGGGTCTCCACGGCGCGGCGGTCATCGGCCTCCATCCCGCCGTGATAGTGACAGGCCAGATGCCCGGCCTCGGACAGCGCTTTGGCCAAACTCTCGGTTTTCGCCCGCGTGCCGCAATAGACGATGCCCGACTGCCCTTTACGCGCGGCGGCGAAGCGCAGAATCTGTTGGCGCGGCTGATCCTTGGGCGAAAACGCCAGATGAATATTCGGACGGTCGAAGCCACGCAGGAAGCTTTCCGGCGCCTGCCCGTCGAACAGGCGCGTGACGATTTCGGTCCGGGTTTCCTCATCCGCAGTCGCGGTGAAAGCCGCGAGCGGCACGCCGAGGCTGCGGCGCAGCTCGCCGATGCGCAGGTAATCGGGCCGGAAATCATGGCCCCATTGGCTGACGCAATGCGCCTCGTCCACCGCGATCAGGCTGACGCCCGCGCGTTTGAGCAGATGCTGCGCCCCGCCCGAGGCCAGACGTTCGGGCGCCATGTAGAGAAGCTTCAGCCGCCCCTCATCGATCGCGGTGAAGACCTCCTCGGTCTCCTCCTCGGTATTGCCCGAGGTCAGCGCGCCCGCCTCGACGCCCGCCTGCCGTAGCGCGCGGACCTGATCGCGCATCAGCGCGATCAGCGGCGAGATCACCACCGTCACGCCCTCGCGCGCCAGCGCAGGCAATTGATAACACAGCGATTTACCGCCACCCGTCGGCATGATCGCGAGCACGTTCCGGCCCTCGATCACCGCTCGCACGATCTCTTCCTGACCGGGCCGGAAGGCGTCGAACCCCCAGACCCGCGCCAGTAGCTCTGCGGGGGCTTCGGCTGCCGCAGCCGCTGGCATCAGAAGCTGTTGCCGTAGAAGAAGGCCGCGTTGTTGAACAGCGCCTGACGGATGATGATCAGGATGATGAAGGCCACCAGCGGCGCCAGATCGAGCCCGCCCGTGTCGGGCAGGAAGCGCCGGATGCGCCCGTAGATCGGCTCCAGCAGGTTATTCAGACCGAACCAGATTTGCGCCACCAAGGGTTGGCGCAGGTTCAGCACCTGAAAATTGATCAGCCAGCTCATGATGATATGGGCGATCATGACGAACCAGATGACGTTCAGGATCAGCACCAGGGCCTGAAAGAGCGTGACCATCGAAACCTCCGCTTTGGATCGCAAAGACAGGTAAGCGAGGCGCAGCCCCATTGCAACCGCAGGCTGGCGCGCATTTTCCGTAACGTCTCTCTTGACCGCCCCGCTGCGGCGCAGCACCTCTGGGCGCATGTATCCCGTTATCCGCATGGCCAAAGAGATCGTGAAGTTCCGCAACGCCCCGGCGTTGCCGATCACGGGCACCCATGTCAGCCAGCATATCTGCTGGCCGTGGGACATCGACCTGTGGATGGAGCTCAACAACGGGCGCACGCTGACGCTCTTTGATCTGGGGCGGATTCCGCTCGCGATCCGCACCGGGCTCTGGGATGCGCTCAAGCGCAACAAATGGGGCATCGTGGTCGCCGGGAACACCACGCGCTATCGCCGCCGGGTGCAGGCGTTCCAGAAAATCGAGATGCGCTCGCGTTGCCTCGGCTGGGACGATCGCTGGATCTGGCTCGAACATGCGATGTTCACGAAGGACGGAGACTGCACATCGCATGTGCTGATCCGCGGCGCCGTGACCTCCAAGAAAGGCATGATCCCGCCCGCGCAGGTTCTGGCCGAGATGGGGCAGGATGCGACCTCGCCGCCACTTCCCGAATTTGTGACCGCGTGGGCCGAGGCTGACCACATGCGCCCGTGGCCGCCGCAGATGTAACACTGCCGCCAGCGCGGCATGTCTAAACCGTCGAAACCCTTGCCAGACCGTCGCTTTTCGGGCTTGATCGCCGCAATTACTAGCGCGGCGGGGAGAGGGCGACATGATCACGGCGAAGAAACGCATCTGGGGCTGGTGGTTCTTCGACTGGGCGAGCCAACCCTATAACACGCTGCTGGTCACCTTCATCTTCGCCCCCTTCGTGAAAGACCTGATGGGCTCGGGCACGGCGGCGCAGACCGTCTGGGGCTACGGCGTCGGCATCGCCGGGATCCTGATCGCGCTCGGCTCGCCCTTCCTCGGCGCGGTCGCGGACCGCTCGGGACGGCGAATGCCGTTCATCTGGGTCTTCTCGGTGATGTATGTGCTGGGCGCCTGGGGCCTGTGGTATGCGGTGCCGGGCGATTTCAAGCTGATGGCGATCATGATCAGCTTCGCCATCGGCATGATCGGCATGGAATTCGCGACCACCTTCACCAATGCGATCCTGCCTGACCTCGGTCCTCGCGAAGAGATCGGGCGCATCTCCGGCTCTGGCTGGGCATTCGGCTATATCGGCGGGATGATCACGCTGTTCATCATGCTTCTGCTGCTGCAGGCGAGCCCGACGACCGGCAAGACGATGCTGGGGATCGACCCGCTCTTCGGCCTCGACGTCGCCACGCGCGAGGATACCCGCGCGGTCGGGCCGCTCACCGCGATCTGGTATGCGGTCTTCATGATCCCCTTCTTCCTCTGGGTGCGCGAGCCGCGCAAACCCGACGCGCTGCCCATCGGCACGGCGCTGCGCGGCGCTTGGCCCGAACTGCGCGCGACGCTGAAGGCGCTGCCGCGCCGGCGCTCGCTGACCTCGTTCCTGCTCAGCTCGATGTTCTACCGCGACGCGCTCAACGGCATCTACACTTTCGGCGGGCTCTATGCGGCGGGCGTGTTGAACTGGTCGATCACGCTGATCGGTCTGTTCGGCATCCTCGGCACGATCACCGGGGCGACCTTCGCATGGCTCGGCGGCAAGGCCGATGACCGCTGGGGGCCGCGCACGGTGATCATCACCTCGCTGGTCGTGCTGACGCTTGTGGTGATCGGCATCGTGATGATCTCGCGCGAAAGCGTCTTCGGCATGGCCGTCACCCCCGACAGCAAACTGCCCGACATCGCTTTCATGGTGCTGGGCGGGATGATCGGGGCCTGCGGCGGCGCGCTGCAATCGGCCTCGCGCACGATGATGGTGCGTCAGGCCGACCCCGAAAAGATCACCGAGCATTTTGGCCTCTACGCGCTTTCGGGCAAGGCCACGGCCTTCATCGCCCCGCTCGCGATCGGGATCACGACGCAGATAAGCGGAAATCAGTCGACGGGCATCACGCCGATCATCGTTCTTTTGCTTTTGGGCCTGGTCCTGCTAGGATTCGTGAGAAGTCACGGAGACCCTGCGCCCGAAGGACCCCCCTCATCATGATCGCGAAATTCCTCGTCGCCGCTCTTTCTTTCAGCCTTTTCGCCACACCCGGATTTTCCGAACCGCTCGCCCGCCAACTTTTCGGCTCCAAGGCGAACGCTTCGGCGCAGGCGCCTTCGGCCATCGGGTTTTACTCGCGCGGCTGCGCCGCGGGCCTCCAGCGCATGCCCGAGACCGGGCCGACCTGGCAGGCGATGCGGCTGTCGCGCAATCGCAACTGGGGCCAGCCCGCGATGCTGACCTACCTGCAGGACCTGTCGCGCTACGCGGCCTCGCTGCCGGGCTGGAACGGTCTCTATATCGGCGACATTTCCCAGCCGCGCGGCGGTCCGATGACCGGCGGCCATGCCAGCCACCAGATCGGGCTCGACGCCGATATCTGGATGCTGCCCGCGACGAACCTGCATCTCAGCCGCGCCCAGCGGGAGAAAATCTCCTCGATCTCGGTGCGCACCCGCGACCAGCGCCACACCAATTCCAACTGGACGCCGCAGCATCTCGCGCTGATGCGCCACGCCGCCGCCGATCCGCGCGTCGACCGCATCTTCGTGGCCGCCGCCGTGAAAATCGCGATGTGCAACACGGTGCCGCGCAACGATCGCGCATGGCTACAGAAGATCCGTCCGATGTATGGTCACAACACCCATTTCCACGTCCGCCTGAAATGCCCGCCCGGGGCGCGCTATTGCGAGACGCAGAAGCCGACTGTGGCGCAGCTGTCGAAGGGAGGCGATGGCTGTGACGAGACGCTGAACTGGTGGGTGACCGATTATCTCAACCCGCCGAAGACCGCGGCCAAGCCCAAGCCGAAAGGGCCGCCGAAGAAAAACGCGAAAACCTATGTGATGTCGGACCTCCCCTCCCAATGCCGCGCCGTTCTTACCTCGCGCTGATTGCAGGTGCGGGACTGGCCATTCTCGGAGGGCTCGCGCCCGCCGGGCCGCATCCCCGCGCGCAATTCCTGCAAAGCTTTCACTGGACCATGCCGGGCGTGAGCGTCTTCGGCGGGTTCTCAGGGCTTGAGCTGGGGCCGGACGGGCGCGATTTCGTCACCCAGTCGGACCGCACGACGATCTGGCGCGGGCAGCTGGATCGTGACGCGCAGGGTCGGATCAGCGACGTCGAGATCACCGACGGGCCGAACTGGCTGCACAGTTCCAAGGGGCGCGTGCTGAACCGGCATCAAGGCGACAGCGAGGGGCTGGCGCTGGCGCCGGACGGCTCGGTCTATATCTCCTTCGAGGGTCTGGCGCGGGTGTCGCATTTCCCGACCGACGGCGGTCCGGCCGAATTGCTGCCGCGTCCGGATGCTTTCTCGAAGATGCAGAACAATTCCTCGCTCGAGACGCTGGCGATCGACGATCAGGGCACGCTCTACACGATGCCCGAACGCTCGGGTGCGAAAGACAGGCCCTACCCGGTCTGGCGCTATCGCGACGGCAAATGGGATCAGCCCTTCGCCATCCCGCGCTCCGATAACTGGCTGCCGGTCGGCGCGGATTTCGGCCCCGATGGCCGCTTCTACCTGCTGGAGCGCGACTTCTGGGGGCTTCTGGGCTTCCGCTCGCGCGTTCAGGTCTTCGACATCAACGGCGACTCGATCTCGGGCGGCGAGGTTCTTCTGGAAACCGGCGCCGGGCGTCACGACAATCTCGAAGGCCTCGCGGTCTGGCGCGACGACAGCGGCGCGATCCGCCTGACGATGATTTCCGACGACAATTTCCGGTTTCTGCAGCGCACCGAAATCGTCGAATACGTCCTGCCCGGCACACGCCGCACCGCCAAAAAGGATTGACGCAACGCGTTCGAGCGCGTATCGCGCGCCCTTGCCCGGAGGGTTCCGGGCCATGTCTCCGCTACCATGTAAAAACGGTTGAACATCATGACCCGCTATATTCCTGGCATCATTGCCATGGCCATCATCGTCGTGGCCTCGAACATCCTGGTGCAGTTCCTCGTCGGCGACTGGCTGACCTGGGGCGCCTTCACCTACCCCTTCGCCTTCCTCGTCAATGACGTGATGAACCGCGTCTACGGCCCGGGTGCCGCGCGCCGCGTGGTCGCCGCCGGTTTCGTCGTGGGCGTGATCTGCTCGCTCATCGGCAGCCAGATCATGCTGCAGGGCGACGGCTACACCTATCCGGCCGTCACGCTGCGCATCGCGCTCGGCTCCGGCGCGGCCTTCCTCGTGGCGCAGATGACCGACATCTTCGTCTTCGACAAGCTGCGCAATGGCGTCTGGTGGCGCGCGCCTGCGGTCTCGACCCTGATCGGTGCATCGCTCGATACGCTGATCTTCTTCTCGATCGCCTTCTCGGCCGCGCTGACCTTCCTCGAGCCGTCGAATGACGTGGCCTGGGCCAATGAGTCCCTGCCCCTGTTGGGCGTCGGACCGACGGTGCCGCTCTGGGTGTCGCTGGCCACCGCAGACTGGCTTGTCAAACTTGCCCTGACTTTGATCGCGCTGCTGCCTTTCAAGGCACTTGTTACGAAACTTTCTCCAAGGATTGCGTAATTTTTCTTGCCACACACAAAATCTGTGGCACGCTGTGGATAACGGCAACGCATGAAAGGAGGTGGTCCAGTGTCTAGAGTGATAGTGGAGAGAGGTGTCGGGACAGTGAGGGGGGCCGTGGCCTGAGGGCAAACCCTAGGGCAAAAAACCCTGACTGGGACGGCTGGTTCCTTCGGACCCTAACCGGACCATCTCCGTAGATCTCGGAGGGCCATCTCGAACAGAGATGGCCCTTTTCGTGGGGCGTTCCTTAGCAAAAAGGAGCGCCCTTCGTCATTGACGTCGATCATCGACTCGGTCCTATTTCGCGCTCAACCTTCCCAAGCGTCAACTTGTTTGGGAGGACACCATGCGCTTCACTTATATCATCGCTGCGGCCTGTCTCGCCGCGACCCCGGCCATCGCTCAGGACGGCGATGTCGGCAAAGCTCTCTACGGCCAGTATTGCGCCAGTTGTCATGGCGACGATGGCACGGGCACCGGGCCGATGGCCGAATATCTGAACGTGAAACCCGCCGATCTGACCGGCCTTGCCGCCGCCAATGACGGCGAGTTCCCGATGCTCAAGGCGATCCACATCATCGACGGACGTACGGGCGTGCGGGCGCATGGCGGGCCGATGCCGGTCTTCGGCGATGTGTTCATGGAACAGGGCGGGCATGGTGCGCCATATTACACCGACGTTCTGGCCACCCGCGGGCGCGTCCTTTCACTCGCGACCTATCTCGAGTCGCTTCAGAAATAGGCGATAAGACGTTCACGATAGCACTGGTCTCGCGGGGTGATCTCGACTCCGCGAGCCGGATATGGTTTGCAGGAACCCGGGCGTCAGAGCCTTATTGGACGACATATCACCGGGAATGCAGATTGATGAGCGATATTGACGCGTTGAGCTTCGAAGAGGCGATGAAGGCTCTCGAGGAAGTCGTGGGCAAACTGGAACATGGCGACGTGCCCCTGGACGAGTCGATCAAACTCTACGAGCGCGGTGCCAAGCTCAAAGAGCATTGCGCCAAGCTTCTGAAAGAGGCCGAGGCGCGCGTGGAGAAAATCACGCTCAATGCCGACGGCGCTCCGAAAGGCACGACCCCCGCCGAAGGTCTGTAAATGTTCGCCCCCCGCTTGAAAGAGGTGCAGACGACCGTTCAGGTCGCGCTCGATGCCGCCGTGGCGCGCCAGCCCGAGGGGCCGCTGCGCGCCCCGATGCATTACGCGCTGCAGGGCGGCAAACGCCTGCGCGCCTTCCTCGCGATCGAAAGCGCCGCGATCTTCGGCATCCCGGAGGCGCAGGTGATGCCCGCCGCCGCCGCGGTCGAGGCGCTGCACGCCTATAGCCTCGTGCACGACGACCTGCCCTGCATGGATGACGACGATCTGCGCCGCGGCCAGCCGACAGTGCACGTGAAATGGGACGAAGCGACCGCCGTGCTGACCGGCGACGTGCTGCAGACGCTTGCGTTCGAGCTTTGCGCCGATCCCGTCCTCGGCCCGGCAGAGCGGCGCATCGCGCTCAGCCTCGCGCTTGCGAAAGCCTCCGGCGCGGCTGGCATGGGCCACGGTCAGGCGCTCGACATCGCGGCGGAAAGTGCCACCGATCCGCTCTCGCTGAGCCAGATCACCGCGCTGCAGGCGGGCAAGACCGGGGCGCTGATCTCGTTCGCCTCGCGCACCGGCGCGATCCTCGCGGGCGAGGACGAGGGCCCCCTGAGCGATTTCGCCGATGCGGTCGGTCTGGCCTTTCAAATTCACGATGACATCCTAGATGTGACGGGTTGCGAAAAGGCCGCCGGGAAACGGGTCGGCAAGGATGCCGAGGCCGGAAAAGCCACCTTCGTCTCGCTGCTCGGCCTCGCCGGCGCGCGGCTCCGGGAAGGCGAGCTGATCGAGCAAGCCATCGACGCGCTTTCGCCTTACGGCGAGGAAGCGGAAAACTTGCGGGCCGCTGCGCGTTTCGTTATCTCCCGCGAGATGTAGCGCGCCTAGGGGGCAGCCAATGAGCGATAACCCGAACGACCAAACGGCCACGCCGCTCCTCGACAAGGTGCGACTGCCGTCCGATCTGAAAGGCCTTTCCGATCCCGAGCTGAAAACGCTCGCCACCGAGTTGCGCGCCGAGACGATCTCGGCCGTGTCGCAGACCGGCGGGCATCTGGGCGCGGGTCTGGGCGTGGTCGAGCTGACGGTCGCGCTGCATGCCGTGTTCGATGCGCCGCGCGACAAGATCGTCTGGGATGTCGGCCACCAGTGCTACCCGCACAAGATCCTGACCGGGCGCCGCGACCGCATCCGCACGCTGCGCACCAAGGGCGGGCTGTCGGGTTTCACAAAGCGTTCCGAGTCGCCCTACGATCCGTTCGGCGCGGGCCATAGCTCCACCTCGATCTCGGCCGCGACCGGCTTCACCATGGGCCGCGAGCTGGGCGCCGAGACCGGCGACGCGATTGCCGTGATCGGTGACGGCGCGATGTCGGGCGGCATGGCGTTCGAAGCGATGAACCACGCGGGCCACTTGGGCAAACGCATGTTCGTCGTGCTCAACGATAACGAGATGTCGATCGCCCCGCCCGTCGGTGCGCTGTCGTCCTACCTCACCCGGCTTTACTCCGAAGCTCCGCTGCAGGACCTGAAATCCGCCGCCAAGGGCGCGGTCGGCCTGCTGCCCGTTCCGTTCCAGGAAGGCGCGCGCCGGGCGAAGGAAATGCTCAAGGGCATCGCCATGGGCGGGACGCTGTTCGAAGAGCTGGGCTTCTCCTATGTCGGCCCGGTCGACGGCCACGACCTCGACCAGCTCCTGCCGCTTCTGCGCACGCTCAAGGCCCGCGCGACCGGCCCGGTTCTGATCCATGCGCTGACGAAAAAGGGCAAAGGGTACGGCCCCGCCGAGAGCCGTCCCGATGGCGGCCATGCCACCGCGAAATTCGATCTCAGCACCGGCGAGCAGAAGAAATCGCCCTCCAACGCGCCGAGCTACACCAAGGTCTTCGCCGAAAGCCTGATCAAGGAAGCCGCGAAAGACGAGAAGATCGTCGGCATCACCGCCGCCATGCCCGACGGCACGGGGCTCAAGCAATTCGCGGGCGTCTATCCGCGCCGCTGTTTCGACGTGGGCATCGCCGAGCAGCACGCCGTGACCTTCTCGGCCGGGCTCGCGGCCTCGGGGATGAAACCGTTCTGCGCGATCTACTCGACCTTCCTGCAGCGCGGCTACGACCAGATCGTGCATGACGTGGCGATCCAGCGCCTGCCCGTGCGCTTCGCCATCGACCGCGCCGGTCTGGTGGGCGCGGATGGCGCGACCCATGCGGGCTCGTTCGATGTGGGCTTCATGTCCTCGCTGCCCGGCATGGTCGTGATGGCCGCCGCCGATGAGGCCGAACTGGTCCATATGGTCGCCACCGCCGCTGCATATGACGACGGCCCGATCGCCTTCCGCTATCCGCGCGGTGAAGGCATGGGCGTCGACATGCCCGAAGAAGGCGTTCCGCTGGAAATCGGCAAGGGCCGGATGATCGCGGAAGGCGCGCGCGTCGCAATCCTGTCCTACGGCACCCGTCTCGCCGAAGTGCTGAAAGCGCGCGAGGCGCTGCAGGCCCGCGGCCTTGCGCCGACCGTCGCCGATGCACGTTTCGTCAAACCGCTCGACACCGATCTGATCGACCGGCTCGTGGCCGGACACGAGGCGCTGATCTGCATCGAGGAAGGCGCGATCGGCGGCTTCGGCAGCCATGTCGCGCAATACCTGTCGGATCAGGGCGTCTTCGATCACGGGTTCAAGTTCCGCTCGATGGTCCTGCCCGACACGTTCATCGATCACGCCTCGCCCGAGGATATGTATCACTCCGCGGGCATGGATGCACCGCAGATCGAGGCGAAGGTGCTCGAGCTTCTGGGCGTCGCGGTCGCGAAACGCGCCTGAGATAAGTTTTTCTTATTTCCGAGGCGGCTGCATAAGTTGAACTTATGCGGCCTCCGCCTCCTCCAGCAGCCCTTCTTCGACCAGCCGCCGCGCCCAGCCCTCCGGCCCGTCGAACAGATGCGTCTTCCAGCCAAACGTGTGCGCCGTCGCGATATTGTCGGCGCGGTCGTCGGTGAAGATCAGATCCGAGCCGGACAGCCCCGACGCCTCCTCGACCATCTGATAGATCTTCGGATCGGGCTTCGTGACGCCCATATGGCCCGAGATGAAATCCCGGTCGAAATCGCGCAGGAACGGGTAATGCGTGGCCGCGAAATCGTAGCTTTGAATCCCGAAATTCGTCAGGGAGAAAACCGGCATCCCCTTGGCCTGCAAGGATTTCATCAGGCGCAGCGAATGGGGGATCTCGGGGGCTGCCATCTCGATCCAGTCGTCGTGCCAGCGCCGGATCGCATCGCGCCAGCTCGGGTATTTCTCGGCCCATGCGTAGATCGTCTCGCGGAACGGCGCGCCGCGGTCGATCTCGTCATTCATCCCGTGCAGGTCGACCTCCGCGAACATCTGCTCGCGGGTCTCGCGCGGCATGATCCGGTCGTAATGCCGCTCCGGCTGCCATTCGATCAGCACGTTACCGATATCGAAGATAACTGCCTTAACCATTCTTAACCTCTCTTGCTGCCGCCCGCGCGACCCGGTCGAGCGCATCCGAGAACCGTGCCCGGTCGGCCTTGGAAAACGGTTTGCCGCCGCCCTGCCGGAACGGATCGGCAGAGCGCAGATCCGCCATCAAATCCCGTGTTGCCAGGACGTTACCGATATTGGCGGGCGTCAGCGCCTCGCCATCGGGACGCAGCACCCGCGCGCCGGCCTCGACGCATTTCGCCGCCAGCGGAATGTCGTTCGTGATCACCACATCGCCCACGGTCGCCCGCTCGGCGATATACATATCGGCCACGTCCGGCCCCTGATCGACATAGACCATCTCGACCAGCGGATTGGACGACGGCCGCAGCCCGCCATTGGAGACAAGCATCAGCTTGACCCCGAGACGGGTCGCGACCTTCTCGGCCTCGGCCTTCACCGGGCAGGCATCCGCGTCGACCCAGATCACGCCCAGAGCGCCTCGGCGTGGAACTCGATGTGATCGGGAATGAAGGTCGAGACGAAATAGTAGCTGTGATCGTAACCTTCCTGAATCCGGAAGGTGCCGGGCTGACGGCGCGCGGCCATCGCTTCGGCCAGCGCCTCGGGCTTCAGGAGATCGAGGAACTGGTCCGAGCCGCCCTGGTCGATCAGCACCTCGCCGTCGAACCCGCGTTCGCGCATCAGAAGCGTGGCATCATGCGCGGCCCATGCGGCCTCGTTGTCGCCCAGATAGGCGCTGAACTGCTTGCGACCCCAATCGCTTTGCGTCGGGTTCGCGATCGGCGCGAAGGCCGAGACGGACCTGAAACGCTCGGGCAGCGACATCGCCAGAGTCAGCGCACCATGCCCGCCCATCGAATGGCCGGTGATCGCCTGCCGCTCGGGGTCGATCTCGAACGCGGCGTCGATGGCGTTCGGCAGTTCCTCGGCGATGTAATCCCACATCCGGAAATGCGGCGCCCACGGGTCCTGCGTCGCGTTGACATAGAAGCCCGCGCCTTGGCCCAGATCGTAATCCTCGTGGTTGGCCACGCCCTCGCCGCGCGGCGAGGTGTCGGGGAACACCAGCGCGATCCCGTGCTCGGCCGCGAAAGCCTGCGCGCCCGCCTTGGTCATCGCGTTCTCATGGGTGCAGGTCAGTCCCGAGAGATACCAGAGCACCGGCACCGGACCGTCCTCGGCCTCGCGCGGCAGGAACAGCCCGAAGGTCATTTCGCAATCATTGACCTTCGACGCGTGCGAATAGACGCCTTGGACGCCTCCGAAACAGCGGTTTTCCGAGATCGTTTTCATCAAAGCCTCCTTAGCCGTGAACCCAGTGGATGACCGCCGGAACCGTGAGGATCGAGACGGCGGTCGAGACGAGGATGGCGGCCGAGACGCGCTGCGGTGCCACCCCGAAATGCTGCGCCAGAATATAGACATTGCCCGCGACAGGAAGGGCGGCGGCGGCGATCATCACGCCTGCAGCGAAGGGATCGACATCGAAGATCAGAAGCGAAGTGATCGCGATCGCGGCCGGGTGCAGGAAAAGCTTGCCGAAGGACAGCCAGACCGCCGGCGCGGGCTTCTCGGCCGATTTGCCCGCGAGCGAGGCGCCGATGGCGAACAGCGCGCCGGGCGTCGCGGCGGCGCCCAACAGCGTCACGAATTCCGACAGCGGGCCCGGCATCGGCAGCTTCAGCCCCGCCCAGGCGAGCCCTGCCACCATCGAGACGATCATCGGGTTCTTCACCAGCCCCAGCGCGATCGGCGCGAGCGAGACCTTCCCGTGCCGCGCGGCAGTGATGAAGATCGTGATGATCGAGGAAAACACGATCAGATCGCAGCTCAGCACCATCAAGACCGGCCCGACCGCCGCCGGTCCCAGCAGCACCACCAGCATCGGCACGCCGAGGAAGCCGGTATTGCCGGTCATCGAGGTATGCGCCTCCATCGCCGAGAGCGCGGTGGGCAGCTTGCGCGCCTTGGCGACGGCGAAAGTGATCAGCCAGACCGCGCCCGATCCGGTCAGATAGGCAAGGATGAACTGCGGATCGACAAGCGCGGCCAGATCGAGATTTGCGGAGAATTTGAACAGCATCGCCGAGAGCGCGAAGTAGAAGACGAATTTCGTCAGCCACGCGGTCGCCTCGGCGGTGAAAAAGCGGATCTGTCCGGCGAACCAGCCAAGCCCGATCAGGGCGAAAAACGGCAAGGTCTTCAGAAAGATCTCAAGCATGGCCAAGGGCTAGCATGCGCCTTTGGCAAGTGCCAGCTATGGAATGAGGTCTGCGCGCCCGTGGCGGGGTCGGGAAGCCTCCGGCGGGGAGATTTTTGCCAAGCCGAAAGCGAAGCGCCTGTTTTCGCCTTGGCTCAAATATCCCCCGCGGAGCGTCCCGCATGTGCCGCTGGCGCGCGGGGCGAAGGGAAAGTCAGCGTCAGCCGCCGCCGATCAAGACGCCGGCTGCGAAGACCAGCGCGCCGCCGAGCACGACCTGGAAGGCCGCGCGCAGGAAGGGCGTTTCCATGAAGCGGTTCTGGATCCAGGCGATGGCCCAGAGCTCGATGAACACGACGATGATCGCGATGGTGGTTGCGGTCCAGAAATCGGGGATCAGGTAGGGCAGCGCGTGGCCCAAGCCGCCAAGCATGGTCATCACGCCCGAGGCGATGCCGCGTTTGATCGGCGAGCCGCGGCCCGAGATCACGCCGTCGTCATGGGCGGCTTCGGTGAAGCCCATCGAGATGCCCGCGCCGACCGAGGCCGCGAGACCCACGAGGAAGGTGGTCCAGGGATTTTGGGTCGCGAAGGCGGTGGCGAAGATCGGCGCGAGGGTCGAGACCGAGCCGTCCATCAGCCCGGCGAGACCCGGCTGCACCCAGGTCAGGATGAACTGGCGATGGGCCTGACGGTCTTCCTCTTCCTTTTCGCTCTCGGGCAGATGCGTGCCGGTCAGCTCTTCGGCCTTCTTCTCGTGACCGAGTTCGGCCGCGGCGAGATCGCCCAGCAACTCGCGCGTGCTGGCATCGGAGCTGCGTTGGGCTGCGAGCGTGTAGAACTTGCCCGCCTCGCGCTCCATCGCCTCGGCTTCGCCACGGATCGTGTCGAGCGAGAGGTTCTTCGTGAGCCAGATCGGTTTGCGGTTGTAGAAGCCCGCGACATGTTCGCGGCGGATCAGCGGGATCACATCGCCGAAGCGGTCCGTGTGCCGGGCGATCAGGAGGCGGCGATGCTCGTCTTCCTCTCTTGCCATCTCGTCGAAGATCTTCGCGGAAGCCGGATATTCGGCGCGCAGATGTTCGGCATATTGGCGATAGATGCGTGCGTCGTCCTCCTCGGAGGAGATCGCGAGCGCAAGCACTTCCTGTTCAGTGAGATCGTCGAAACGGCGGCGTGACGCGAAACCGGGAAGCATGGGAGGCCCTCTTTTTTAGAACGGTTCTAAAATATGCAGAGTTGCGTCCAGCGCAAGGCAGTATTTCGAACTAATCAGTTCATTTAGTCTTGATTTCCGAACCGAACGGTTCATATTCAATTCCGAACCAAGTAGTTCAGTTATGGAGAACCGCTATGAAACGTCTCGCTTACGCCCTTGTTCTGTCTGTGTTTGGCGCAACCGCCGCATCGGCTGGCGTCGGGGATTTCTCGCTGCCGCGTCTGGACTTCCCGACCACCGGGGCTCCGACCGTCACGCAAGGCTGCAACGATCTGACGCAGGTCTGCGCGGATAATTAATCGCGTCCGAGATGCGCTTCGCCCCGTTCGGCGGCGAGGCGCATCTGACGTTCGCGCTCGCGGAAGCGGTCGCGATCGGCATCGGAATACTCGCCGATGCAGCGGTGACAGGAGACGCCTTCCTCGTAATCGGGATGGCGTTTGTCTTCCGCAGAGACCGGGCGGCGACAGGCGTGACAGCTGTCGTAATCGCCCTGTTTCAGCCCGTGGCGCAGGCTCACGCGCTGATCGAAGACGAAGCAATCGCCCTGCCAGAGCGAGCCGTCTTCGGGCATGTCTTCGAGATATTTCAGGATGCCGCCCTTGAGGTGATAGACCTCGGGCACCCCTTCCGAGAGCAGGAAATTCGTCGATTTCTCGCAGCGGATGCCGCCGGTGCAGAACATCGCGACGCGCTTGTTGTGGAAGCGATGCGCGTTGTCGCGCCACCATTGCGGAAATTCGCGGAAGGATTTCGTGCCGGGATCGATGGCGCCCTCGAAAGTGCCGATCTCGATCTCGTAATCGTTGCGGGTGTCGATCACGACCGTGTCGGGCGAGGAGATCAGCGCGTTCCAGTCCTGCGGCTCGACGTAATGGCCGACGCGGGCTTTCGGATCGATATCGGGCTCGCCCATCGTGACGATCTCGCGCTTGAGCCGCACCTTCATCTTGCCGAAGGGCATCTCGGCCGCCGCGCTTTCCTTCCATTCCAGATCGGCGCAGCCCGGCAAGCTGCGGATATGCGCCAGCACCGCGTCGATCCCTTCACGGGTCCCCGCGATGGTGCCGTTGATCCCTTCGCGCGCGATCAGGAGCGAGCCTTTCACGCCATGCGCGCAGGCGATCTTCGCCAGCGGGGCCTTGAGGGCCTCGGGAGACTCGAACCGGGTGAAATGGTAAAGGGCGGCAACGGTGAACATAGGCCCCGCATTAGCGCCGTGCGGGGGCGTTAGGCAAGAGCCGTTGACCATGTGGGGCCCGCGCCCTACCCATGGAGAGACCCTGCGGGAGAGACAAAATGACCAAAGCCCTGATCGTGATCGACGTGCAAAACGATTTCTGCCCTGGCGGCGCGCTGGCGGTATCGGGGGGCGACGAGATCGTGGCGCGCGTGAACACGCTGATGACCGAGTTCGACACCGTGGTGCTGACGCAGGATTGGCACCCAGCTGATCACGCCTCTTTCGCGAGCCAGCACGAGGGGGCCGCCCCCTTCACGCAGGTGCATATGGAATACGGGCTGCAGACGCTCTGGCCCGCTCATTGCATGCAAGGTTCCAAAGGGGCGGAGTTCCACCCCGATCTGGCCGTGGACCGCGCGCAGCTGATTATCCGCAAGGGGTTCCGGCGCGGCGTCGACAGCTATTCAGCCTTCTTCGAGAACGACCACAAGACGCCGACCGGGCTTGCGGGCTACCTGCGCGACCGGGGCGTCGAGGACCTGACCTTCGTGGGGCTCGCCACCGATTTCTGCGTCGCGTGGTCGGCGCTGGATGCGGCGAAGCTGGGCTTCCGCGCGACCGTGATCGAAGGCGCCTGCCGGGCGATCGACCTCGACGGCTCGCTGCAGGAGGCGCATAGCGAGATGCGCTCTGCCGGTGTGAAGCTGGAGGCCTGATCCATGGTCGACATCGCGAGCCGCGTCTATAACCACAAGTGGAAGATCGACCCGATCGTGCGATCCCTGATCGACACGGATTTCTACAAGCTGCTGATGTGTCAGTCGATTTTCCGCAATAAGCCGGAGACGCAGGTCAAGTTCAGCCTGATCAACCGCAGCAAGTCGATCCGGCTGGCGGAGTTGATCGACGAGGCGGAACTGCGCGAGCAACTGGATTATGCGCGCTCGCTGAAACTGTCGCGCGGGGAGAGCACCTGGCTGCGCGGCAACACGTTTTACGGCAAGCGGCAGATGTTCCGCTCGGATTTCATGGAGTGGTTCGAGGGCTATCAACTGCCGCCCTACCATCTGGAAAAGCGCGACGGGCAATATGAGCTGACCTTCGAGGGCAAGTGGCACGAGGTTATGCTCTGGGAGATTCCGGCGCTCGCGATCCTGATGGAGTTGCGCGGCCGGGCGGTCCTGAACACGATGGGGCGGTTCGAGCTGCAGGTGCTCTACGCGCGCGCGATGACGAAGGTCTGGGAGAAGATCGAGGCGCTGCGCGAGCTGGACAACCTGCGGATCGCGGATTTCGGCACCCGGCGGCGGCACAGCTTCCTGTGGCAGGACTGGTGCGTGCAGGCGATGCTCGAAGGGCTGGGCGATGTCTCGGAAGGGGGCGCGTTCACCGGCACCTCGAACTGTCTGGTCGCCATGCGCCGCGACATCGAGGCGGTGGGCACCAATGCGCATGAGATGCCGATGGTCTATGCGGCGCTGACCGATAGCGATGCGGAACTGGCAAAGGCGCCTTACAAGGTGCTGGCCGATTGGCACGAAGAGCATGACGGCAACCTGCGCATCATCCTGCCCGACACCTATGGCACGAAGGGGTTCCTCGACCACGCGCCGGATTGGCTGGCGGGCTGGACCGGCATCCGCATCGATTCGGGCGATCCGGCGACGGGCGCGGAGATCGCGATCGACTGGTGGAAAGCGCGCGGCGAGGACCCGCGCCAGAAGCTGGTGATCTTCTCGGACGGGCTGACCGTCGACAAGATCCGCGAGTTGCACGCACAGTTCGCAGGCCGGGTGAAGGTCAGCTTCGGCTGGGGCACGCTGCTGACGAACGATTTCCGCGGGCTCGTGCCGAATGACGCGCTCGCGCCGTTCAGCCTTGTCTGCAAAGCGGTCGAGGCCGACGGGCGCCCGACGGTGAAACTGTCGGACAATCCCGCGAAGGCGATGGGCCCGGAGGAGGAGATCGCCCGCTACAAGCGCGTGTTCGAGGTCGGCCAGCAGCAGGCGATGAAGGTCATGGTCTGAGCGGTCAGGTGATCGCGTTCAGGATCAGGTAGACCACCGCCGAGAGTGCGGCCGAGGCCGGCACCGTGACGATCCACGCCGTGGCGACCGTCATCATATGCGAGCGGCGCACCAGCAGGCGGCGCTTGCGCTCTTCCGGCGGGACGGGCTTGCCCTTGCGGATGCCCAGCTCGCGGGCGCGTTTCTCGGCATGCCATTCGCGATAGAACCCGACGCCGAAGATGCCGCCGACCGCGATATGGGTCGAGGAGACCGGCAGGCCCAGCCAGGAGGCCACGATCACTGTGATCGCCGCCGAGAGCGCCACGCAATAGGCGCGCATCGGGTTGAGCTTGGTGATCTCGTTGCCGACGAGGCGGATCAGCTTGGGTCCGAACAGGAGCAGGCCGAAGGAAATCCCCAGCGCGCCCACGGCCATCACCCAGAACGGGATGCCGACCTGCGCGGCGATATCGCCCTGCTCGACCGTATGCACGATGGCCGCGAGCGGGCCGACCGCATTGGCGACGTCATTCGCGCCATGGGCGAAGCTCAGCAGCGCGGCAGAGACGACGAGCGGCAGGCCGAACAGCGTCTTGAGCGACTTCTTGCGGTTCTCCATCCCCTCGGATTGGCGGCGGATCATCGGGATCGTGACGAGCCATCCAATGGCACCGACGACGAGGCCGATCAGGACCGCTTCGACAATCGTTATCTTGAAGAGGTGCTTGAGACCCTTGAGCGCGAGATAGGCGGCGAAGGCCCCCGACATGATGCCGATCAGGATCGGCACCCATCGGCGCGCGGCGGCGATCTTGTCGTCGACATAGATCACCTTCGTCTTGATCAGTGCGAGGAAGGCCGCCGCGATTACGCCGCCCATGACCGGAGAGATCACCCAGCTTGCCGCGATCTTCGCCATCGAGACCCAATCGACAGCCCCGAAGCCCGCGGCCACGATGCCCGCGCCCACGACGCCGCCGACGATGGAGTGGGTGGTCGAGACCGGCGCGCCGAGCCATGTCGCGAGGTTCAGCCACAGGGCCGCGGCCAGCAGGGCCGCCATCATCGCCCAGACGAAATGCCCGGAATCGGGCAAGGCGGTCGGATCGATGATGCCCTTCGCAACGGTTTTGACGACATCGCCGCCCGCGACGAGCGCGCCCAGGCTTTCGAAGATGGCGGCGACGATCAGCGCCCCGATCAGCGTCATCGCACGCGAGCCCACGGCGGGGCCCATGTTGTTGGCCACGTCATTGGCGCCGATGTTCAGCGCCATATAGGCCCCGATCGCAGCGGCGGCGATCACCACCAGCTGGCCGGGCTGCCCGCCCACCAACACGGCCGCCACCAGACCGACGAGCACGATGAAGGCCAGCGCGATCCCCGGCGCGACCATGCCGCGCGCCACGAATTGCCCGGCACTTTCGACGCGCCCGATCCGCTTGAGATCCTTGTCGAGCGTTTTCCACTGATTGACGCGGGACTCGTTGTCTTGATTGGCCACCGTCACGAACCTGTCATCTAATTGTCAGAAGTCCGCGCGGGCCTAGCGGGTTTGACCCGCTGTGACAAGACATTCGGCCGATCCCGGGGTTCAGAGCTTGCGCAAAAGCTTCTGCAGCCCCTCTTCGTTGACCAGCTTCGCGGCCTGCTTCGGCGCGAACCATTTACGCTTGCGCTGATGCTCTTCGGGAAAGGACTTCATCAGGGTCTCGACCCGCATCGGGAAGACCACGACATCGGTGGGCGTGGCCAAGCCGCTATCGAGGATCTTGTCGTAGCGGAACGCCCCGGTGGGTTCCTTGTCGATCTTGCCGACGGCCCCGGCTTCTTCCCATGCCTCCTGCTTGGCCGCGCCGGACAGCGAGCGGCCCCGCATCGGCCAGCCTTTCGGGATCACCCAGCGCCCGGTGTCGCGCGAGGTGATCAGAAGGACCTGTGTCTTGCCGTCTCGGATTCGCAGACAGAGCGCCCCCACCTGCAAAGAGGCCGGGCGATACCCCAGCAAGCCCTTCGCGACGGATTTCGCCCATTTCATCGACTGGTCTCCCATGGCGGCGTACGGTTCTCCAAATGCTGTGCAAGTTCAAGCGCACGTTCTAAATATAGTCTTTGGCGCGGATCGGAACCCGGTGCCCGGGTCACAATCCAGCCAGCAGACGCGAAGGCTCTCAGCGCCACGAAAAGCGGCAGCAGTGCCTCCTGATCGGGCGGAAGCGGACGCAGGCTGCGATAGCCCTCGACGAGCCCCGCCGCCTGTTCGCCCCAAAGCGGGTCGCCCCAGCCCTGCACCAGCGCCGTCGCGAGGTCGTAAAGCCGGTAGCCCGGCCCGCAATCGTCGAAGTCGATCAGGGCGAGCCCGTCCGGGGTCGATAGCACGTTCTCACGCAGGCAATCTGCGTGGATCGGACCGTAATCCTGCGCCTGCGCCAAGAGCGCACGCGCAAGGTCGCGGCCCGAAGACAGCGTTGCGGCCTCAACTTCCGAAAGCTGAGGATGTTCCCAGAAACGTCCCCAAAGCGGATGCTCCCCCAGAAACCCCTCGCCATCCCACGGGTTCCGGTCGAACCCGTCGGGCGGGGCGGCATCGCTGCTGATGTGAAGCTGCGCGATAAGGCGGCCCAGCGCACGAGCCTCGGCGCGCACCGCCTCGGGCGAGCCGGAAAGCGGCTGATCGCCCGCGCCGATCGGCACGCCATCCAGCCACTCCACGCAGGAGGTCACGCGGTTGCGCACGCTGCCCGTCAGCGCCCCGTTTAGCGCACGCACCGGGCGCGGTACCGGCATCCCCTGATCGGCGAGGCTTTCGCACCAGCGCAACTCGGCCTCGATCCCTTCGCGGCCCTGATAGCCGGGACGGTGCAGCCGCAGCGCGACATGGCGGCCATCCTTCAGATGCGCCTCGAAGACGATATTCTCGCGGTTCTTCACCAGACGCGGCGGCGCGCTCGCCTGCCCCCAGGAATAGAGGGCGGAGTCCGCCATCGCCTGTGCGGTGTCGTCCGAAATCATGCAGGAAGCTCCTCGAAACTTTGCGCAAGTTTCTCCAGCATTTCATCGGCATCGGCCCGATTGAAGACCATCGGTGGGCGGATCTTGAGAATGTGCTGTGCCCGGCCCACCCGGCCCATCAAGACATGGCGCTCGCGCATCGCCTCGACGATCCGGCCCGCGGCTTCGCTGGCGGGTTCGCCGTCCTGTGCCAGCTCGATCCCGAGGAAAAACCCAAAGCCGCGCGCCTCGGCAATCAGCGGATGGGACAGCTCGCGCAGTCCTTGCAGAAGGTAGTCGCCGACCTGCGCCGCGTTCTCCTGCAGGCCTTCGTCTTCGATCACGCGCAGGGTCTCCATCGCCGCGGCAACCGAGACGGGATTGCCGCCGAACGTGTTGAAATAGCCAAAGGCATTGCGGAAGGCGGCCATCACATCGGGCGTCGCGACCAGCCCCGCGACCGGATGACCATTGCCCATCGGTTTGCCCATCGTGACCACGTCGGGCGTGAAGCCCAGCCATTCGTGGCCCCAGAAATGCGAGCCGATGCGGCCGAAGCCCGGCTGCACCTCGTCGCACAGGATCAGCCCGCCCGCGCGGCGGATCACCTCGACGGTCGGGTCGAGGAAACCGGGCGCGATGCCGGGCATCCCTTCATTGGCGAAGATCGGGCAGAGCATGAAACCCGCGAAGCCGTGGCCGCTCTCTTCCAGCTCGGCAATCGCCTGCGCCACGTTGGCGGCAAAAGCCTCGGGCTGCGCCTCGCGCGATCCGCCCAGAGGCGCGAGACTGTCGGGCGCGGGCACCCGGCGGATATGGTCCGGCCAGCCTCCGATCGGCGGGCGGCGGGTCGAGAGATGCGCCACGGCGGTGGTGTTGCCGTGATAGGTGTTGTCGGTCGCGATGAAGCCGCGCTTGCCGGTCACCGCCTGCGCCATCCGCAGCGCGACGTCGTTGGCCTCCGACCCGGTGCAGGTCATCAGAAGCTGACCGTCAAAGCCGAACTTACCCAGCAGCGCCTCGGCATAGTCGAGGATGCCTTCATGCAGATAGCGCGTGTGGGTGTTGAGCGTGGCGGCCTGCTCGCAGATCGCCTTCACGATGCGCGGGTGGCAATGACCGCAATGGGCGACGTTGTTATAGGCGTCGAGGTACCGCTCACCGTCGGCGTCGAAAAGCGAGCTGCCCTGCCCCCGCACGATCTCGACCGGGCGCGCATAGAAGGTCGGCACGTTCGGCCCCAGAAGCCGCTCGCGCCGCGCCAAAAGATCATTCCCCATCCGAGACCTTCCCGCGCAGCGCTTTCTTCTCGCCGTGAATCGCCTTCGCCTTCAGCCGCCGCTTCTTCGAGCCGAGCGTGGGCCGGGTCGGGATGCGTTTCTTGGGCTTTTCGCAGGCCTTGCGGATCATCTCGGCGAGGCGGTCGCGCGCGATCTCGCGGTTGCGCGCCTGACTGCGCGTGTCCTGCACCAGCAGCAGAAGCGCGCCGTCGCTGGTCCATCTGCGCCCCGCGATCCGGCGCAGGCGGTTCTTCACCGGTTGCGGCAGGTGCGGCGAGCGCTCGGCCTCGAAGCGCAACTCGACCGCGGTCGAGACCTTGTTCACATTCTGCCCCCCCGGACCTTGCGCCCGGGTGAAGGTTTCGGTGATTTCCCAATCCTCGATGGTTATCTGATCGTTGATCCGCAGCATGGCCACAAGCTAGCTCACGCTGCGAAAAACGAAAGCCCCCTTTACCCCGCCAGCAACCGCGCCCCGTCATGCCCGGTGACGCGCACGGTCATCAGCGTGCCTTCGGGCTGATCGCTCTCGAATGCCACCTCGGCAAAGCCTTCGGTGCGCGCGACGCGCGGGGTCTCGGTCAGCACGAGCTGTTCGGTGCCGACCTGCGCGTCGAGATGGGCGGCCAGCGCGGCCTCGCCCTTCGCGCGCAGCCGGGCCGCGCGCTCCTTGACGATCGGGCCTTTCACGGCGGGCATCCGCGCGGCGGGCGTGCCCTTGCGCGCGGAATAGGGGAAGACATGCAGGAAGGTCAGCCCACAATCATCGACGAGCCGCAGGGAGTTCTCGAACATCTCCTCGGTCTCGGTCGGGAAGCCCGCGATGATGTCCGCGCCGAAGACGATCCCGGGGCGCAGCTTGCGCGCCTCTTCGGTGAAGGCGATGGCGTCGTCGCGCAGGTGGCGGCGCTTCATCCGCTTGAGGATCATGTCGTCGCCCGCCTGAAGGCTGAGATGCAGATGCGGCATCAGACGCGGCTCACTCGCAATCGCCAGCATAAGGTTCTCATCGGCCTCGATCGAGTCGATGGAAGAGATGCGCAGGCGCGGCAGATCGGGCACGAGGCGCAGGATTCGCATCACCAGATCGCCCAGACGCGGCTCGCCCGGCAGGTCCGCACCCCAGGAGGTCAGATCGACCCCGGTGAGGACGACCTCGTTGAAGCCCCGATCCACGAGGCGCTTGATCTGCTCGACCACGACGCCCGCCGGGACGGAGCGCGAATTGCCGCGCCCGAAGGGGATGATGCAGAAGGTGCAGCGGTGATCGCAGCCGTTTTGCACCTGCACATAGGCGCGATGGCGACCGAACCCGTCGATCAGGTGACCGGCGGTCTCCTTCACCGACATGATGTCGTCGACCATCACGCGCTCGGTCTCACCGATGAAATCGGGGCCTTGCGGGGCGAGCTGCGCCCAGGTGTCGGCCTGCATCTTCTCGTGATTGCCGATGATTTTGGTGACCTCGGGCATCGCGGCGAAGGTTTCGGGCTCGGTCTGCGCGGCGCAGCCGGTCACGATCACCGGCACGTCCGGGTTCTCGCGCGACAGACGGCGGATCTCCTGCTTGGCCTTGCGCACGGCCTCGGCGGTCACGGCGCAGGTATTGACGACCACGGCCCCTTCGAGCCCGGCGCCTGCAGCCAATTCCTTCATCGCCTCCGTCTCATACGCATTGAGACGGCAGCCGAGGGTCGAGAAAACGGGCGGTTTCATATCGCGTCCAGATAATCTTGGGTGAGGGTCGCATCGAAGACATGCGCGGTGGGGCCGGTCATCCAGACGCCATCGTCGCGCCAGTCGATCTCCAGCTGGCCGCCATCGACATCGACGAGGACGCGCTTGCCGGTGAGCCCCCGCAGATGCGCGGCGACGGCGGTGGCACAGGTGCCCGAGCCGCAGGCCAGCGTGATGCCGGTGCCGCGCTCCCAGACGCGCATCCGCAGATGGTCGGGGCCGATCACGCTGGCGAATTCGACATTGGTGCGCTCGGGGAACAGGGGATCATGCTCGATCACCGGGCCTTGGCGATCCACTTCGACTGCCTCGGCGTCGTCTACGAAGAAGACGCAATGCGGGTTGCCCATGCCGACCGCGATCGGGTCACCGCCAAGCGGCAGATGCGCGGGATCGATGCCGGGCAGAATCGGAATTTGCGCCGCTTCGAGAATCGGCGCGCCCATATTGACCGAGACCATCCCGTCCTCGCGCCGCACCGCGGCAAGCTGGCCCCGTTCGGTCAGGAGCGTGACATCGGTCCGGTCGAGCTGGCGCATCATGTAATCGCTCACGCAGCGAGTCGCATTCCCGCAAGCGCCGGCCCGCGTGCCGTCGGAATTCCAGAATTCGAGCGTGAAATCAGCGCCTTGTGCAGGGCGGATCACGGCGAGCTGGTCAAATCCCACGCCGCGATGCCGATCTCCGAGCGCACGCGCGAGCGCAGGCGTAACCGGATCGTCGCCCGCGCGGGCGTCGATCACGACGAAGTCATTGCCGAGCCCATGCATCTTCATGAAGGGCAGTCCGCTCTGTGTGCGCTTTGTATTCATGGCGCGCGATATACGCCCGCGCCAAGGTTTTTTCCAGATGTGCAATTTTTGTGAATTTTATGCCTTGACCCCCCCGGCGGGGGTTTGTAGAGACGCGCCCTGTGATGGGCCGTTAGCTCAGTTGGTAGAGCAACTGACTTTTAATCAGTGGGTCGCAGGTTCGAATCCTGCACGGCTCACCATCACCCTCAGAAACCCGGGCTTCGGCCCGGGTTTTTGCGTTTTCGGGTCAGCGGTTACGCGATGCACCTCCGGCGTCAGAAATAACTGCGCACCAAGGCCCCCGAGAGCAGCACCCAGCCGTCGGCCACCACGAAAAAGGCGAGCTTGAAGGGAAGCGCCACGACCGCGGGCGGCACCATCATCATCCCCATCGACATCAGGACCGCCGAGACGACGAGGTCGATGATCAGAAACGGCAGGTAAACGAGGAAGCCGATCTGGAAGGCGCGGGTGACTTCGGACAGCATGAAGGACGGCACGAGGGTCGAGAGCGGCGCGCCCTGAAGGCTTTCCGGTGCGGGCGTGCCGCTGCGCAGCTCGGCCAAGGCCGCGAACGTGTCGGGGTTCGTGCGCCCGGCCATGAAGGTGCGGAAAGGCTCGATCCCCTTGGTGAAAGCCTCCTGCCAGTCGATGGCACCGTCGATCAGGGGCTCGCCCGCGACGCGCCAGCTCTCGAGGAAGACCGGCTCCATGATGAACCATGTCAGGAATAGCGCGAGGCTGATGATCAGCATATTCGGCGGCGATTGCTGCAACCCGAGGGCTTGGCGCAGAATCGACAGCACCGTGACGATGAACGGAAAGGCCGTAACCATGATCGCGAGCCCGGGCGCGAGGCTGAGCAGCGTGATCGCCGCAATGATCAGCAAGGAGCGGCCCGCGAGGCTGTCGCCCTCCCCCACAGAAAGCGTAATGTCCTGAGCATGCGCGGGTAGCGCTGCGAGCGTTAAGGTTAATGCCGCGAGCGGGACAAGCCAAAGCGCAGGCAGGCACACTTTGGCGGTGCCGGGAGAGATCGGGCGGGGGCGCATCTCACAACCCGTCTTGCAGATCGGCCACCTCGGTAAGCCGCACCGCAAGCTGCCCGTCGCTGCCATCGATCTCGGTCAGTTCGCCGCGCGCGATCAGCTTGTCCCCGACATACAGTTCCACCGGGTCCTCCACTTTCCGGTCGAGCGGCAGCACGGCGTCGCGCTTCAGGCGCAGCAAATCGCGCACCAGCGGGCGGGCCTTGCCAACCGAGATGGTGATCTCGATCGGGACCTGCGTGAAGGGATTGGCGGTCGAAGCGTCCGGCGCGGTCTCATTCATCGGGCTTGTCCTTCGCGGTGGCGGTGAAATAGGTCGTGACCGCGCGCGAAATGGCGGCGATGACGGCGTCGAGATCGACGCGGGTCTCGGTATCGGCGAAGCGCAGATAGACCTGCCCCTCGCCAAGGCTGGGCTCTGCCGCGAAGACGAGCGGCAAGTCTGCACGTGGCGCGAGCGCCTCTTGAACCTGCGGCAATGCGGTCGGATTGCCGACCACCGTGATCGGCGTCGCGCAGAGATCCTCGGCAATCGGCATCAACTGCTCGGCCACGACGGGGCCAAGCGACGCGCGCGCAAGCTCGGGCAACAGCTTGCCGCAGATCTCGATCAGAAGTGGCTCGAGCGCGTCGAGCATGTGCTGGCGCGCTTCGTGATAGGTGAAACCCAGCGCCTGAAGGTTGCGCCCCAGATCGGCGTGAAGTCGCGCGGTTTCGGCATTTTGCGCGGCAACTGCATCGTCCCACCCGGCCTGATATCCGGTCTCGAAGGCGGCCAGTTTGGCCTCTTCCAACTCGGCCGGCGCAAGCGCGATTTCACCCGCCTCTGCCGGGTTCGGCTCAAAGGATTCCAGTTTCAGCCTTTGCCCCATCATGTTTTCTCCGATGGCTCTTCCATCCAGCTACGCAGGATTTCGACGGTTTCCGCCTGCCGCTCCTCGATCATCTTCTTCAATCGGTCGACCGGGTCGGCGGGACGATCGACGTCGAAATCCGCCTGTGTCGCCATCGGCAGGTCACCGAGGTCGAAATCGGACACCAGCTGCATGTTCATATCGGGCATCTCCCCGTCGTCGATCTCACCGGTGAGCGCAGTCGACGCCGTGGTGCCCGCCTCCGAGGCGCTGGGCGCGGGCAGCTCCGCCGCGCCTGCACGCGATTTCTGCAGCAGGATCGGGCGCGCGACGAAAAGACCAAGCACGAGCGCGACGATCGCAAGGACCGCGATCTGGATGATCTGCGTCAGATCGAGCGCCATGCTGTCGATGAAGCCGGGCCCTGCGACGGTTCCCGCCTCTGGCAGCGCCTCGAACTGCATCGACCGCAGGGTGATCACGTCCCCACGCGCCTCATCGAAGCCGACCGCCGAGGCGACGAGTTCGCGCAGGTCGGCCAGCTCGGCATCGCTGCGTGGCTCCCAGCTTGGCGTTCCATCCGGATTGGTCCCGCGCACCCCATCGACGAGCACGGCCACGCTGAGCCGCTTGAGCGCGCCGGGCGCACGCAGCAATTCGCGCCGCGTCTCCGACACCTCGAAATTGGTGCGCGCACGGGTCTCGCTCGTGCGGCTTTGCGATTTTCCGGTCTCGCCGGTGCCGTTATCGGGCAGATTCGAGGCCACGGTCGTTGCCGGCGGCGTGGTCGAGTCGGAGGTCTTCGAGGTCTCCGACGTATCGGTGGAAATCGCCACGCGCCCCTCCGGATCGAAGCGCCTTTCGGTGATCGCCTCGCGCTCTGTCGCGGTGTCCAACGCCACTTCGACGACGACGTTTCCGGGCCCCACACGCGCCTCGAGTAGCCGCTCGACATTCTGCTTCAACGCTTGCGCGCGATCCTCGCCGCTGCCGGGCAGCGCGGGATTGTCGTTAAAGGGGATGAGCCCGCGCGCCGAGTCGATCACCGAGACATCTTCGGGCGTCATGCCGGTCACCGCCGAGGCCACGAGATAGCGCACCGCCTTCGCCTGTGCGCCGCTCAAGCCCCCGAGCGTCGGCGTAATCGTCACCGACGCGGTCGGCTCGGGCGTCCCTCGAAACGGAATATTCGTCGGATGCGCGATATGCACCCGTGCCGATCGGATCGACGGCACGGCGGCGATCGTTCGCGCCAATTCCCCCTCCTTCGCGCGCCAATAGGCCGCGTCGAACATCTGCGAGGTCGTGCCAAAACCCGACAGCGAATCGAGCAGCTCATAGCCCGCCCCGCCGCTTGCGGGCAGACCCTGCGAGGCAAGCGTCATCCGCAATTCGTCGCGCTGCGGTGCGGCCACGAAAATCGAAACGCCACGCACCTCATAGGCCACGCCGCGCTGTTCGAGCGCCGAGATCACCTCCCCCGATTCCGCACTGCCAAGCCCCGCGTAAAGCAGCGCAAACGTCGGCTTCGACGCGATCGACCCGATGGCGAAAACCGTGGCGATCATGGCGATCACCCCAATAACTGCGGCGAGTTTCCTGCGCATATCCAGGCCGGCCCAAGTGTCGATGAGTTGCTGCAAGACGAACCTCCAAAGAGCGGGCGTTCTACCCGAGCGTCGCAGGCACCTTCCCTTAATGCGATTAACAATCGGTTAGTCCGACTCGGGTATTCCAAGTCTCGAACCGCAACAGCGAGGCCCCTATGACGGACGCCACTGCCGAGGCCGAAGAGCCACCGAAGAAAAAGTCCAAGCTGATGCTCGTGATTGGCCTCGTGCTCATGCTTCTTCTGGGCGGCGGGGGCTTCTATGCGGTCTATTCGGGGCTGATTCTCGCGCCTCCAGACACGGCGCCCGGCGCCGCCGGGCCGGAGGCGCCCACGCCCGAGGCCCTTCCCGATATCGCCTATGTCGCACTCGAACCGCTTTCAGTCACGCTAAGCCGGGCATCCGCACGCCATCTGCGCTTCGCGGCCGAGCTTGAGGTGCCCAGCGCCTATCAACACGACGTGGAGCTTTTGAAGCCGCGCGTGATGGATGTGCTGAACGGGTATTTGCGCGCGGTCGATGTCAGCCTTCTGGAGGATCCAAGCGCGATGATGCGCCTGCGCGCGCAGATGTTGCGGCGGGTGCAACTGGTCACCGGAGACGGGCGCGTGCGCGACCTTCTGGTCATCGAATTCGTGCTGAACTGAGGGAGAGAGCAATGCAATTCCTTGCCGAAATCACATCCGGACTCGCGGCCTTGGCGGCGGCGATTTATTGCTTCGTGCTCGCGCGCAGGCTCAAGCGGTTCAATCAGCTGGAGACCGGGATGGGCGGGGCGATCGCCGTGCTGTCCGCACAGGTCGATGACATGACGCGCGCGCTCGAGCGGGCGCAGGCGACCGCAGGCACGTCCGAGCGGCAATTGCGTGCCCTGACGGAACGTGCGGAAGCAGGCGCAGAGAAGCTCGAACTGCTTCTGGCCTCCCTGCACGATCTGCCCGAAGACGGCGAACCGCGCCGCCGTGTGCTGCGCCGACGGCACCGGGAAACGGATATGGAGGCGGCGCAATGAGCCGTCTGCCCAAGCGCAAACCTGGCCGTCGCAAATCCCGCCCGGGCCGCGGTGCACTCTGGATCATCGCCGCGCTTTTCGTCCTGTCCGGCGGATTGCAGCTTGCACAATTCGGAGCCTGGGCGCGCGAGGCGACCGGCCCCGCGCATGAGACCGGAGCGGCGAAATCGGAAGACGATTGCATCGACGACGCGGGGTTCATGGCGATGCTTGCCGATCTCAAGGTGCGAGAGGCGAAACTCGTCGAACAGGAAGGGCTGTTGAGCGACCGCCGAAATGCGCTCGCTCTCGCGGAAACCCGGTTGGAAGCGCGGCTGAATGATCTCGTCGCGGCGGAGGAGGCGCTGTCCAAGACCGTGGCCGTGGCTGACGGCGCGGCCGAGAAAGATGTCGGAAAGCTCGTCGCCCTTTACGAGAACATGAAGCCGAAACAGGCCGCCCCGCTTTTCGCCGAAATGGACCCGAATTTCGCCGCAGGTTTTCTCGCCCGGATGCGCCCCGCCGCGGCCGCGGCAGTAATGGAAAGCCTGGAGCCGAAAACCGCCTATGCGATCAGCGTCCTGATGGCGGGCCGCAACGCGGGCGCGCCCCGCGACTGAGCCAGACGTTAAGGGTCTTGGGCATTTCTTAAACCGAATCATTCAAAGTCGCCCAAGAGAAACGGAAGGGGCTTTCCATGATCGGCATCATCGGCATCGTGATCATCTTCGCGATGGTTTTCGGCGGCTATGTCGCGGCGGGCGGAAAGATGGGGATCATCCTGAAATCCCTGCCCTTCGAGATGATCATGATCGGCGGCGCGGCAGTGGGGGCCTTCGTTCTGTCGAACGACATGGCCTCGATCAAGCACACGCTGAAGGATGTCGGAAAGGTTTTCAAAGGCCCAAAATGGAAGCCCGACGACTACCGCGATCTTCTTTGCCTCTTGTTCGAACTGATCCGGCTTGCCCGTCAGAACCCCGTCGCGATCGAAGAGCATATCGAAGACCCGGAAAATTCGTCGATTTTCGGGAAATATCCGAAGATCCTGCACGATCACGAGGCGATCGACATCATCTGCGATACGATGCGATCGGCCTCGATGAATTACGACGACCCCATGCAGGTGGAAGAGGTGCTCGATAAGCAGCTCGAGGCGAATTACCACCACGCCATGCATTCGAGCCACGCGATGCAGTCGGTTGCCGACGCGATGCCCGCGCTCGGGATCGTCGCGGCGGTGCTCGGGGTCATCAAGACCATGGGGTCGATCGACCAGCCCCCCGAAATTCTCGGCAAGATGATCGGGGGCGCGCTTGTCGGGACCTTTCTCGGCGTGTTCCTCGCCTACGGGTTCATCGCCCCCTTCGCGAGCCGAATGAAGGGGGTGATCGACGAAGACAGCCACTTCTACAAACTGATCCGCGAGGTGTTGATCGCCAACCTGCACAATCACGCAACCAATATCTGCATCGAGGTTGGCCGCCAAAACACGCCCCACCACATTCGCCCAAGCTTCTCCGACCTCGAGGAGGCCTTGAAGTCGGTGAAATCGGAGGCGGCATGAGGTTCTGGATCGCGCTTCTTTTTCTGCTGCCGTTCACCCTGGCTTATGCCACGCCAATTCCGGTCAAATCGGGTGAACATGACGGCTTTTCCCGCCTCGTGGTCTATTTACCCGCATCGGCCAGTCGGGCTCTTGCTCCCGTAGATGGAGGTTTTCGCCTCGCGACCGACGCATCAGATCCGCAATATGCGCTTCAGAACGTGTTCGAGTTGATCCCGCGTGACAGATTGAAAGCACTTATCGCAGAGCCTGATGGCACGCTTCTTCTGAAACTCGCACCCGGAATCGTTCCCGAAACCTTTACTCTCGAGAGCGGCGCATTCGTCGTCGACCTCAAGGATGCCCCCCCAGATCAAGCCGCGCTGCCGCCAGCTGCTGCAGTGCGCGATCGGGGCAACTCTTCGCCAACGAAGGCGCCGCAGCCATCCTCCCCGCCCCGGCAAAGAACCGTTCAGCCTGTCGCGATTGGACGGGACTATCTCGACCTCTTCTGGCAGCCGCCGCATATGCGCGAAACCACCGCTGCGCCGGTGAGGATCTCGGACGGCGCGCCCAAACCGCAAATCCCGCCGAAACCGGATCCGCGACTTGATGGCATTGAAGAGAGTCTCTTACGCCAGATTTCGCGGGCGGCATCGCAGGGGCTCGTCTCGGCTCAGGTAAAGGCTTCAGAGGCCCGGCCCCCAAAAAGCGGACAACAAACAAACTCTCCGGCAGGCGAGACGACCACGGAGAGCGCTGACGATCCGATGGGTCCACCCGCGCCGGCACTGTCGCCGCATCTCGCCGTCGATTCGATGACCGTGATCGATCGCGATCATCTCGTCACGCCTCCCCAGACGCAGCTGGAGGTATCCGAGTGCCCTCCCGATCGATATTTCGACCTCGCGAGTTGGATCGACGAGCGCCCGGCCTTCGCGCAGATCAGCGATGCACGCCGTGATCTTTTGGGCGAATTCGACGTCCCCGACCCGCGTAAGGTGACGGCTTTGGCAAGGCTATACATCGCCTTCGGTTTCGGGACGGAGGCCCGTGCGCTTTTGCGCGACATGGGTAAGGACGGTCCTGGCAAAGATGCTCTGCTCTTTGTCGGTTCGGTTCTCGATCAGGACCCCGCCGCCGCCGCATCGCCGCTCGCGCGGCTCACAGATTGCGATGGTGCGGTCGCGCTTTGGGCTTTTCTTGCATCAGACCCGCCGCCCGAAAAACGAGATGTCGCATTCGCCGCGCTGCGCCGCAATTTCGAAGCACTTCCGGCGGATCTGAGACGGTCGCTGGCGCCAAACCTTGTGGCTAGGCTCACGCAGATTGGGGCCGCAGATGTGGCACGCTCTCTCGAACCCGCGGTCAGCCGAATAACCACGGAGGATCGAACTGCGCTTGATACAGTGGAGGCGGAAATCCAAGCGAAAGAAGCGAATCCACAAGCTTTGGGTAACCTTGAGGCGCTTTCGAAAACGAATTCAGAGCAGGGGCTGCGCGCGTTGATCCTATGGCTCAACGGCCAGATCGATGCGGGCGGAGAGGTCGATCCGGCAGCTCTCGCCAATGCTGAGGCGCTCGCCTTCGAACTCGCCAAAGCGCCGGAGGCACCGGAGTTGCGGCGCATCGCTGCGATCGGGCACGCCGCGAATTCTGAATTCCCTAAAGCTTTTGAGATTTACGCCGATGCGGCCACAATCGCGGACCCAAATGGCACGCTCGCGGCAATATTCACACGGTTAGTCGCTCAAGCCAGCGACGCGGTTTTCCTTCGCACCCTCTACGACGAATTGCCACTTGCCGAGGAAGTCGCACAGATACCGGACCTGCGACAAGAATTGGCCGAACGCGCAATCTCTCTGGGAATGCCGGCAGTCGCCGTGCGCCTCCTCGGCAAGGCCGCGCAATTGACGGAGCAGGACAAAACTCTGCTCGCTCGGGCTGCGCTTCTTGAAATGGACCCTGCAGCTGCCCTCGCCCATCTGAAAGACCTTGGCGGCCAGCAAGTCGAGCAACTCCGGGCGAAGGCTTTATCCCGGCTTGGTCGACACGACGACGCGCGCGCCGCCTATCTGCGCGCGGGCAATCCAGAAGATGCGCGCGCACAATCCTGGCATAAGGGCGACTGGTCAAACCTGGAGACTTCGCCCGATGCGGTGGAGAAGCAGTTTTTGGAAACCTTCGGTGCGGCGCCTTCGCCTGGGACGGATGTCCAAGGCGGCCCGATCACTCAGGCGCGCAGCCTGTTGGAGCGAAGCCAAGCCGAGCGAGAAACGTTGTCGAAAATGCTCGACCGTCTTGCCTTACCGTCCGCACAGGAATGACGCGCAGAAACGGCGCAAACGGTTTCTAAATCTTTGGCCGCTAGGTCTGGGTTTGCAAGAATTGCACTGCAAAGGGAAAATCCCATGCCTTGGTTTCGGCGGGCTCTGTATGTCCTCTGTCTCACCCTCGTCCCGCTATCCGCGGCGGGGCAACCCCAGCTATGCGAGGCAGCCGCGAAGCAAGCCTCGCGCGAAAGCGGCGTTCCTTATGCGGTGCTCATGGCGATCTCGCTAAATGAGACCGGACGCAAAGGCGCGGGTGGCTTCGAGCCGTGGCCGTGGACCGTGAATATGGAAGGCGCTGGGCATTGGTTCGAGAGCCGGGATTTGGCGCTCGCTTACGTTTTCAAGGAATTCAAACGCGGCGCGCGAAGCTTCGACATCGGCTGCTTCCAGATCAATTTCAAATGGCACGGGCAGCATTTCTCATCGATCGAAGACATGTTCGACCCGTTGGAAAACGCTCGGTACGCGGCACAGTTTCTGAAATCGCTCTATGCAGAAAGCGGTGATTGGAAGACAGCGGCGGGCGCCTATCACTCGCGCACGCCCGAGCATGCGAACAGCTATTCGACACGCTTTGCCCGATTTTACGCGAAACTCGCGGGCGGGAGCGGCCCGAAAGACGTGACGACCACTTCCGCCGCCGCGGCCAGTCCATTGCCTGATATTCCCGACATCGTGCTGGCACAAAGCGCGGCCCAAGCACAACGCCGAGAAAACCGCTACCCGCTTCTGCTCAGATCGAAAGACGCAAAGCCGCCCCGGCCGGGCGGTGCCCCCGGCGCCTCACTCTTCGTGCGTGCCGCGCGGAAAGCCCGAGGGATGTGATGGCGACCCCGCTCGTGCAACGCGCGTTTCAGCCAACGATCCTGTTGGCACTCGCGCTGATGGCGGTCATCGCGATGATGATCCTTCCGGTGCCCTCCTGGATCCTCGACATCGGTCTCGCGACCTCTTTCGCCCTCGCGATCCTGATCTTCACAGTCACCCTGTTCATCGAGCGTCCGCTCGATTTCTCCGCCTTTCCGACCATTCTCCTTGCGACGCTCATGCTGCGGCTGTCGCTCAACGTCACCTCGACGAAACTCATTATCGGAAACGGTCATACGGGTACGGGTGCGGCGGGTGGTGTTATCGAAGGGTTCGCGAATTTCATCATGAGCGGCTCGGTCCTGATCGGGCTGGTCGTGTTCTGCGTGATCCTGATCGTGAATTTCATCGTGATCACCAAAGGCGCAGGCCGCATGGCTGAGGTCGGCGCGCGCTTTGCGCTCGACGCGATGCCGGGTAAGCAGCTCGCGATCGACAGCGACATGAATGCGGGCGCCATCGACCATGCCGAAGCGCGAGAGCGGCGCGAACGCGAGCAGGCGGAAACCACCTTTTTCGGCTCGCTCGACGGGGCATCGAAATTCGTCAAAGGGGACGCGGTTGCCGGGCTGTTAATCACGATGCTCAACCTCGTGGTCGGGCTGCTTATCGGCACCGTCGTGCATGGAATGCCGCTCGATCGCGCGCTCGAGACCTATGCGATCCTCACGGTCGGCGACGGCCTCGTCAGTCAGATACCGGCGGTCATCATCTCGATCGCAGCGGCCATCTTGCTCTCGCGCGGCGGGGCGAAAGGCTCCACCGATCTGGAGTTGTTCCGCCAGCTTGGGAAATATCCGGCCGCCCTGACCACCGTTGCGGTCTTGATGGCGCTTTTCGGTCTCGTACCGGGCCTCCCCTTCGTGCCTTTCACCGCAGGGGCCGTCATCCTCGGCACGGCGGCCTATATGCTGCGGCGCGCCGAACGGGCGCGTGCACGGCGCGCGGCGATGAAAATGCCCGCGCCGGAGACCGGGCCGAAGCAGAAATCCATGGGTGACGTGCTCGACATCGACGATATCCATGTCGAATTCGCCCCGGATCTGGTCAAGATGGCGCTCGATCCGGCGACGGGTCTGGACGCGCGCATCTCCAACATGCGCAATCACGTCGCGGCGAATTTCGGATTGATCCTCCCCGAAATTCGGCTGACCGACGACGCCACTTTGCCGCCCGGTCACTATCGCATCCGCGTTCAGGGGGTCGAGCAGGCGCGCGATCGGCTGATGCCGGAGCATGTTCTTGCGTTGATCGCGGACAATCGCGAATTCCTGCCAGACGGCGAGGAGGTCCGCGAACCGGTGTTCCACGCGCCCGCGCTTTGGGTGCCCGCCCATCAGCAGGAAGACGCGGCGCTCGCCGGCTCAACGGTGGTCGGGCCGACGGAGGTGCTCGCGACGCATCTTCTCGAAGTGATCAAAGCGAATTTCTCTCGGCTGATGACGTTGCGGGCGCTGCGGCGGCTGCTCGACGAAGTCGCGAACCTCTCCGATCCGACGCGCGCACAAGCCAATCGACGCGTTCTCGACGAGCTCATTCCCGACAAGGTGCCGGTCGATCTTCTGCTTTCGGTGTTAAGGCTACTGCTCGATGAACGGGTCTCGATCCGCAACCTTCTGCTGATCGTCGAGGCCATCTCCGAGGCGCGCCACCTGCAAAGCCCCGAGCAGATCTGCGAACATGTTCGGCAGCGCCTCGGCTTCCAGCTGGTCGCCGATCTGCGTCGCGAAGACGGCACGATTCCCCTGATCCAGCTGGCGCCCGATTGGGAGGAACGCTTCGGAAAATACACGATCGGGGGCGAGGCGGGCAGCGATGTCGCCTTGCCACCTGACCTGTTCAACAAGCTGGCGGCGAATATCGCAGAGAAACTCGCCGGGGCGGCCCAAGCGGGGACCTTCCCTGCACTGGTCTCTTCAGGGCGCAGGCGGCGGTTCTTGCGCACGGTCATCAACGCGAAAGGGCTGAACGCGCCGGTCTTGAGCTACGAAGAAATCGGCCTGGAGGCGCGGCCCGCGATGGTCGGACAGGTCCCCGCATGAGCCCGTCGCTTCTCGATCTGCTCAGCGAGATTCTGCAACAAGCACGAAGCTTTTTGTTCATAGGTTTCATTGTCTTGCTGCGGGTGGGCGGGATTGTCGCCATGGCTCCTGGCTTTGGCGAGACGAGCCTGCCGGCGCGGATCAAGACGGGGGTCGCACTCGCGATAACCCTGGTGACGGTTCCGGCCCTCGCGCCGACGTTCGCCAGTTTCGACCAGGGGACGGCTTTGCCGCTATGGCTGGCCTCGGAAATCGCGATCGGTCTCTTTCTCGGCTTTGGATTGCGCGCCTTTGTCTTCGCTCTGCAAATCGCAGGCACAATGGCGGCGCAGTCGAGTTCGCTCTCGCAGCTGCTCGGCGGAATGGGCGGGGAGCCGCAACCCGCGATCGGGAACCTCCTGCTGATCGCCGGGATCGCGGTGCTGATGAGCCTCGGGTTTCACGTCCAGCTCATCGAGTTTCTGATCGGCACCTATCAGGTGTTGCCGGTGGGCGAATGGCCCGATCCGGATGCGCTGCGGCGCTGGGGCGTCTCGGGTGTCGCGCATGCGTTTTCGCTCGCCTTCAAGCTCGCCGCCCCCTTCGCGGTCACCGGGCTGATCTACAACATCGCTCTTGGCGCAATTAACCGAGCCATGCCGCAGCTCATGGTCGCGTTCGTCGGCGCCCCGGCGCTCACGGCAGGCGGTCTGATCCTGCTCGCACTGTGTGCGCCCACCGCCATCGCGATCTGGCGCGAGGCGGTCATGAGCTTCCTCGGCAACCCGTTCGGAGCGGTGCGATGAGCGAAGACGAAGCCGGCGAAAAGGAATTCGACCCGACACCGCATAAGCTGGACGCGGCACGGCGCAAGGGCGATCTGGTGCGCTCGACCGAGATTTCCGTGGCCGCCGTCTATGGCAGCTTTCTCGCGACGCTGCTCGGCCTTGGCATCTACAGCGTGACGCGGTTCGGCAGTGGGGCGATGGCGATGCTGGATCGCGCCGATGAGATGGCCGCGCAGTTTCTCGGTGGCGGGACGGCCTTGGGCGGGCGGATTATCGGCACGCTGCTCCTGCCGCTCGCGCCGTTTTTCGTGGTGCCGATGATCGCCGCGCTCGTCGCCTACTGGGCACAACGCGCGATCGTGGTCGCGCCCGACAAGATCCAGCCAAAGCTCAGCCGGATCAATCCGCTGAAGAATGCTGCGCAGAAATTCGGACGCAGCGGGCTGTTCGAATTCGCCAAGAGCGCGACGAAACTCGCCGTGATCGCGACGATTCTTTTCATTTACCTTAGGGCCCGCGCCGATCTGATTTTGCTCACGCAGCGTCTCGAATCGGTGCAGATCGTGGGGCTGCTGTTTCGGATGATCGCCGAGTTTCTGATGATCGTCACCGCCCTCGCCGCCACGATGGGCGCGATCGATTATCTTTGGCAGCGGTCCGAATTCCTGCGCCGCAACCGGATGACGCGCAAGGAATTGACCGACGAAATGAAGCAATCCGAAGGCGATCCTCATCTGAAGGCACAGCGACGTCAGAAGGGGATGGAGCTTGCGATGCGGCAATCGGTTCCCGACACCGCCAAGGCCGATGTGGTGATCGTCAACCCGACCCATTACGCGGTCGCGCTGAAATGGGATCGCGCCTCGGGGCGCGCGCCGGTCTGCCTGTCGAAGGGGGTTGATGCGATCGCTGCGCGGATCCGCGAGATCGCGGCGGAGAACGCGGTGCCCGTGCATTCGGACCCGCCGACCGCGCGCGCGCTGTTCGCGGCGATCGAGATTGGCGAGGAAATCCGGCCGGAGCATTACAAACCCGTCGCCGCCGCGATCCGCTTTGCGGAGAAGATGCGCAAGGCGGCCCGCGGAGGTGTGGCATGGCGCAAATGAGCAAATTGCAGGTAAAGCGGCTGGCGGCGCTCGCCCGATTGACCCGTATGCAGCAGGAGGCGGAGCTTGCAGCGCTCGCGCGGCTGAACGCCCGGGCGCGCGCGCTCGATGCGCGAATTGCCAGCCTGCAGGCGGAGGAGCGGTCGACCCGGGAGACGCTCGCGCAGGAACCAGCCTCCGGGCAGAACACCCTCGCCTATCTGCGCTACCTGTCGTTGGAAGACACGCGGCTACGCGCCGCGCGGAAGGAGCTCGACCCTGCGCTTGCTGCGCAGCATGGCGCAACCGCGCGCGCGGTGGGCCGCCATGACGTTGTCACGAAACTTGGTCATCCGAAACGAGGCGAACCGCGCTGAGGCGTGGGATTTCTCGTCTGTCGCAGATATCGCGGATCGGACCTAGCTGTCCTGACGCACGATATCGGAGACCAGAACCGCAAGGACACCGGGACCCAAGATACTACGCGCGGTCTCGGTCAGGGCCCGGCGCAGGCGCGACATGTTCGCGGAATCCGTGAACAGGCCCTGAAATCCGCCCGTATTCGCGTGATCGAAGAGCACCTGCAGGAACGCATCGCGCAGTTTAGGCTCGGCGCGATAGACGGCCTCGGTCTCACCGACCCTCACCTCGAGGCTGAGCGACAGGATCACCATGCCGGAGATTCGCGACTCGGTGACCAGCGGCACGATGAACTGGTTGTTGAGCTTGACGAATTCGGAGGTGACATCGCCCTCGGCCCCATGATCGTCGGCGGCCGGGTCCCCATGAGCCTCTGATGCGGCGCCGTGATCTCCTTCCGCTGCCCCCTCCGCAGCGGCCGTGTCGCTGGCATGTTCTGCGGGTGGCGGCGCGGGGCGCAGGAAATACCCGGCCGCGCCGCCACCGGCGAGGCCGATCAGACCGAGGAGAAGCGGGAGGAGTTTACCAAGCATTACGGAACCTCAGAAGGGCAGGAGAATATCGGCGATCTGCTGGCCGTAGCGCGGCTGCTGCACATCGGTGATCTGCCCGCGCCCGCCATAGGAAATCCGCGCGCCAGCGATCTTGTCATAGGTGATCTCGTTCTGGCGGCTCACATCGGCGGGGCGCACGAAACCGGTGACGATCAGCTCGCGCACCTCGAAATTCACCCGCACCTCCTGGCTGCCCTGAATGCGCAACACGCCATTCGGCAGCGTCTCGATGATCGTTGCGGCCACGCGCAGGGTCAGTTTCTCGTTGCGCGATACCTGCCCGTCACCGGAATAGGTCGAATTCGAGTTGGTCGAGACAGCGTCGGCCATGCTCGCCCCCTCGGGCAGACGCCTGTCGATGCGCTGGGGAATGCCGAGCATGGAAGTCACCCCCATCGTGTCGGATCCGCTGCGCGAGCGACCCGTCGAATTCGAGATTTCGGCCTTATCGTTAATCTCAATCACGACGGTGAGGATATCGCCCCGCTTGGCGGCGCGTGGGTCGCCCAACAGCGAGTTGCGCGCACCTGACCAAAGAGAGGCTTCCTGTTCGGGGCTGCGCGCCTCTGTCGTGACGGGCAGCGGCGAGGAGGCCATGGCGTAGAACTCGTTCCCGCCTTCGACCGGCGTGAATCCGGGCGCCTTACCGACCTGCTCGAGCCGCCCGCAGGCGACGAGCATGATCGACAACAGCAACAGGGCAGGAGATTTCATCGCGAATTCCTCATGGGGCAACATGGGCGGTTCCGTCAGCGCCAAGCGTCGCGGAGACCACGGTTTTGGAAGCGGCGTTCATCACGCGGATCGTCTCTCCGATGCCGGCCCGATCGAGCGCGCGGCCTTCGGTTCGGATCTCCAGCGATCCGCGGCGGAACAGGAGCGGGATGATCTGATTGCGCTCGACAATGGCGGGCTGCCCCAGATCGCGGGCTCGGATCGGGCGACCGGCATAGATCACCCCGCGCGTCTCGAGGCCGATCGCTTCCTCCGGCGCGGTCAACGCCCCGGCCACCTCGCCCGGTTGCAGCCCGACATCTGCGGGGGTGACGATCGTCCGGGCGCGCATGGTGTGCAGCGCGACGAGCGTGTCGGCCAAGGCGTGGCCCGGCAGAAGACCGGATACCGCAATCAGGATCGCCCGTCCCAGCATCAGCGCACCTGCGTCGTCGCGCCAAGCATCTGATCGGCGGCGGAAATGACCTTCGCGTTCAACTCGTAACCGCGCTGCGCCTTGATCAGCTCGGTGATCTCGCGCACCGGATCGACCGAGCTCTCCTCCAGATAGCCCTGCCGCAGCGTGCCCAACTCATCCGCGCCGGGCGTATTCACATTGGGCGGACCGGAGGCGCCGGTTTCGAGAAACAGGTTCGACCCGATCGCTTCCAGCCCCTTCTGGTTCGAGAAATTCGCCAGGGTGAACTGCCCCAGAAGCTGCGGCGCGACCTGATCGGCGAAATAGGCATAGACCTCGCCCTCCGCGTTGATCGCAACGGCGCGCGCGTCGTTCGGAATGGTCATATCGGGCACGACCGGATAGCCGTCGGAGGTCACGATCTGTCCGGTGCCGTTGCGCTTGAGCCCGCCGTCGCGCGTGTAGGCGGAGATGCCAGAGGGCAGCGTCACTTCGAGATAGCCATTGCCGTCGATCGCGAGGTCCAGATCGCCGCCCGTCGCACTGAGCGAGCCCTGCGCGATGTTGACCGTCACAGCGGTCGGGCGCACGCCGAGTCCAAGCTGCACCCCGGCAGGAATGGTCGTGCCATCGGTCGCGTTGATCGTGCCGGGGCGGGTCGTCTGCTGGTAATGCAGATCGGCGAACTCGGCGCGGCGCGCGTTATAGCCAGTGGTCGACATGTTCGCGAGGTTGTTGGAAATCACCTCGACGCGCGTCTGCTGCGCGCTCATGCCGGTGGCTGCGATCTGAAGAGCTCTCATGTCATGGGCCTCCTGTTAGCGGGCGAGCGTCTGGATGACGCCGCGGATTCGTTCGTCTTCGCGTTCGAGAAAGGCCTGGCCCATCTCATAGGCGCGCTGGACCTCGATCATGCGCGCGATCTCGGTGATCGGATCGACGTTGCTGTCTTCGAGAAACCCCTGCATCAGAACCGCGCCCTCCACCGGTTCGGCCCCGGCCTCCGCGGTGAAGCGAGTGCCGCCGACATGGCGCAATTCATTGGGATCGGTGGGAAGGTAGACGCCGACCTGCGCGATCGGCTGGCCCTTGTCGGAGAGCGTGCCATCGGCGGCGAGCGCGACCGAAGTCGCCCCCGAGGGGATCGCAACCGGGGTGCCACCGGAATCGAGCAACCGGAACCCGTCGGGCGTAAGCAATTCTCCTTCGGCCGACGGGATGAAGCTGCCGGCCCGCGTGAGCTGGTTGCCCTGCGGGGTCTCGATCATGAAGAACCCCTCGCCTTCGATCGCGAAATCGAAGGTGCCGCCTGTCTGGGTCAGCCCGCCTTGGCTTCGATCGATCAGACGACCATGTGCCCGCGCCATAGACAGCGAAGGCTCATTGCCCTCCAGCCCAGCGAGATATTCGGAGAAGATCACACCCTCGCGCCGGAAACCCGTGGTCGAGACATTCGCGATATTGTTCGCAAGCGTCCGCATTTCGTGCATCAGACCGGATTGCCGCGTGAGAGTGGTATAGATTGTGTTGTCCATCTCAGCCCCCGGCGACGATCGGCAGGATGGTGCGGGTGAAGAACTCCACCAGCTTTTCCGACATGAAGCTCATCGACACCCAGAACACGACGAGCATCGCCCCCACCTTGGGCACGAAGGTCAGCGTCATTTCCTGCACCGAGGTCAGCGCCTGAAAGAGGCCGATCGTGACCCCAGCGACCAGCGCGACCGACAGGAGCGGCGCCGCGATCAGCACCGCGATCCACAAGCCCTGCCGGAGCGTGTCGAAGAAGATCGCGTCCTGCATCAGACCGGCATCCTGAGAATTTCCTGATAGGCCTCGACGACCTTGTTGCGGACGGTCACCGCCGTTTCGATCGCGAGTTCCGTCTGGGCGAGCGCCTGCACCAGCGCATGCGGATCGGCCTGCCCCGCCATCGCGGCTTTGGCAGTGTCTTCGCCCGCCTTGACCGCATCGACGAAGGAACTCGCCGCCTGTTCGAAAAGGGAGCCCGGCCCGGAACCGCCCGCTTCCGGCGGGACAGCAGCCCGGGCCTGGGCGTAGCTTTGCGTTGCAAGGGAGGTGTTAAAATCCATTCTAGATCTCCTCTGTCCTTAGCGGCGAAGCAGTTCGAGCAGGGAGGCCGACATTTGCCGGGCCTGATCGAACATGCGCAAATTCGCCTCGTAGCTGCGCTGCGCTTCGCGCGCGTCAGCGATTTCGACCACCAGATCGACATTCGAGCCGTCGTAGTAGCCGTTCTCGTCGGCCATCGGATGGCCAGGTTCGTAGATTTGGGTGAGTTCGGATCGGTCGAGCCGCACTGGGCCAAGGGTGACCTCTCCGGTGGGAGCGCCTTCGGAGACGACCTTCTCGAAGGCAGCGATCTTGCGGTGATAGCCCGGCGTGTCGGCATTCGCGATGTTCTCGGAACTGTGCCGGAGCCGCATCGCCTGCGCCTTCATGCCCGAGGCGGACAGCGCCATGGATTGGGTGAAATCGCTCATCTTCAGCCCCTCCCGAGCGAACTGCGCAGGATGTTGAGCGAAGAGCGGTAGATCGCGAGCGACAGGTCATGCTCGCGTTTCACCGCGACCGAGCGGACCATCTCTTCTTCGAGCGAGACCGAATTGCCGTCGGGCGAGGTGACACCGGGGGAGGCGATCACCTCGGGCGCGGTCGAGATCGTCGCCGAGGCGTCGATATGACCCGACCGCGTCGCCCGCAGAGCGCCGCGACCCTCGCTACGATAGAGGTCTTCGAAAGCCGGCAGGTCACGCGCCGCATACCCGGGCGTGTCCGCATTGGCGATATTCTCCGCAACCGCGTTCTGGCGGGCTGCGGCGTGGGTGGCCATCGCACTGGCCATTTTCATGATCTCAATCTTCTCGAACATCGGGGCTTCTCCTCCGAGCTATCAACCAAGCTTTAAGAGCGAATCGTTTAGAAAACGTTTCGAGAACATCGGAGGCCAGAATGGCATTTGCGGGATTCGACCTGTTGCGCGCCGAAATGCGCGGTATCGCCAGCGCCCATGCAGTCGGGCGCGTGCGCGAGGTGCGGCGCGGGATGATCGAGGTCAGCGGTCTGGCCCGTTCGGCGGCCCTTGGCGACCGCGCGACGATTCGCTGCCAAAGCGGGCGCGAAATCGGCGCGGAAGTTCTGTCGCTGACGCGCGGGGCGGTCACGGTGCTGCCCGACGGAGCCGCCGATGGCGTGGCGATCGACGACGAGGTGGAGCTGCTCGGTCAGGGCGGGATCGCCCCGCATGACAGCTGGGTCGGGCGGATTATCGACCCGTTCGGAAAGCCGCTCGACGGGCAACCGCTGATCCACGGCGCGCGCGAGCGCGAATTGCGCGCAAGCCCTCCGCCTGCCGCCCAGCGCAAGCGGTTGGGCGGCCGGTTGGAGACGTCACTCGCCGCCTTCGACACGATGCTGCCGCTGGTCCAAGGCCAAAGGGTCGGCCTTTTCGCTGGCTCGGGCGTCGGGAAATCCTCGCTATTGGCGAGCTTCGCGCGCGGGGTCTCTGCCGATATCGTCGTCATCGCGTTGATCGGCGAACGCGGCCGGGAATTGCGGGAATTCGTGGAGAAAACGCTTGGCCCGGAGGGGATGGCCCGCGCGGTGATCGTCGCCGCAACCTCGGATCAATCGCCGCTGGTGCGCCGCCGCTGCGCCTGGACCGCGATGGCCGTGGCCGAGCATTTCCGCGATGCGGGCCAGCACGTGCTGTTCCTCGCCGACTCGATCACGCGCTTTGCCGAAGCCCATCGTGAGGTCGCTTTGGCGGGGGGCGAGCCCGCCTCGCTGCGCGGCTATCCGCCCTCGACCTCATATCAGATCATGGCCTTGGGAGAGCGCGCGGGCCCCGGCGCCGAAGGGCAGGGTGACATCACCGGCGTGTTCTCGGTTCTGGTGGCCGGTTCCGATATGGACGAGCCGATCGCCGATATCCTGCGCGGCGTGCTCGACGGGCATGTCGTGCTGGAGCGCGAGATCGCCGAGCGTGGGCGCTTCCCGGCGATCAACATGCTGCGTTCGGTCTCGCGCTCGCTGCCCGACGCGGCGGATCCCGAGGAAAACCGGCTGATCGGCAAGGCGCGCAGCCTGCTTGGCGCCTATGACCGGGCCGAGATGATGATTCAGGCGGGGCTCTATGCGGAAGGCTCGGACCCGCGCATCGACGCGGCGATCAAGGTCTGGCCCGAGCTGGATGCCTTCATCGCCGAACCCGCCCCCAACGGCATCGCGGGCAGTTTCGCGCAGCTGCGCACGATCCTGTCGCAGGTGCCGGGATAGAGCCTAGATCAGATCCCAAAGCAGCTTCGCGGCCAGCAGCGTCGAGGTCGTCACCAGCAGCGGCTTGATCAGCCGCGCGCCCACCCGCATCGCAAGCCGCGAGCCCAGCCGCGCCCCGGCGATCTGCGCAAGTCCCATCGCGATGCCGAGCACCCAGAGCGGCGAGCCGACCAGCAGGAACCCCGTCAGCCCCCCGATATTCGACGAGAAGTTCAGCAGTTTCGTATGCGCCGTCGCCTTCAGCACACCGTAGCCTGCCAGCGTCACGAAACCGATCATGAAGAACGACCCCGTCCCCGGCCCGATCAGCCCGTCGTAAAAACCGATCACCGGCACGAAGGCGGCGGTGAACAGGCCGGGCCGAATACGCTGCACCCGATCCGTGTCGTCCAAACCGGGCCGCAACGCGAAAAACGCGGCGATCGCGACGAGGATGAACGGCAGGGCGATCTCGATCTTGTCGGTCGGAATGCGCGACACGAGAAGCGCCCCCGCGAGCCCGCCAAGGAACCCGATCACCGCGGCCAATAGCTGTTTTCGCAGCACCACATGGCCCGAGGCCGCATAGGAAATCGCAGCCGTCGCCGCCCCGAACGTGCCCTGAATCTTGTTCGTCGCGAGCGACTGAACCGGCGGCACGCCCGCCAGCAAAAGCGCCGGCACCGTGATCAGCCCGCCGCCGCCCGCGATGGAATCGACCACCCCCGCCGCGAAGGCCGCGCCGATCAGCATGATCACCAGATCGAGAGGAAGCTCAAACATTTGCACCCCGGTCAGAAGACAGCCGCCTCTTGTCCTGCCCGCGCCGCGAAAAGTAAAGCCGTTGCCTCACCGGGGCTGCAGCCGCTATCACCGAAGCTCAGCCTTGCGGAAGACCCAGATGACCCAATCGCCCCTTGCAGCCGCCCCGCTACTTGCGAGCCCCACCCGGTGATCGCGCGCTCGAACCGATATGCGCCGCTCGAGGCGTTCGCGGCCCCCGCGAAGCCCTATGCGCAGATCTGGCGCGGGATGCTGGGTCTGAGCGTGATCGTCGCCTTCTACCTGCTCAGCGGCTGGGCGATGATCCTGTTCTTCTCTTCGATGCTCGACGATTTCTCGATGCTTCGGCTGTTTCAGGAAATCGCCCATGGCTCGACGCCGCGCGGCCTCGCCATTCTGCTGGCGAGTTTCGCGCCGCTTCTGATCGCGACTTTCGTCGTCAGCCGCCACCTGCATCACCGCGCGCCCGCGACGCTGTTCGGACGGCGGAGCCTCGCCACCTTCACGAAGGTGCTGCCGGTTCTGCTGCTCTTCGCTCTTTTCGCCTTCGGGCTAACCCAGCTCAGCGAGGCCGCGGCGCGCTCCAACCCGCTGCTGCATGTGCTGAGCTGGGCGCCGATCGCGCTGCCGCTTCTGGGGGTGCAGATCGCGACCGAGGAGGTGCTGTTTCGCGGCTATCTCCTGCAGCAGCTCGCGGCGCGCTGGTGCAGCCCCCTGATCTGGATGGTTCTGCCCTCGGCGCTCTTCGGGGCGCTGCATTATTCGCCCGGCGCCTACGGCAGCAACGCGCTCTGGCCCGCGCTCTGGGCTTTCGGCTTCGGCTGCCTCGCGAGCGACCTGACCGCGCGGACCGGCAATCTCGGCGCCGCCCTTGCGCTGCATTTCGCCAATAACTTCGGCTCGCTTTTCCTCGTCGGCTTCTACGGCCAGCTCGACGGGCTGGCGCTCTACACGATCGTGATCAACACACGCGACCTGTGGGACCTCTTGCCGTGGCTTCTGCTGGACATGCTGCACCTGCTGATCGCGTGGTTGTTGATCCGCCTCACCCTCCGCGTCTGATTGCAATTCGTGCAGGGGCGGCGTATTTCAAGCCAAACCGACCCGCCCCAGCGAGAGGCTCATACGATGAACTGGATCACCAATTACGTCCGTCCTCGGATTAACTCGCTGTTTTCGCGCCGCGAAGTGCCCGAGAACCTTTGGACGAAATGTCCCGAATGCGGGACGATGCTGTTCCACCGGGAGCTGTCGGACAATCTCAACGTCTGCACCAATTGCGACCATCACCTCGCGATCACGCCCCGCGTGCGCTTCGAGGCGCTGTTCGATGGCGGTATCTTCTCCGAAGTGAAAGTGCCCGAACCGATCACCGATCCGCTGCATTTCAAGGATCAGAAGCGCTATCCGGACCGGATGAAGGCGGCGCAGAAATCGACCGGCGAGAAAGAGGCGATGCTGGTGGCCGAGGGCGAGATCGGCCGCACCCCGATCGTCGCGGCCGCGCAGGACTTCACCTTCATGGGCGGCTCGATGGGCATGTATGTCGGCAACGCGATCATCGCGGCGGCCGAGCGTGCGGTGAAGCTCAAGCGCCCGCTGGTGCTGTTCTCGGCGGCTGGTGGCGCACGGATGCAGGAAGGTATCCTGTCGCTGATGCAGATGCCGCGCACCACCGTCGCCGTGCAGATGCTCAAGGAAGCGGGCCTTCCCTATATCGTCGTGCTGACCCATCCGACGACCGGCGGCGTGACCGCCTCCTATGCGATGCTGGGCGACGTGCATATCGCAGAGCCCAATGCGCTGATCTGTTTCGCGGGCCCGCGCGTGATCGAACAGACGATCCGCGAGAAACTGCCCGAGGGCTTCCAGCGCGCCGAATATCTGCTGGATCACGGGATGCTCGACCGCGTGACGCATCGCATGAAGATGCGCGACGAGCTGATCACCATCCTGCGCATGCTGATGAACCTGCCGCCGGCGGTGAAGGGCGATCTGCCCGCGCCGGAGAAGGCGCTCGAGGAAGCGGTCGCCGAGGCGGCTCCCGAGGCCGAGGCGAAGCCCAAGACCTGATCTTCGTATTGGCTGAAATATCCCGGGGGGCGGCATCAGCCGCGGGGGCAGCGCCCCCTCCCCGGTCCGCCATCCAAGGCCGGAGGGGCCAATGACGCAAAGCTCCGATGATATTCTCGACCGCCTGATGGCGCTGCACCCCAAGGTCATCGACCTGTCGCTCGACCGGATGGAGCGGCTGCTGGGGGATCTCGATCATCCCGAGCGCGACCTGCCGCCGGTGATCCATATCGCGGGCACCAATGGCAAGGGCTCGACCCAGGCGATGATCCGGGCCGGGCTGGAGGCTGCGGGCAAGCGCGTCCACGCCTATACCTCGCCGCATCTCGCGCGCTTTCACGAACGCATCCGCATCGCTGGAGAGCTGATCTCCGAGGCCGATCTGGCCGCGTTGCTCGACGAGGTCGAGGCGGCGAATGGCGGCAAGCCGATCACCTTCTTCGAGGTGACGACGGCGGCGGCGCTTCTGGCCTTCGCGCGCACCCCTGCGGATTACACGCTGCTGGAAGTGGGTCTCGGCGGACGGCTCGACGCGACCAATGTGGTCGCCACACCCGCGCTGAGCATCATCACGCCGGTCTCGATCGACCATCAGCAATTCCTCGGCGAGACGCTGGCCGAGATCGCGGGCGAGAAGGCCGGGATCATCAAGCGCGGCGTGGCCTGCGTGGTCGGTCCCCAGCAAGAGGCCGCACTCGACGTGATCGAGGCGCGGGCGGAAAAGCTGGGCGCGCCGCTTCTGGTGCATGGCCAGCATTGGCAGGTCTGGGAAGAGCGCGACCGGCTGATCTTCCAGGACGAGAACGGGCTTCTCGATCTGCCGCTGCCGAACCTGCCCGGCCCGCATCAGATCGCCAATGCCGGGGCGGCGCTCGCGGCGCTGCGGCATCTGGGCTTTGACGAGGCCGCCTGCGAGGCGGCGGTGACGAAAGCCGAATGGCCCGCGCGGATGCAACGGCTGCGCCACGGACCGCTGGTGGACGGTGCGCCCGAGGCCGAGGTCTGGCTCGATGGCGGGCATAACCCGGCGGCGGGCGACATGATCGCCAAGACGCTCGGTGCGCTTCCGAAACGCCCGACCCATCTGATCTGCGGCATGCTCAACACCAAGGATGTGACCGGCTATCTGCGCCCGCTGGCGGATCACGCGGCGAGCCTGCTGGCCGTCTCGATCCCCGGTGAGGCGAACACGCTGCCCGCCGAAGACACCGCCGCAGCCGCGCGCGTGGTCGGCATCGAGGCACGCCCTGCGGCCTCGGTCGGCTCGGCCATCGCGGGGATCGTCGCGATCCACCCCCATGCCCGCATCCTGATCTGCGGCTCGCTCTACCTCGCGGGCCGGGTGCTGCGCGACAACGCCTGAGGCTGCGGTCTCGCACGAGGTCTGTGCGAGGATACCGGTGGCTGACCTGCGCCTGCGCGCCTATCTTCGCGTGAACAGGAAAGGAGACCACCATGCAGCTTGAGCTTGGGATCGACACGTTCGGCGATGTGACGCGCGGGGAGGACGGCCTGCTGCGCAGCCATGCCGAGGTGATCCGCGACACGTTGGCCGAAGGCGAGCTCGCCGATCAGGTCGGGCTCGACTATATCGGTCTGGGCGAACATCACCGCCCGGATTTCGCGATCTCCTCGACCGAGCCGATCCTCTCGGCGATCCTTGCGCGCACCGAGAAGATCAAGGCGGGCACCTCCGTGACGGTGCTGTCCTCGGACGATCCGATCCGCGTTTTCCAGCGTTTCGCGACGCTGAACGCGCTGGCGCCGGGGCGGGCCGAGATCACCATCGGGCGCGGCTCTTTCACCGAGAGCTTCCCGCTCTTCGGGCTCGACCTGAACGATTACGAGGCGCTGTTCACCGAGAAGTCGCAGATCCTGCATCTGCTGGCGACGCAGGAGAAGGTCAGCTTCGACGCGCACATGCGCCCGCCGCTGAAGAACGTCACCGTCTATCCGCGCCCCGAGGCGCCGCTGCAGATCTGGCGCGGGGTCGGCGGGTCGCCGCAATCGGTGGTCGAGACCGCCGCGATGCAGATGGATCTGATGCTGGCGATCATCGGCGGGGATTCGACCCGGTTCAAACCGCATGTCGACCTTTACCATCGCGCGCATGACCAGATGGGCACCAAGCCCGGCAAGATCGGCGTCCATTCGCCCGGCCATATCGCCGAGACCGACGAGATCGCGCAGGAAGAGTTCTACGAAGGCTATGCGCGGATGCATGACATGATCGGGCGCTCGCGCGGTTGGCCGCCGTTCCGGCGCGAGGCCTACCTGTCCGAGATCGAGCATGGCTCGCTCTATGTCGGAAGCCCGGAAACCGTGGCGCGCAAGATCGCGCGGACGGTGACGGCTCTGGGCCTGTCGCGGTTCACGCTGAAATATAGCGGCGGGCCGCAGAACCCCGCGCATCTGCGCAAGACGATCGAGCTTTACGGCACCAAGGTGCGCCCGCTTCTGGCGGAGATGCTGGCTTAAGCCTCAGCCGCCCAGCCGTCTGCCTGCATCTCGCGCAGGCGGCTGGCGGTGCGCTCGAATTCGAACGTGCCTTCGCCTTCGACGTAAAGCCGTTCGGGCTCGTCCGCGGCCGAGCAGATCAGCCGGACCTTGCCCTCGTAGAGCGAGTCGATCAGCGTGACGAAGCGCTTCGCCTCGTTGAAGTTCGAGGCCGAGAGCAGCGGAATATCGTCGAGCAGCAGCACCTTCACCGCATCCGCGATGGCGAGGTAATCCGCCGGACCGAGCGGCTGCGCGCAGAGATCCCAGAAGCTCGCGCGACCGACCCCGTTGTGGAAATGCGGGATTTCGACCACACGGCCCTTCACCGGGATGTCGAGCTTGCCGTGATGATCGCCCCCGGTCAGCTCATCCCAAAGCGCATCCATCTTCGCGCGCGCCTCGCGGCCCGCAGGCGTGAAATAGACCTGTTGGCCTGCCAGACGGTGCTGGCGGTAATCGGTCTCGGAGGCCAGCTCGTAGACGTCGAGCTTCTCGCGGATCAGCCCGATGAAGGGCAGGAAGAGCTGGCGGTTGAGCCCGTTCTTGTAGAGGTCCTCGGGCACCCGGTTCGAGGTGGTGACGATGGTCACGCCGCGCTCGAACAGGGCCTCGAACAGGCGGCCCACGATCATCGCATCGGCAATGTCCGTGATCTGCATCTCATCAAAACACAGCAGCCGCAGCGAGCCGGCCACCTCTTCGGCCACGGGGCGCATCGCATCCACCGTGTTGGCGCGGCGCGCATCGTCGAGCTTGCCTTGGACTTCCTGCATGAAAGCGTGGAAATGCACCCGGCGTTTCGGCACGTCGGTCTGGCCGAAGAACAGGTCCATCAGCATGGATTTCCCGCGCCCGACACCGCCCCAGATATAGAGGCCGCGCACGCCTTCGACCGGCTTGATCTTGCGCTTGAAGAGCCCGCGTCTCACCGGCTCGGGCGCGGGCGCCTCTTCCAGCGAGCGGCGCACGCGCTCCAGTTCGGGCAGAATGGCGCGTTGGGCGGGATCGGGGTTGAGGTCCCCGTTCTCCACCATGCTCTCGTAAAACTCGGGCAGACTGCGTTTCATGACGTTCCGATATAGCGCGCTCACGGGATTGAAAAGCCCCGCGGCTTGCGCGAGCATCCGATCCGGAGGAGGACCCCATGGCCAAGGAATTACCGCTGCTCGGCGCTGCGCTGAGCCTCGATATGCTCGCGCATCATCGCGACTGGATTCTGAACGACCAGCGCGATCTGGAATTGCAGAGCTTCTGCTGGCCGAACGCCACGGATGCGGACCTGCGCAAGATGGTCGCGCGAACGAAGGAGTTGCTCGACGGCTATACCGGGCGGCTTGGGCTGCACGGGCCCTTCACCTCGTTCAATATCGACTGCGCCGATTCCGAGATCATCGAGGTCATCCGCGCCCGGATGCTGCGGGTGCTGGAGATCACGGCGGAGCTGGGCGGCGATCAGATGGTGATCCACTCGCCCTACACGCTCTGGAAGGAAGCCGATCTGGAGCAGAACCCGGCAAACGGATTCATTCAGGTCGAGCGCGTGCGCTATGTCCTGACCCCGGTGATCGAACGCGCCGAGGAGCTGGGTGTGACGCTGGTCATCGAGAATTGCGAGGACATCACGCCGAGCCTGCGTGTCGAACTGGCCGCGAAGATGAAGAGCAAAGCGGTAAAGGTCTCGCTCGATACGGGCCATGCGCAGTTCATGCATCGCCGCTGCGGCGCGCCGCCCGTCGATGTGTTCGTCCATGCGGCGGGCGCGGCGCTGGAGCATGTCCACCTGCAGGATATCGACGGCTATGGCGACCGGCACTGGCATCCCGGCGAGGGGACGATCGCGTGGCATTCGGTATTCAAGGCGCTCGGCAAGCTGCCGAAGATGCCGCGTCTGATTTTGGAAGTGAATGACGAGATTGGCGTGAGAAAAGGCGCGGACTATCTGGAATCGCTGGGCCTCGCGCGGTAACGGCTACGTGCGCCCCCGCCCCTCGCCTTGTGAAGCGTGGGGGCAAAGCGTAATCTCTGCGCCGCAGAAAAGCCGACAGGAGTTCTTATGGCCAAACCGACCCCGCAACGTCTTCACCTCGTCTTCGGCGGCGAGCTGGTGACCCCGAGCCGCACCGAGTTCAAGAATGTCGACGATATCCATATCGTCGGGATGTATCCGAACTACGCCTCCGCCTACGCCGCGTGGAAGGCCGAGGCGCAGCGCACCGTCGACGACGCCCATACCCGTTACTTCATCGCGCACCTGCATCGCCTGCGTGACGAAGAGCTCGAGGTGTCGACCACCGAAGAGCTCGGCAACTAAGGCTGGCATGGCGCGCTCTCTTCCTCTCTGGCTCAGACTGCAACTCTCTGCCTTGCGTCCCGCGGGACCCAAGGCGAAAGCCGCGGTCGAGGCCGGTCAGGAGGAGGATCGCGCCGACGCCCCGCTGCTGTGGATCTGGGCTGCGGGGACATGCGCGGAGGCCGCCGGGCTGGTCGCGCGCAGGGTGGCCGCGCGGATGCCCGACATCCGCATCGCGATGACGGTGCGCGGCGCGGAAGATCCGCCGGACGGCCTGCCCGAAGAGGTCTATTTCCGGCCCACCCCCGAGGATCGTCCCGCGTCCGTCCGTCTGGTGCTGGATGCGTGGCGCCCCGATCTCGTGCTCATCATGGACGACACGCTGCCCGCCGCGCTGATCGCGGAGACGCAGAAACGCGGTATCGCCAGCGTTCTGGCCGATGCGAAACTCGGCGGTCAGGATGGGCTGCGCCTCGATGACGTCTCGCTCACGCTGCTGGGCCGGATCGACCGCATCTACCTGCGCGACGAGGCGAGCCTCGAACGGGTGGGCGACCGGCTGAACGGGCCGGTCATCGTGGTCAATGACGGCGCGCTCGGCGAGCCGCCGCAGCCGCTTTACGGCTCCGAGGCAGAGCGCGCCTCTATGGCCGAGTCGATGGGCGCGCGACCGGTCTGGCTGGCCGCTGCCGTGCCCGAGGCCGAGGTCGGCCCGGTGACGGCCGCGCATCGCTACGCCCAGCGCCACACGCATCGGCTGCTGCTTCTGCTTGCCCCGGATGACGAATCCCAAGGCGAGGCCCTTGCCGCGCAGCTGACCGCCGAGGGCTGGTCTGTCGCGCGCCGCTCGCTCGAGGGCGAACCGGAACTGACGACCGAGATTTTCATTGCCGACGACGCGATGGAATACGGGCTTTGGTATCGGCTGGCCGCGCTCAGCTATATGGGCGGCACCTTGTCGGGGACGGCGCAGGCGCCACGCTCCCCGGTCGAGGCGGCGGCGCTTGGCTCTGCGATCCTGCATGGCCCGAAACTTGCGCCTTTCCGCGAAGATTACCTGCGGCTCGAGGCTGCGAAAGCCTGCCGCGGCGTCGTGGTGCCCGAAGATCTGCCCGAAGTAGTCGCGGATCTGATCGCGCCGGAACGCTCTGCGCAGCTGGCCCATAACGCCTGGGCAGTGACCTCGGGCGGCGCGGGCGCGGTGGAGACCATCGCCCGCGATCTGGCCGAGATCCTGTCGGGCACCCAGCCCGCACGGGTGGCGTGATGGGCGCGCCCGGCTTCTGGTTCAACGCCCCCGCCGCGCCGGGACTGCGGGCGCGGCTTCTGTCGCCGCTCGGCGCGATTTACGCGGCAATGACGAAGCGGCGTGTGGCGCAGCCGGGACTGCGGCTCGACGTGCCGGTGATCTCGGTCGGCAATATCAACGCGGGCGGGACCGGCAAGACGCCGACGGTGATCTGGCTGGTGCAACGGCTGGCCGCACGCGGTGTGACCGCCCATGTGGTCACGCGCGGCTATGGCGGATCGCTCGAAGGGCCGGTGCAGGTCGATGAGCGCAGCCACCGCGCCGAGGAGACCGGAGACGAGCCGCTGCTGCTCTCGGCCTTCGCGCCGGTCTGGGTCGCGCGCGACCGGGCTGCAGGGGCGCAGGCGGCGGTCGCGGCCGGAGCGCAGGTGATCGTGCTTGACGACGCCCATCAGAACCCTGCCTTGCACAAAGACCTCTCCATCGTGGTGGTCGACGCGCATAAGGGCTTCGGCAACGGGCGCTGCCTGCCTGCCGGACCGCTGCGCGAACCGATCGAGGCCGGAATGACCCGCGCAGACTTTCTGCTGTCGATCGGGCCGGAAGCTGCACAGGTTGAATTCGCTAATTTCTGGAGTTCCAGAATTTCGAAACCACACCTGACGGGACAGCTCGCCCCGCTACAGACGGGCATGGATTGGGAGGGCCTTCCCGTCCTCGCCTTCGCAGGCATCGGCCATCCCGAGAAGTTCTTCGCCACCCTGCGCGATCTCGGCGCGGAGCTGCTGCGCGGCGAGGCGCTGGAAGATCACCAGCCTTTCACGGCCCGCCTGTTGCAGCGCATCGAGGCGGAGGCCGACACGCTCGGCGCGCAGATGGTGACGACCGAGAAAGACGCAGTCCGGCTGCCGGAAAGCTTCCGCCCGAAGGTGCTCGCCCTGCCGGTGCGGCTCGAGATCGACGACCCCACAGCGCTCGACGCAGCGCTCGACCGGCTCGGGATATGAAAAAGGCCGGCCCCGCAGGACCGGCCTTCCCAACATCTGCCGCCGAGATCAGTTGGCTTTCTGCGCCAGCTCGTCGTCGAGGATTTTCTTGAAGTCGTCCCAAACCATGTTGGAATGCTTCTCGCCGTCGATGATGAAGGTCGGCGTCGCGTCGATCTTGTCGTCGCCCGCGTTCTTCTGGAAGGTCGCGACCATCCGCTCGGCGCGCTTCTCGTCGTTCATGCAGGCGGTGACCTGATCGTTGCTCAGCCCGGCCTGCAGGCCGATCTTGCGCAGGTTGTCCGCGATGGTCTGCGGCTTGCCGTCGCCGATCCAGTCCTTCTGCTTGTTATAGATCATGTCCGCGATCGCGTAATATTTCGGATCGCCACCGCATTGCGCGATCAGACCGGCCCAGACGCCGTATTTGTCGAAATAGACTTCGCGCTGGATGAACTTCACCTTGCCGGTGTCGATGTAGTTCTTCTTCAGCTGCGGGTACTCGACCTTGTGCCATTCGGCGCAGTGCGGGCAGGTGTAGGAGGCATATTCGATCACGGTGACCGGCGCGTCTTCCTGCCCCAGAATCACGTCGGGCAGAGTCTCGACGTCTTTGTTCGCCGTGGCTTCCTGCGCTTGGGCCGCAGTGATCAGGCTCGCCTCGCTATGTTGGCTGGCATACCAGCCGCCCGTCGCGAGGAGCCCCATGACAGCCGCGCCGCCGAGGATCGAAAGAGTTTTGCTCATCTATCTGCCTTTCTTGTGTGCAGCCCGCTCTGCGGACTTCGATAGAACGTTTCTTGCCAGTTCTTCCAGCGCCGATTTGAGATCGGCATCGCCACAATCGGCCACCTGCGCTTTCGCCTCTTCGGCGACGTGGGGGTCCGGTTTGCGGGGTTCGGGTTTCGGTTTCGGTGCGAATTGCGCCTGACCTTCGGCAAAGCCGGTCGGCGCGGTCTGCGTCAGCGAGATGCGCGAGATCGCGTTATAGCCGTAGCAGGCATTCACCTTGTCGCGGATTTGCGGCAACTGCATCTGCAGCATCGGCGCCGCCGCTCCGGTCGTCAGCAGGGTAAGGGTCGCGCCGAAGCCGCCTTTGGTGTAGCCGATCTTCACCGGGCGGCATTGCGCGGCGGTTTCAGGGCCCACTACTTCCGCCCAATGGGTCAGCAGGCGCGAGACCGCAAAACCACGCGCTTCACCCGCGGCGCGGATACGGTTGCGCAGCAGCCCGCCCGCGGCTTCAAAGCCACGCATCCGCCGGGCAGGCGTTTTTTGCGGGTCGCTTTTCTTCATTCGTGGGCGGTTCCTCTTGATCCATCCCATTCTAGGAAGCACATCGGGCCGGGCCAACCGGTCGGCAAGAGGGGAGCATAAACATTGCGTGACGGTAAAGGGGCAATCGGCGAAACCCTGCTCACTTGGTACGACAGCCATGCCCGCGTCATGCCGTGGCGCGTGTCGCCTATGGATCGTGCAGAGGGAGAACGGCCCGATCCCTATCGGGTCTGGCTCTCCGAGGTGATGCTGCAGCAGACCACGGTCGCCGCAGTGCGCGACTATTTCCGCCGCTTCACCGAGCGCTGGCCCGATGTCGGCGCATTGGCAGCGGCCGAGGATGCCGATGTGATGGCCGAGTGGGCCGGGCTCGGCTACTACGCCCGCGCCCGCAACCTGCTGAAATGCGCGCGAGTCGTGGCGGGTGAGATGAACGGGCGCTTCCCCGAAACGGCTGCGGAACTGCAAAAGCTGCCCGGCATCGGCCCCTACACCTCCGCCGCGATCGCCGCCATCGCCTATGACGAGCCGGTCGCCGTGGTCGACGGCAACGTCGAGCGTGTCGTCTCGCGCCTCTTCTCGGTCGACACGCCGCTTCCCGGTGCGAAGGCAGAGCTGACCGAATTGACGGCGCAGATCACGCCCGAGGACCGACCCGGAGATTTCGCGCAGGCGATGATGGATCTGGGCGCGACGATCTGCACGCCGCGCAATCCGGCCTGTGGCATCTGCCCGCTGCTCGACACCTGCACCGCCCGCGCCGCCGGGATCGCCGAGACGCTGCCACGCAAGGCTCCGAAAAAGGAAAAGCCCACCCGCCGTGGCTTCGCCTATGTCGTGATGAACGGTCAGGGCGACGTGCTGCTGGAGCGCCGCCCCGACAAGGGTCTTCTGGGCGGCACGCTGGGCTTTCCCGGCTCGGACTGGTCCGACGCGCCGACACCCGCCCCGCCGATGCAGGCCGACTGGGCGCTCTCCCCGATCGAGGTGCGCCACACCTTCACCCATTTCCATCTGATCCTGCAGGTTCACGTCACCCGCACGGAAGCCCGCGCCATGACCCCGCGCGCCGATTTCCGGCCCGGCGATCTGCCCACCCTGATGCGCAAGGTCTGGGATGCCGCCCAAAGCGCCGAATGGCCGCAACCCGAGTGATTGTATCGGGTTAGCGTTCGGCTAGTATGACCGCGCCCGCATCGCTCACGAGGCCCCGATGTCCAGCCGCGACGAAATCCGCCGCCCCTCTCACGCCCTGCCCTTCTGGTTGTCGCTCGGCACAGTGCCGCTGGCGGGGATCGAGGTGTGGTTCGGCGGTTGGACCCTGATCCTGCTGCCCGCCTATGCGTGGTGGCTGACGACCGTGCTCGACCAGCTGCTGGGGCGCAACGAGGATCAGCCCGACACCGAGACGCCCGAAGCCGACCTGTTCTGGTATCGCGCGATCACGCTGATCTGGTTCCCGATTCAGGCGGCCGTGATCTTCGGCACGATATGGTGGGTGACGCATACGACCCATCTGAACGGCTTCGAGATCGTCGCCCTGATGTTCGGCGTGGGCGTAATCTCGGGCACGATCGGCATCGTCTATGCCCACGAATTGCTGCATCAGAAGAGCAAGCTGGAACGCTGGCTGGGCGATCTGTTGCTGGCGAGCGTCCTCTATTCCCATTTCCGGACAGAGCATCTCTTGGTCCATCACCTCTGGGTCGGCACGCCGCGCGATGCGGTCTCGGCGCGCTATAACGAGGGGTTTCACCGCTTCTTCTGGCGAGTGATTTTCGAGTGCCCCCGCTCGGCCTGGAAAGCCGAGAAACTGAAACTGAGCCGCGCGGGCCGTCCGGTCTGGCACCGTTCCAACCCGTTCTGGCGCTATGGCGCATTGCAGGCGCTGGCTCTGATCGTGGCGGCGCTACTGGGTGGCTGGATGGGGCTCGGCCTGTTCCTGCTGCAGGCGCTCTTTGCGGTCTGGCAGCTGGAGTTGACCAACTATGTCGAGCATTACGGCCTGACCCGGCAATACAAGGGCGAGGGGCGCTATGAACATGTCCTGCCGCGCCATAGCTGGAACGCCGATCACACCGCCTCGAACTGGCTGCTGATCAATCTGCAGCGCCATTCGGATCACCATTACAAACCCGACCGACGCTTCCCGCTTCTGCAGACCTACGACGCCGAGGACGCCCCGCAGCTGCCCTTCGGTTATCCCGGCATGACGGCGCTGGCGATGATCCCGCCGCTCTGGCGGCGCCGGATGAACCCGCGCGTGCGGGCGTGGCGGCGGAAATACTACCCGGATGTCGAGGACTGGGGACCTTATAACAAGGGCACGACGCCGCTGCCGCGCGGCTCTTTCTGAGAGGCACGGGGGCTTCGCGCCCCCGGACCCCCGCGGGATATTTGGATCGAGAAGAAGAGGCTCCTTCTTCTTGATGAAAATATCCCCGCCGGAGGCTCCCGCAGATTCCGCCAGCACAGGCGTCAGGTCACGACGCGCATCGTCAGGTTGATCCGCCCGCCCTTCGGCATCAGCGGCGAGGTGCCGGGCTTCACGCGGTCGATCCCGTGATAGAGCAGCCGCGCCTCGCCCCCCATCACCATCACATCGCCCGAACGCAGCCAGAGGCTCTCGGTCTTGCCCCCACGGGTGCGGTTGCCGATCCGAAACAGCCCGTCATCGCCCAGCGAGACCGAGACCACGGGCTGATCGAAATCCTGCTCGTCGCGGTCCTGATGCATCCCCATCTTCGCGCCTTCGCCGTAGAAGTTGATGAGACAGCATTCGGGGGCGCGGGGCGTGCCCGCGACCGCCTCCCAGATATCGAGGATCGGCTGCGGGATTTCGGGCCAGGGCTGACCGTCGGGATGGGTCTCGGAATAGCGGTAGCCGCGCCGGTCGGAGATCCAGCCGAAGCGCCCGGCCGACGTCATGCGCACCGACATCGGCTTGCCGTAGGGTGTCATCGGCGAGAACAGCGGCGCCTGCGCCACGACACCGCGCAGCGTCTCGATCAGCGCCTTCTGCTCGTCGAGGTCCAGCCAGCCGGGATAATGCCGGAAGCCGCGAATCTCCTGCGGATCGGGCCGAGATGTTGCGTGTTTCCGGTTTTCTGTCATTTTCTCACCCTCTTCCTCGGGGGAGCCTTCTTGCAGCCCGATTTTCCCCTCCTTATATACGCTTCGAAGCCGACGGCGGCTCACACCGCTGGATAGCAGAGCATGAAACCGAAACCCAAGGGATAGGGGCCGGGGGCCTGAATGGACCCGTTCCCCGTCATATCGCCAAGAGAGGTAACATCATGGGTAAAGTCATTGGTATCGACCTCGGGACTACGAACTCCTGCGTCGCCATCATGGATGGCGCACAGCCCCGAGTGATTGAAAACTCCGAAGGGGCGCGCACCACCCCCTCGATCGTCGCCTATACGGACGACGAACGTCTGGTCGGCCAGCCGGCGAAACGTCAGGCGGTCACCAACCCCTCGAACACCGTTTTCGCTGTTAAGCGTCTGATCGGTCGCCGCACCACCGATGCGGAAGTCGAGAAGGACAAGAAACTCGTTCCCTATTCCATCGTCGACGGCGGCAATGGCGACGCATGGGTCGAAGTGAAGGGCGACAAGTACTCCCCCGCACAGGTTTCGGCCGTGATCCTTCAGAAGATGAAGGAAACCGCCGAGAGCTATCTGGGTGAGGAAGTCACGCAGGCCGTCATTACCGTGCCCGCCTACTTCAACGACGCTCAGCGTCAGGCCACGAAAGACGCCGGCAAGATCGCTGGCCTCGAAGTGCTGCGCATCATCAACGAGCCGACTGCGGCTGCGCTGGCCTATGGCCTCGACAAGAAAGAATCGAAAACCATCGCGGTCTATGACCTTGGCGGCGGTACCTTCGACATCACCATCCTCGAGATCGACGACGGCCTCTTCGAAGTGAAATCGACCAACGGCGACACGTTCCTCGGCGGTGAAGACTTCGACATGCGCATCGTCAACTACCTCGCTGACGAGTTCAAAAAAGAGCATGGCGTCGACCTGACCAAGGACAAGATGGCGCTGCAGCGTCTGAAGGAAGCTGCCGAGAAAGCGAAAATCGAGCTGTCGAGCTCGAGCCAGACCGAGATCAACCAGCCTTTCATCTCGATGGGTAAGGACGGCACGCCGCTGCACATGGTCATGAAGCTGACCCGTGCGAAGCTGGAAAGCCTCGTGAGCGACCTGATCAAGGCCTCGCTGAAGCCCTGCGCCGCCGCGCTCAAGGATGCGGGCGTCTCCAAGGACGAGATCGACGAAGTCGTGCTCGTCGGCGGTATGACCCGTATGCCGAAAGTCGTGGAAGAAGTGACCGGCTTCTTCGGCAAAGAGCCCCATAAAGGTGTGAACCCGGATGAGGTCGTGGCACTCGGTGCGGCCATTCAGGCCGGCGTTCTGCAAGGTGACGTGAAAGACGTCGTCCTGCTCGACGTGACCCCGCTGTCGCTCGGCATCGAGACGCTGGGTGGCGTGTTCACCCGCCTGATCGATCGCAACACGACGATCCCGACGAAGAAGAGCCAGGTGTTCTCCACCGCGGAAGACAACCAGAACGCAGTGACGATCCGGGTCTTCCAGGGTGAGCGCGAGATGGCTGCCGACAACAAGATGCTCGGCATGTTCAACCTCGAGGACATCCCGCCGGCCCCGCGCGGCATGCCGCAGATCGAAGTGACCTTCGACATCGACGCCAACGGCATCGTGTCCGTCTCGGCGAAGGACAAGGGCACCGGCAAGGAGCAGAAGATCACGATCCAGGCGTCCGGCGGTCTGACCGACGACGAGATCGAGAAAATGGTTCAGGACGCCGAGGCGAATGCCGACGCGGACAAGTCCCGCAAGGAACTGGTCGAAACCAAGAACCAGGGCGAATCGCTCCTGCACTCGACCCGTAAGTCGCTCGAAGATCACGGCGACAAGGTCGATGCCTCGACCGTCGAAGCGATCGAACTGGCGGCCAACGCGCTTGAGGAAGCCCTCAAGACCGAGGAAGCCGGCAAGATCAAAGGCGCGATCCAGAACCTGACGGATGCGGCGATGAAACTCGGCGAGGCCATCTACAAGGCCGAGCAGGAGAAAGCCGGTCAGGGCGAGAGCTCCAACGACGAAGACAGCCCGCGCGATGTCGATGAAGATATCGTCGACGCTGACTTCGAAGATCTGGGCGAGGACGAGCGCAAGTAATTGCGCATGGAATGTCGGGCGGGCCTGCCTTTTCTAAGGGCGGGCCCGCCTGCGTTCCGCCAAGGGGGTAACCAATGGCAAAACGCGACTATTACGACGTTCTGGGAACTGCCAAAGGCGCCTCGGCCGAAGAGATCAAGAAAGCCTATCGCAAGAAGGCGAAAGAGCTTCATCCCGATCGCAATTCCGACAATCCCGATGCCGAGGCCCAGTTCAAGGAAGTGAACGAGGCTTATGACGTCCTCAAGGACGCCGAGAAGAAAGCCGCTTATGACCGGTTCGGTCATGCGGCGTTCGAAGGCGGCATGGGCGGCGGGCGTCCGGGCGGCGGCTATGGCGGCGCGGGCGGTCAGGGCGACTTCGCCTCGGCCTTCTCCGACGTCTTCGAAGACCTGTTCGGTGATTTCATGGGCGGCGGCAGAGCCGGTCCCGGCGGTGGGCGTTCGCGCGCACAGCGGGGCTCCGATCTGCGCTACAACATGCGCGTCACGCTCGAAGAGGCGTATCGCGGCACCCACAAGACGATCAACGTGCCAAGCTCGGCCGCCTGTACCGAGTGTAACGGCTCCGGTGCGGAAGGCGGCTCCGAGCCGCAGACCTGTCCGACCTGTTCGGGTCTGGGCAAGGTGCGCGCGCAGAATGGCTTCTTCACGGTCGAGCGGACCTGCCCGACCTGCGGTGGCCAGGGTCAGGTGGTGAAGAACCCCTGCAAGGTCTGCCATGGTGCAGGCCGCGTGGAGGTCGATCGCCAGCTTCAGGTCAACATCCCTCCGGGGGTCGAGACCGGCACCCGCATCCGTCACGCCGGCGAAGGCGAGGCGGGGCTGCGCGGTGGTCCGTCGGGCGATCTCTACATCTTCATCGAGGTCCAGCCGCACGCGATCTTCGAACGCGAAGGCACCGATCTGCATTGCCGCGTGCCGGTGAGCATGGCGACCGCAGCCCTTGGCGGCGAGGTCGAGGTCCCGACGATAGATGGCGGCCGAAGCCGTGTGAAAATCCCGGCCGGCAGCCAATCGGGGCGGCAGATGCGCCTGCGTGGCAAGGGTATGCCCGCGCTGCGCGGCGGCGGGTCCGGCGACATGTTCATCGAACTGGCCGTCGAAACCCCGGTGAACCTGACCGCACGGCAGAAGGAAATCCTCAAGGAGTTCCAGGGGATCGAGGCCGAGAACAACCCGGAAGGCGCGAGTTTCTTCAAGAAAGTCAAAAGCTTCTGGGATGGCATGACCCAGTGATCATTTCGAAAAGGCGCCTTCGGGCGCCTTTTTTCTTGTCCGGCTCGCAACCGATTAAGGCTTTCTTCAATCCGAATCGTTCATGGTCTGTTTCATGGACCAGATGCCCCGTCATATGCAGGAGCCTCCGCTGCCGTTGTTCAACGGCGGCACCGCGATCCGTCCGCCGCCGGGCGCGTCCAAACCGTCCTATCTGTTCGATCATCGGCAACGGCTGCGCACGCGGTTCATGGAAGGCGGCGCGCAGGCCCTGCCCGATTACGAACTGCTCGAACTGGTGCTGTTTCGCGCGATCCCCCGGCAGGACGTCAAACCCCTCGCCCGTCGCCTGATCGAAACCTTCGGCGATTTCGGGCGGGTGGTCTCTGCCCCGCCTCACCGCCTGCGCCAAGTGACCGGCGTGGGCGAGGCCGTGGTGATCGAGCTGAAGCTGGTGGAGGCCTCGGCGCAAAGGCTCGCACGCTCGAAGGTGATGCATCGCCCGGTGCTCAGCTCGTGGCAGGCGCTCGTCGACTACTGTCACATGGCGATGTCCCATGCCGAGACGGAGCAGTTTCGCCTGCTGCTACTGGACCGGAAGAACGCGCTGATTGCGGATGAGGAACAGGGCCGTGGCACGGTGGACCATGTTCCCGTCTATCCGCGCGAGGTGATGAAGCGCGCGCTGGAGGCCAATGCCTCGGCGCTGATTCTGGTGCACAACCACCCCTCGGGCGACCCGACCCCGTCGGAGGCGGATATCGCCCTCACACGGCAGATCGACGAGGCGTCGAAGCTCTTCGGCATCGTGCTGCACGATCACCTGATCCTCGGTAAGGACTGCGAGATCAGCCTTCGGTCGGAGGGTTACTTCTGAGCGGTCAGGCCCTGGGACTCGAACCCATCAAGCGGAAGAACCACTGTGCCGCCATCGGAGGGGCAAGCGGGCAGGTCGAGGGTGATCGGCATCGCCGCAGTCCCGGTGCCATGCATCCGCATCAGCCGGCCGCCGACCGGTTTACCGCAATCTTCGGAGGACAGCGTCGCCTCGAGTTGCAGCTTGAGCGCGGTAAGCGTCTTGGGTGCGGTATAGATTTCGATGCGCTTGCCATCTGCGGAGGTGAAGCTTTGCATATAGCCGCCCAGCGAGGTGTCCGGCGTGCGCGGCTTGGTCACGTCGAGATGGCCCGCATCGTCGAACTGCGCGCCGTTCTCATAGGCGTTCAGATGCAACGGGCTTTGTCCATCGGTCACCCAGATCGCGCGGTTGATCTTATCGAGCCCCGACGCCGCGGCCTCGACCTGCGCGATCGTCGATCCACCGGCGGTGACTTCCAGCGAGGTCATGGGCGCGAGCAACGGCAGGATAGCCGAGAAAGCCCCCGATTTGTCGGTCTGCCCGGCAATCGAGAGCGACGCATCGCGGATCGCCAGTTTCGTATCGGGGTGGCACGGCGCGCTCAGCTCCAGCTTGCTCAGCCCATCGCCTGCGGGGGTGACCGACAGGACGGCATGCCCGCAATCGGCCGCGCCGGTTTTCAGCGGCATCGGTTGCGGAAGCGAAGAGGTGAACCGGTCGCCCGATGTGCGCACCGTCGCAGGCACGATGCCGACGCCGGGATCCGTCGCGAAATGATAGACCGGCGGATTGCGAAGAACGGTTTTCGAAATGAGCTGAACCCGCGGTTCCTCGCGCGGCTCGACCCGGTTTCCCCAACTGTCGCGAGCGACCGAGCTCGCGACCAAAGACGCGCCAAGTTGCGGACGCGGACCCACGCTTTGCATCACATGACCCGTCGCGGCAGCGAGCAGGAACGTCGCTCCGATCATGGATATCTTGCGAATGGTGCGCATCGCCGCCTCGGACTGGGGTCTGTGTTAGAAAACTGCTTAAGCAATTCCTAATGACCGAAAGCGGCGAAGCTGCGGCGCGATTTGGGAAATCATGCACCCCATGCATGCTTGGGGTGGGGTGGACCTGCCAAGAGAGTCAATGACTCCAACAAGATATGGAAAAGGCGGCCGAAGCCGCCTCACCTTTGCCACATTCGCGTCAGAGTTGTGTCAAACTAATTGCCCGTGGCAATGCTTGAACTTCTTGCCCGACCCGCAGGGGCAAGGATCGTTGCGCGACGGATCGCCCCAAGTCGCCGGGTTGGTCTCATCGAATCCCGGCAGCGGTTCGCCCGCCACCTCGACCTCGGGCACCGCCTCGGTCGGGGCTTCCGCCGACGCCTCGGCGGGCGCGGGCTGCTGCTGTTGCGCCTGCATCATCTGCGCCTGCTCTTCTTCGGTGAGCGGACGGATGCGGGCCAGCTGCTGCGTCACTTCCGAGCGCAGGCTATCGAGCATGATCTCGAACAGCTGGAAGCCCTCGGTCTTGAATTCCGACAGCGGATCGCGCTGCGCATAGCCGCGGAAACCGATGGTCTGGCGCAGCTGATCGAGCGTGACCAGATGCTCACGCCATTTCGCGTCGATGATCTGCAGCAGCACCTGCTTTTCGATCATCTGCATCGTGTCGGCGCCGAACGCCTCGGCCTTCTCGGCAATCAGCGTATCGGTCGCCTCTTCGAGACGCTCGGTGACGACTTCCTGATCGACACCCTCTTCCTCGGCCCATTCCGCAAGCGGCACGTCGAGGTTCAGCTGTTCGATCACCTCTTGGTGCATGCCTTCGACATCCCATTGATCGGCATAGGATTTCGGCGGCATGAAGCGGTCCACGAGATCCTCGATCACCTGCACGCGCATGTCGCGGGTGATTTCGCCGACCTCTTCGGTTTCCATGATTTCGCGACGCTGCGAGAAGACCGCTTTCCGCTGGTCGTTCATCACGTCATCGAATTTCAGAAGCTGCTTACGGATGTCGAAGTTGCGGCCCTCGACCTTCGCCTGCGCGCGCTCGAGCGACTTGTTCACCCACGGGTGGACGATCGCCTCGCCCTCTTTCATGCCCAGCTTGGAGAGGACCGAATCGAGCTTGTCGGAGCCGAAGATCCGCATCAGATCGTCTTCCAGCGAGAGGAAGAACAGCGAGCGGCCCGGGTCGCCCTGACGGCCCGAACGGCCGCGAAGCTGGTTGTCGATGCGGCGGCTTTCGTGGCGCTCGGTCGCGAGAACGAACAGGCCGCCCGCCTCCAGAACCTTCGCCTTTTCCTCGGCGGTCGCCGCGTCGATCCGCTTGCGGACCTCTTCGGGATCGGCGTCGGGATTCGCGGCGAGTTCTTCCTGAACGCGCATCTCGATATTGCCGCCCAGCTGAATGTCGGTGCCGCGGCCTGCCATGTTGGTCGCGATGGTCACGGCGCCCAGACGGCCGGCCTCGGCGACGATGGTCGCTTCCTGCTCGTGCTGGCGGGCGTTCAGGACGTTGTGCTTGATGCCGGCCTTCTTGAGCATGTCCGAGAGCATCTCGGACTTCTCGATCGAGGTGGTGCCGACGAGCATCGGCTGACCCTTCTCGTTGGCTTTCTTGATCGCCTCGACCACGGCGTCGTATTTTTCCTGCGCCGTGCGGTAGACGCGGTCATGCTCGTCTTTCCGCGCGATCGGGCGGTTGGTCGGGATCTCGACCACGCCGAGCGAATAGATCTCGGCGAATTCCTCGGCCTCGGTGGCCGCGGTGCCGGTCATGCCGCCGAGCTTGTCGTAGAGGCGGAAGTAGTTCTGGAAGGTGACCGAGGCCAGCGTCACGTTCTCGGGCTGAATATCGACGCCTTCCTTGGCTTCGATCGCCTGGTGCAGGCCTTCCGAGAGGCGGCGGCCCTTCATCATGCGGCCGGTGAATTCGTCGATCAGCACGACCTCGCCCGATTGCACGACGTAGTTCTGATCCTTGAAGAACAGCTTATGGGCGCGCAGGGCCTGATTGACGTGGTGCACGATGGTCGTGCTCTCCGGATCGTAGAGCGACTGGCCCTCGGGGAGCACGCCCGCCTCCAGCAGGAGGTTCTCGAGGAAGTCGTTGCCCTCTTCGGTGAAGGTCGCGGTGCGGGCCTTCTCGTCGATGGTGTAATGCTCTTCGCTCAGGCTCGGGATGAACTTGTCGAGCGTGATATACAGCTCCGAGCGGTCGTCGGACGGGCCCGAGATGATCAGCGGCGTGCGCGCCTCGTCGATCAGGATCGAGTCGACCTCGTCGATGATCGCGTAGAAATGGCCGCGCTGCATCATCTGGTCGACCGACGTCTTCATGTTGTCGCGCAGATAGTCGAAGCCAAGCTCGTTATTCGTCGAATAGGTGATGTCGGCGGCGTAGGCCTGCTTCTTCTCGGGCTCGGCCTGGAAGGGCACGACGACGCCGGTGGTCAGACCCAGCGCGCCATAGACCTTGCTCATCCATTCCGCGTCACGCCGTGCGAGATAGTCGTTCACGGTGACGACATGCACGCCCTTGCCGGCGAGCGCATTCAGATAGGCCGGGAAGGTCGCGACGAGGGTTTTCCCTTCGCCCGTCTTCATCTCGGCGATATTACCCTGATGCAGGAAGATGCCGCCGACGAGCTGCACGTCGAAGGCCCGCAGGCCGAGTGCGCGCTTCGCGGCTTCGCGACAGTTGGCGAAGGCTTCCGGCAGGATCTTGTCGAGGCTTTCGCCGTCTTCCTGGACGCGGCGCTGGAAGTCGCGCGTCTTCTCGATGATCTGTTCGTCGGAGAGGGCTGCGAACTGCTCCTCCAGCGCGTTGATCTTGGCCACCAGCGGGCGCACCGATTTCACCTTACGATCATTCGACGTGCCGAAGACCTTCTTCGCGAGTGTTCCGATGCCGAGCATGTAATCTCCGAGCGTAGCTGACCAGATCGTTATTCCCTGTGCCTTGTCGCATAGGGTTTGCTTGCCTAGAAGAGCTAGCGAAACAAGGCCGAAATGGCTCTTACAGGCCCTAGGCGATGTAAGGGGCGGCTGCCAGACTGTCAACGCCGCCTAAAGACGCGGCAGAAAGGAAGTGGCAAGGATGCCGAATCTGACGAAACTGTTCGCGAGCGTCGCGATCTGCGCAATGACTGCCGGGATCGCACAGGCCGATGACGCGAAAGCGCCTGCCGCCGCTGCGGATGCCGCGAAATCGGAAGCCGCCGCCAAGCCGCGCACCGACCTGAGCGCCGACACCGTGGTCGCCACCGTGAACGGTCAGGATATCACGCTGGGCATGATGCAAACGGTACGCGACGGCCTGCCCGCGCAATACCAGCAGCTGCCCGATGACAAGCTGTTCCAAGGCGTCCTGGAGCAACTGATTCAGCAGACCGCGCTCGCCCAGCTGGAAGAAAAGCGCATCACCCAGCGCGACAAGATCGCTCTCGAAGTGCAGAAGCGCGCGTATCTCTCGGGTGCGATGCTGAACTACACCGCTGACAAGGCCGTGACCGACGACGCCGTGCAGAAGGCCTATGACGCGAAATACGCCAAGGCCAAGCCGACCAAGGAATATCACGCGGCCCATATCATCGTGAAAACCAAGGAAGAGGCCGAGAAGATCAAGAAAGAGATCGACAACGGCGGCGACTTCGCGGAACTGGCGAAGAAGAACTCGACCGACGGTGCCGCGGCGAATGGCGGCGATCTGGGCTGGTTCAAGCTCGACGCGATGGTCAAGCCCTTCGCGGATGAGGTTGCAGGCATGAAGGACGGCGAAGTCGCCGGTCCGATCCAGACCCAGTACGGCTGGCATGTCGTGAAGCTGCTCGGCACCAAGATGGTCGACGCGCCGAAACTGGCCGATGTGCGCAAGAAGCTGGTTGGCGATATTCGCCAAGAGGCTGTCCAAAAACGCGTAAAGGCTGTTGTGGGCGAAGCCAAAATCGACAAGATGACCAACGGGATTGATCCGAGCGTTCTGAAAGATCAGTCCATCTTGGGTAGCAACTGATCGATCAAAAGGCGGGCGCGATGGCGAAGAAAAAGTTGAAGGACACCAAGGAGCTGAAGGCCAAGGTCAAGAAGCTCCGCGCCAAGGTCAAGGCGCTGAAGTCCGACCTTTCCGCCGCGCCCGCCCCTGCCGCTTCTGCGGCGCAGACAGAGGCGAAATCGGTGACGATTTCGCCGCTCGCCCCCGCGAAATTTCCCGATCTTCCGGAAATCGCGGGGGTCGAATTCGCCTCCGCCGCGGCGGGGGTCAAATATGCCGGCCGCACCGATGTGATGCTGGCGCGTGTCGCGCCGGGATCGTCGATCGCGGGCGTTTTCACCACCTCGTCCACCCGCGCGGCCTGCGTTCTCGACTGTCAGGACAAGCTCGCGATGCGCGCGCCTGCCGAGACGGGTGCCGCGATCATCGTCAACTCCGGCAACGCCAACGCCTTCACCGGGAAAAGCGGTCAGGAGAGCGTCGACAAGGTGACCGGTGCGGTCGCTCAGGCGCTCGACATGCCGATCAGCCGCGTGTTCTCGTCCTCCACCGGCGTCATTGGCGAGCCGCTTCCCCATGACAAGATCGTCGCGGTGATCGACGGCCTGACGCAGCGCCTCTCCCCTGCCGGGATCGAGGATGCCGCGCGCGCGATCATGACGACCGATACCTATCCCAAAGGCGCCTTTGCCGAAGTTCAGGGCGAAGGCGGCAAGATCAAGATCGCCGGGATCGCGAAAGGCTCGGGGATGATCGCGCCGAATATGGCGACGATGCTGGTCTATATCTTCACCGATGCGAAAATAACGCCGGCGCGGTTGCAGAAGATGCTGTCGCGGCAGGTGGAGGATACGTTCAACGCGATCACCGTGGACAGCGACACCTCGACCTCGGATGCGCTGATCGTCGCGGCGACCGGGAAATCCGACGCCGCCGAGATCGCCGATCTGCGCTCGGAGCCTGCGAAGGCGTTCGAGGCCGGGCTGCGCGAGGTGATGATGGATCTCGCGCATCAGGTCGTCAAAGACGGTGAAGGGGCCACGAAGTTCGTCGAGATCCGCGTGACGCGGGCGCGCTCGAACGAGGACGCGCATAAGATCGCGATGTCGATTGCGAACTCGCCGCTGGTGAAGACCGCGATTGCGGGCGAGGACGCGAATTGGGGCCGCGTAGTCGCGGCTGTCGGCAAGTCCGGGGCCGAGGCCGATCGCGACAAGCTGAAGATTTCCTTCGGCGACATGGTCGTGGCCGAGAAGGGCTGGCGCGTGCCGGATTACTCCGAGGAGGCCGCGAGCGCCTATATGAAGAATGATGAACTCGTGATCGGCGTCGATCTCGGGCTCGGTCGCGCCTCGAAATCGGTCTGGACCTGCGATCTGACCCACCGCTACATCGACATTAACGCGGATTATCGTTCGTGAAGATGGTTCTGGTCTCCGCCGTCGCCCTGATCGACGCCGACGGGCGCGTGCTTCTGGCACAGCGCCCCGAGGGCAAGTCGATGGCAGGTCTGTGGGAGTTTCCCGGCGGCAAGGTAGAGGCGGGCGAGACGCCCGAGGCCGCACTGATCCGCGAGCTGGACGAGGAGCTGGGCATCCAGACCCATCAGAGCTGCCTCGCACCTCTGACCTTCGCCAGCCACGCCTATGACGACTTCCACCTGCTGATGCCGCTGTTCGCCTGCCGGAAGTGGGAGGGGATCGTCAGCCCGCAAGAGGGGCAGACCCTCGCCTGGGCGCGGGCGCGCGATCTGCGCGACTACGAGATGCCGCCGGCGGATATCCCCCTGATCCCGATCCTGCGCGATTGGCTCTGACTGGGGTTAATCTCTGATCGAGGTTACCGCGCGATTAACCTTCGTGACCTTTTCTCCCAACTCTCGCGTCTAACGCGGCGGGCTCCCCGTATCCATTTGCCGTTCCTTAACGCCTTGCGCTTCTAATGAGCGCTCAAGGGAGGAACCTCATGCTCAGAACCATTCAGATCGGCAGCAGCGTCTTCGTTCAGGGAGTTTACGAACGGACGCTGGATTGCGGGCGCATCCTCGTGCGTGTCGGCGATGCGCTCTTTGCCGGGCATCCCGTCAATCGCTGACGCAGCCGAATGACAGCCACAGATGCAAAACGGGGGCCCGAAGGCCCCCGTTTCTATATTCGTAACTCGGTCCCGAAGGATCAGAGCGTCCGCTCGACCTCTTCGCGCTCGAAGATCTCGATGACATCGCCGGGGCGGATATCGTCGTATCTTTCGAAGGCCATGCCGCACTCCTGACCGGAGGGCACTTCCTTGACCTCGTCCTTGAAGCGCTTGAGCGTCTTCAGCGTGCCTTCGTGGATCACCACGTTGTCGCGCAGCAGGCGGACGCCAGCCGAACGACGGGCCACGCCCTCGGTGACGATACAACCCGCGACCTTGCCGACGCCGGTGACCTTGAACACTTCCTTGATCTCGGCATAGCCGATGAAGTGCTCGCGGATCTCGGCCGACAGGAGGCCCGAAGCGGCGGCTTTGATGTCGTCCACCAGATCGTAGATGATCGAGTAGTAGCGGATCTCGACGCCCTTCTGGTTCGCGGCGTTGCGCGCAGGCGCATTGGCACGAACGTTGAAGCCGATGACCGGCGCGTTGGACGCCTCGGCCAGCGTGATGTCGGATTCGGTGATTGCACCGACGCCCGAATGCAGCACGCGCACGCGCACCTCTTCGTTGCCGACCTTCTCGAGCGCCTGAACGATCGCTTCCGCCGAACCCTGCACGTCGGCCTTCACCAGCACGGGCAGTTCGGTGACGCTTTCGTCGGCCTTGGCTTTCGCCATCAGCTGTTCCAGCGTCGTCGCGGCACCGGCAGCGGCGCGTTTGTCCTTGGCGGCCTGCTCGCGGTATTCGGCGATCTCGCGGGCCTGCGCCTCGGTCTCGACGACGTTGAGAACGTCGCCCGCCTCGGGCGTGCCGTTGATGCCGAGCACCTCGACCGGAACCGACGGACCGGCCTCATCGACGCGGTCGCCCTTGTCGTTGATCAGCGCGCGGACCTTACCCCACTGCTCGCCGACGACGAAGATGTCGCCTTTGCGCAGCGTGCCGTTCTGCACCAGAACCGTCGCGACCGGGCCACGGCCCACGTCGAGCTTGGCTTCGATCACCGCACCTTGCGCGGCGCGATCGGGGTTGGCCTTGAGTTCGAGCAGTTCGGCCTGAAGCGCGATGGCTTCGAGCAGCTGATCGAGACCCTTGCCGGTCTTGGCCGACACTTCCACGTCCTGCACGTCACCCGACATCTCTTCGACGACGACTTCGTGCTGCAGAAGCTCGGTGCGGACCTTCTGGGCGTTCGCATCTGGCTTGTCGCACTTGTTGATCGCAACGATCATCGGAACGCCAGCGGCCTTCGAGTGATTGATCGCTTCGATGGTCTGCGGCATCACCGAGTCATCGGCCGCCACGACGAGCACCACGATATCGGTGACATTGGCACCGCGTGCGCGCATCGAGGTAAAGGCCGCGTGGCCGGGCGTGTCCAGGAAGGACAGGGTTGCCCCGCTCTCGGTCTGCACCTGATAGGCGCCGATATGCTGCGTGATCCCGCCAGCCTCGCCGGAGACGACGTTCGCCTTGCGGATCGCGTCGAGCAGCGAGGTCTTGCCGTGGTCGACGTGACCCATGATCGTGACGATCGGCGGACGCGGCTGAAGATCTTCTTCCTTGTCGTCGACCTGATCGATGACCTGTTCGACATCCGCATCCGAGACGCGCACGGAGCGGTGACCGAATTCCTCAATCACGAGTTCCGCGGTGTCGGCGTCGAGCGTCTGGTTCGCGGTGACCATCATGCCCATCTTCATGAGCGTTTTGACCACGTCGGCCGCGCGCTCCGCCATACGGTTGGCGAGTTCCGACACGATGATCGTCTCGGGAAGCTGCACTTCGCGCGACTGCTTTTCAGCACGCTGCGAGCCGCCCATCGCCTTCTGACGGGCCTTCTCCTGCTTGCGCTTCATCGCAGCAAGCGAACGCTGGCGGCCTTCGCCACCCGAAAGCGCATCGCTCAGCGAGAGCTTGCCCGAACGGCGGTTGCCGCGGTCGTTGCCCTTGTTGTTGCGATCGTTGCGCGTATCACGCTCACGATCCGTCTTGCGCGGACCCGAAGCGGACACACCCTTGGTCTCGGCGCGGGCGGCAGCAACCTCCACGGCAGCCTGATCGACCGGCGCATCTTTCTTCGGTCCGCCCTTGCGGATCTCTTCTTTCTTCTTGTCGCGAAGTTCGGCCTCGCGCTTCTTGCGCTCGTCCTCTTCAGCCTTGGCCTTCAGGGCCGCTTCGCGTTCACGCTCCTCGCGCTCCTTGGCCTCAGCCTCGGCGCGACGACGCTCGCGCTCTTCTTCGCGGGCTTTTTCCTCGGCCTCGCGGGCGGCGGCCTCTTCGACCTCACGCGCCTTCGCGGCCTGAAGCGCCTTCAGGCGACGCTCCATTTCGGCGTCGGAAATCCCGGCGGGGCGCTTCGACGGATCGCCAAGGGAAGGCTTGTTGCCCCCTCCCTTACCAGCGCCTGCCGCCGGTTTGTTCAGCACCCGCTTCTTGCCTTTCGTCTCGACCACGACGTTCTTCGTGCGCCCGTGCGAGAAGCTTTGCTTCACCTGCCCGGGGCGCCCGCCGCCCAGTCCGAGAGTCTTTTTGCCGTCCGTATCGCTCATGCCGTCTTCGTATCCTTCATGGCGGTCTTGCCGCCGTCCTGCTTGCGTACGCCCGCAAGCCTCGATGCGTCTTCAATTACGCGCCGGGTGAGGCCACCGGCTGCAAGCGCGCCGTGTATCGCACGATCGCGGCCGAATGCCAAACCCAATTCCTGAGAGGTGAGGCAGCCGAACCAGCGCCCGCCTTCGGGCGTCCAAAGCTTACCCTTGCCCCTGTCCGAGCCGTCGCTTGCCTGTAGCAGCACTTTCGCGCGCCCCTCGGCCAGCCAGCCCTTGACCTTTTCGAAGCCGACAACCGCTTTGCCGGCCTTCCGCTCCAGAGAAATAAGCTCCACAACGCGAGAGGCAAGGGCCTGTTCCACCAATTCCACCAGATTTTCTGGGGTTTTGGCTGCCTGCTTCGCTGCGCGGGCGAACAATCCCTTTTTCATCGCCGTCTCGATGACGCCGCGTTCGGAGGTGACCCAGATTCCGCGGCCGGGCAGTTTGCCTGCCACGTCCGGGTAGATCATCCCATCGGGTCCGAGCACGAAGCGGACAAGCCCCGCCTTCGGCTGAACATCGCCGGTGACGATGCAGCGCCGTTCGGGGTCGTCGTTGGTTTTCGGCTTTCCGCCGCGACTCATCTAAGCTCCTCTCCGGTCGGGACCGAGGCTTACGCCTCGGCCTCCTCCTCGGTTTCCTCTTCGCCTTCGTCTTCCGCGTCGCTTTCCAGCTCGGACGGGTCGACCCAGCCCAGCTGAATACGCGCGGTCATGATCAGGTTCTGCGCCTCTTCAAGGCTCACGTCGAATTTCTCGAGCAGACCGTCATCCTTCACGCGCTGACCGTCGACCGTGGTCCAGCCACCGGCCAGCTCCCAGTCGGCGCAGGTCGCGAAATCTTCCAGCGTCTTGACGTCGTCTTTCGCGAGCGCCTCGATCATCTGCGGGGTCAGGCCTTCGAAGTCGAACAGCGACTGCTCGACGCCCATTTCCTTCGCCGCTTCCAGCGCCTTGCGGTTCTGCTCTTCGATCACGTCGCGGGCACGGGCCTGCAGTTCGCCTGCGGTGTCCTCGTCCACGCCTTCGATCGACAGCAGTTCGTCCATCTCGACATAGGCCACTTCCTCGAGCGAGGTGAAGCCCTCCGCCACGAGGAGCTGCGCGAAGAACTCGTCGAGGTCCAGCGCGTCGACGAACAGCTTGGTGCGCTCGGCGAACTCGGCCTGACGGCGTGCCGATTCCTCGGCTTCGGTCAGGATGTCGATGTCGAGACCGGTCAGCTGCGAGGCCAGACGCACGTTCTGACCGCGACGGCCGATGGCGAGCGACAGTTGCTCGTCCGGGACCACGACTTCGATCTTCTGCGCTTCCTCGTCGATCACCACTTTCGACACTTCGGCCGGCTGCAGCGCGTTCACGAGGAAGGTCGCCTGATCTTCGTTCCACGGGATGATGTCGATCTTCTCGCCCTGAAGCTCGCCGACGACAGCCTGCACGCGCGAACCGCGCATACCGACACAGGCACCGACCGGGTCGATCGAGTTGTCATAGGAGATGACGCCGATCTTCGCGCGCGAACCGGGATCGCGGGCCACGGCCTTGATCTCGATGATGCCGTCGTAGATTTCCGGCACTTCCATCTTGAACAGTTCGGCCATGAATTCCGGCGCGGTGCGGCTGAGGAAGATCTGCGGGCCACGGGTCTCGCGGCGCACGTCTTTCACATAGGCACGGATGCGGTCATTCGGGCGATAGCTCTCGCGGCCGATCTTTTCGTTGCGGCGCAGGATCGCTTCGCCACGGCCCACATCGACGATGATGTTGCCGTATTCCTCGCGCTTGACGGTGCCGTTGATGATCGTGCCGACGCGGTCCTTGAACTCTTCGTACTGGCGATCACGCTCGGCTTCGCGGACCTTCTGCAGGATGACCTGCTTGGCCGATTGCGCGGCGATACGGCCCAGATCGACCGGCGGCACCTCGTCGACGATCTGATCGCCGACCGAGGGGTTTTCGAGATACTGCTTCGCCTGCTCAACGGTCAGCTCGGCCTGATAGTTCTCCAGCTCTTCGTCTTCGACGACGGTACGCACACGGGTGAAGGTCGCCTTGCCGGTCTTGCGATCGATCGAGACACGGATGTCCATCTCCGCGCCGTAACGCGACTTCGCTGCGCGCGCGAGGCTCTCTTCCATCGCCTGGATCACCAGATCAGGGTCGATCATCTTTTCGCGCGCCACCGCCTCGGCGGTCTGCAGAAGCTCAAGCTGGTTGGCTGCCGTGATGGCCATCTCAGTTCTCCTCCTCGGGGGAATCGTCAATCTCGTCAAATTCAGCTTCGTCGACGCTTTCGGTCGCCTTCTTCTGGCGCAGCATCTCGTCGATCAGCTCATCGGTCAGCACCAGCTTCGCATCCGCGAGCCAGTCGAACTGGAGGCCGATCACGACGTCTTCGCCGTTCTCGTCCAGCTCGATCAGGACTTCCGACCCTTCGGTGCCGCGCAGGATACCCTTGAAGCGCTTGCGCCCGTCGATCTGCTCGGAAGTCTCGATCTTCGCCTCGTAGCCTTCCCAGATGTCGAAATCCTTGAAGCGTGTCAGCGGACGGTCGATGCCGGGCGACGACACTTCCAGCGTATACTTGTCCTCGATCGGGTCTTCCACATCGAGAGCCGCGGACACGGCGGTCGAGATCGCGGCGCAATCGTCCACGACGATACCGCCATCGGGACGGTCTGCCATGATCTGAAGCGTGGCCGTCTTGCCGCCCTGCAGCCGCAGCCGCACGAGCTCGAAGCCCAGCCCCTCGATCACGGGGGCCACGATCTCGGCCAGACGCCGGTCGATGGCGGTCTTGGCGATCAGGTCGGTCATGTCTCTCTTTCCGATCCTACAAAAACAAAAAACGGGCCGTTGCGGCCCGTCACACGTTTCCGGTGGGCGTCAGGTTTGGACCCCGGCGCGCCGCTGTTGATGGCGATATAGTCCTGTATTGCAGATTCCGCAAGGGGAATCAGCCGCGCGCACCCGCTCCGGGGTTGTCGCGCCAGACGCGGAAGTTCAGCGCGCCCGCCAATGTCAGCCAAACGAGATAGGGGAAGACCAGCAATCCGGCCAGCATATCGAGCCGCAGGAAGGCCAGCATCATCGCCGCGACGGCGACCCACAGACAGATCAGGACAAGGAGCCCGAGCCACAGCCGATGCGCCCCGAAGAAGACCGGCGTCCAGAGCGTGTTCAGCGCGATCTGCACCGCGAAGAGGGCGAGCGCGATCTGGCTGCCCGCCTCGGGGGCGATGCGTGCCGCAGCATAGGCGACCGAGACGTAGAGATAGGTCCAGGCGACCGGGAAGACCCAGTTGGGCGGCGTGAAGCCGGGCTTCTTCAACCCGACATACCATTCGCCCGGCTTGAAGATGATGCCCGTCGCAGCGGCGGCCGCGGAGGCCACGAGAAACAGCAGGAAATAGGTAAGCGTCATGGCGGCCTCGATCGAAATCTTTCGCTAGATCAGGATCTAAGCTCATCCATCGCGCGGACAAGCCCGGCGGTGATCCCCGGCTCGGAAAGCGCATGCCCCGCCATCGGCACCAGCTGCAGCTTCGCCATCGCCCAGCCCTGCGCCAGCCGATAGGCCGAGGTCGGCGGGCAGATCATATCGAGCCGCCCCTGCACGATGGTCGTCGGGATATGCTCGATCTTGTGACGGTCGCGCAGGATCTGTTCGTCCTCTTCGAGGAAGGCCGCGTTCTGGAAATAGTGGTTCTCGAGCCGGGCGAAGGCGCGGGCGTAATCGGGCGAGGCTTCGCCGGGCGGCCCGTCATAGCGCACCGAGGCCAGCGCGTTTTCCCACATCGCCCAGTGCCGCGCATAGCGCGCCTCGGCCATGTAGTCGCCCGAGAACAGCCGCTTGTGATAGGCCCCGATCAGATCGTGCTGCTCGTCTTCCGGAATCGGACGCCGGAAATTCGCCCAGAGGTCGGGATAGAAATTCCCCGCGCCGCCGCCATAGAACCAGTTGAGCTCGGCCTGCGTCGCAAGGAAGACGCCGCGCAGAATCAGATTCGTCGCCCTGTCGGGATGCGCCTGCGCGTAAAGCAGCGCCAGCGTCGCCCCCCAGCTCCCCCCGAACACCATCCAGCTGTCGATGCCGAGCGTCCGGCGGATCTGCTCCATATCCGCGATCAGATGCCAGGTCGTATTATCCGCGACGCTGGCATGCGGGCGCGACAGACCGCAGCCGCGCTGATCGAACAGGATGACCCGATAATGCTGCGGATCGAAGAATCGCCGCATCGTGGGCGAACAGCCGCCCCCCGGCCCGCCATGGCAGACCACGACCGGCTGCCCCTCGGGGTGACCCGATTGCTCGACGTAAAGGATATGGCCATCGCCCACGTCGATCCGGCGCTGATCGAAAGGCTCGATCGGCGGATAAAGATGGGCGCCCGATGCGCGCTTTTGCCCTGCAGTTCTGTCCATGTCTGGACTATATAGAGCAAAAGGCGCGCCCGCCATGGGCTGCCCTAAAATCAATGCGAGGAGAGCAATGGCAGATCCGGCAAACAGCATCGACCCGTCCGAAGTCGCCAAATTCGAGGCGATGGCCGCCGAATGGTGGGACCCGAACGGCAAGTTCAAACCGCTGCACATGCTCAACCCCTGCCGGCTCGATTACATCACCAAGCAGATCGCCACGCAGTTCGGCCGCGACCTGAAAGCGCCGCGCCCGTTCGAGGGGCTGCGCCTGCTGGATATCGGCTGCGGCGGCGGGCTTCTGTCCGAACCGATGGCGCGGCTTGGCGCCGAGGTCGTGGGCGCGGATGCGGCGGAAGGGAATATCCCCGTGGCGCGGCTGCATGCCGAACAGTCGGGGCTCGAGATCGATTACCGCCATTGCGCGGCGGAAGATCTGGCCACGAACGGCGAGCAGTTCGACGTCGTCCTCGCGCTGGAGATCATCGAACATGTCGCCGACCCGCAGGGCTTCGTGAACACGATCCAGAGCCTGATGAAACCGGGCGGGCTGATGATCTGCTCGACGCTGAACCGCAATCCGAAAAGCTACATGGTCGCGATCATCGGCGCCGAACGGGTGATGCGCTGGCTCCCAGTGGGCACGCATGAATGGTCGAAATTCGTCACGCCCGACGAGCTCTACGAGTTGTCGCGCAACGCCGGCCTCGACCCGGTCGACCGCCGCGGCATGGTGTTCAATCCGCTGAGCTGGACCTGGTCGCTCTCGGCGCGCGATCTTTCGGTGAATTACGCCATCGCAGCGGTGAAGCGGTAAGGGGCGCTGCCCCTCTTCGCTTGCGCGAATTCACCCCGGGATATTTCCGCCAATACGAAGAGAGGCGATTTTCGCCTTGGGTCAAATATCCCGGGGGAGTCTCTGAAAGAGACGGGGGCAGCGCCCCCTTCTCGACCGTTGATTGTCGCCATACGGCGACGGGGGCAGCGCCCCCTCTTACTTTTTCTTCGGACGGAAGGCTTCGATCCGAGCCGGATCGGTCTCGATATAGCCCGCGCCGATCAGGTCGAGGCAATAGGGCACGGCGGCGAAGACCGCATCGAGACAGGTCGCGATGGCCGAGGGCTTGCCCGGCACCATGATGATCAGCGATTTGCCCGCGATGCCCGCCGACTGGCGCGACAGGATGGCGGTCGGCACTTCGAGAAGCGACGCGCGGCGCATTTCTTCGCCGAAGCCCGCCAGTTCCTTCTCGATCACGTCGAAGCAGCCCTCGGGCGTCTCGTCGCGCGGCGCGGGGCCGGTGCCGCCGGTGATCAGAATCAGATCGGCTTCGGCCGCGACCAGTTCGCGGAGTTTCGCCGCGACCGACTCGCGCCCATCGGGGATGATGTGACGCTCGATCTCCAGCGGCGAGGTGACCACGCCGCGCAGGTAGTCTTCGCAGCCCGGACCGCCCTTGTCCTCGTATTCGCCCCGCGACGCGCGGTCGGAGACGGTGACGATGGCGGCCTTGGGCTGCGAAAAGCTCATTTCTTCACTCGCGCGTTGCGGGTTGCGATCAGTTTCAGGCGCAGCGCGTTGAGCTGGATGAAGCCCGCCGCGTCTTTCTGATCGTAGGCACCTGCGTCTTCCTCGAAGGTCACATGGGCCTCGGAATAGAGCGAGTAATCCGACCAGCGCGCCACGGTGCGGGCCGCGCCCTTGAAGAGCATCAGCTTCACCGTGCCGGTGACATATTCCTGCGTCTTGTCGATCAGCGCCTGCAGCGCCTCGCGCTCAGGGCTGAACCAGAAGCCGTTATAGATCAGCTCGGCATAGCGCGGCATGATCGAATCCTTCAGGTGGCCCGCGCCGCTATCGAGCGTAATCTGCTCGATGCCACGGTGCGCTTCCAGCAGGATCGTGCCGCCGGGGGTCTCGTAGACGCCGCGCGACTTCATGCCGACGAAACGGTTTTCGACGAAATCGAGACGACCGATGCCGTGGGTCTTGCCGTATTCGTTGAGCTTGGTGAGGATCGTCGCCGGGCTCATCGCCTCGCCGTTGATCGACACGGCGTCGCCCTTCTCGAACCCGATCTCGATATATTCGGGCTCGTTCGGGGCCTGCGTGATCGGATCGTCGGTGCGCTGATAGACGTAATCGGGCGCCATGTCGGCCGGATCTTCCAGCACCTTGCCCTCGGACGAAGTGTGCAGAAGGTTCGCATCGACCGAGAACGGCGCTTCGCCGCGCTTGTCCTTGGCGATCGGGATCTGGTTCGCCTCGGCGAATTCCAGAAGTTTGGTGCGCGAGGACAGGTCCCATTCGCGCCACGGCGCGATCACCTTGATCGACGGGTCGAGCGCATAGGCGGACAGCTCGAAGCGGACCTGATCGTTGCCCTTGCCGGTCGCGCCATGCGCCACCGCATCGGCGCCGTGCTGATGCGCGATCTCGACGAGATGCTTGGAGATCAGCGGGCGCGCGATCGACGTGCCCAGCAGATACAGCCCCTCATAGACCGCATTGGCGCGGAACATCGGGAAGACGAAATCGCGGACGAATTCCTCGCGCGCGTCGAGAATGTGGATATTCTCCGGCTTGATGCCGAGCATCTCGGCCTTGCGGCGCGCCGGTTCCAGCTCTTCACCCTGACCGAGATCGGCGGTGTAGGTGATGACCTCGCAGCCGTATTCGGTCTGCAGCCATTTCAGGATGATCGAGGTATCGAGGCCGCCCGAATAGGCAAGCACGACTTTCTTGGGCGCGGACATGCGGCATCTCCCGGTTTTCTTGTTCCGCGACGGAATAGAAGCTTTTTTTCCAATGAACAAGGGCCGCCCCGAAGGACGGCCCTTTCGAAAGCGCTCTGCGCGAGATCAGCTCTCGGTGGACGGGTCCACGAGCGGATCGGTCGTGGTGTCCCCGGTCGAGGCGAGATCGCCATCGACGGTCGTCCCGTCGCCGGTCGTTCCGTCACCGCTCGCCACATCGCCCTCCGCAGGTGCCTCTGCGGTCGCGGTTTCCGGCGGGGGCAGATCGAGCAGCTCGTGCAGATAAGCGAGCGCCTCGGGCGAAAGCTCACGCCCGTTCGATGCGGCGAGAAGCGCGTCGTTTTCTTCCGTCGCGGCATTGGCGATCTCGGCTTCCATATCGGTGACCGCCTGCTGGGCAGCGGCCAGATCGGCCTCATAGGTCGTCGCTGCGGCCTTCTCGTCCTCCAGCGTCGTGACCGCTTCGTCATAGCCCTCGGCTTCGGGATCGAGCGCGTCGATATCGGCTTGGATCGCGTCCACGCTGCGGACATCCTGCGCTTCCAGCGCCGCGACAGCGTCCTGCGCGTCCGTCAGGTTCTGCTGGGCCTCAGCCGCAGCCAGCACCGTGTCGCGATAGGTCGCAATCCGGCCCACCTGGCTGTTCGGCGAAGCGTTGGCGAGCGCGGTCGCGCTGGCATGGGCCGCGTTCAGGCCCTTCAGCTCGGAAGCCAAGGCGCCGTGATTGCGCAGCTCACCCTCGCTCACGCTCGGTTTGCCGTTCGGACGCGGCGACTCGTTCACCGCGAATTCGGTCGGAGTGGTCGAGCGCGTCTTGGTCGCGGTGGTCCCGCGCGACGCCGTTTTCACAGTGGCACGGTTCGTGTGCTGCTTCTTCTGCAGCTTGCCGGAGAAGAGATTGTCGAGGAATTTCGCAGGGCCGCCGCCATGGGTTGCCGCTTTGCCGGAATTGCCCGGGCTCGTCGGACGCCCGGCCGATGCGGATTTGCCTGCCGCGCCGGACTTGCCGCCCGCGTTGCCGCCGCCATGGCCACCGCCATTACCGCCGCCGTTGCCACCACCGTTTCCACCGCCATTGCCGCCGCCGTTGCCGTTCTTGGCAAACGCGGCATCCGCGCCGGTGAAATGGCTGGTCGCCACCGGGGCGACGACGAAGCTTGCCGCGACAAGGGCGACGATCGAAGTTTTTCTCAGGCTCATTCGGCCCTCCTCTTTTAATGCTCGCGACACGGTTTCACCACGATTAGCCCCGAAAGTGGGCAGAAAAACGGCAGACTTTGCAAAATGCGCAGAGTTTCGCTCAATGCGCCGCCCCTTCGGCGCGGACTTGCTCTTTTTCGCCCCTATCACACGGAGAATTCACCGAAGGCGCGCAGAACGTGCTTTGACTGCGGTGAGATCTAACCCCAACGGTGAATTATTAAATGACATTCTTTGGGGGCAAAGTGATGAATGTATTGGGGGTTTTCGGACACTCGTTCCGGCAGGTCTTTGGAAATTGGGGGCAGACCCTTCGGATCTCGGCGCTTCTTCTCTTGATCATGATCATCGGGCAGCAATGGCTTATCGAGAGCGTGATGCAGGCCGGAGCATCGCAACACCAGAGTCTCGAAGAATCACTGTTCATTTTGGTTTTCAACACGTTCATCCTGCCGATCCCGATGATCATCGCGGCAGTGAACTGGCACAGGTTCATCCTTCTCGGCGAGCGCGTCGGCTGGCTGCCGCGGATTCATCTGCGCCGCGACGTGAGCTATTTCTGGCGTGGAATAGTGATCACGCTCTGTGCCATGGCAATCATGGTCCTAGGAGCCGCGATTGTTTTTCTTTTCGCCCTCGCGGCGCAGGAAATCATTCCGAACCAGGCCGCTGAAACCGTTCTACTTGCCGTGGTGGGGCTGGCATTCTTCATTGTCGTGTATGCCTTCATGCTCCGTCTCGGAGTATCACTGCCCGGGGCCGCGATCGGCGGCGCCACGATCCGCGACAGTTGGCGCGCGACTCGCGGCCAGTGGCGTGGCTTCGCTTTGCTCACTCTGCTGGCATTTCTCGTGGTACTCCCTTTCTTTGCGGTGAGCATGCTTTCGATGCTGGCGCCACATGATCTCGCGGATGATATGGTCGTGGTCGCACTCAAGCTGCTTTTCGCTGTGCCCACCGTGATGCTGCTGCTGTCGATCCTAACGACGCTCTACGGTCATTTTGTCGAGCAACGCGCCCTCGTCTGAGCTTGCCAAAGCGGGCGGCGCGCGTCACATCTGGCGGTATGAGTGAGTTCGCCCTTTCCGCCCAAGCCGCCACCCGCGCGCTGCGTGCGCTCTTCGAGCCGACGCCGCTGCAACTCAATGCCCATCTGTCGAAACGCTTCGACGCCGAGGTCTGGCTGAAGCGCGAGGACCTGACGCCGGTGCGCTCCTACAAGATCCGGGGCGCTTTTACCGCGATGCGCAAATTGCGCGAGCGCGATCCGTCGGCGGCGCATTTCGTCTGCGCGAGCGCCGGGAACCACGCGCAGGGCGTGGCCTTCGCCTGTCGGCATTTCGGGGTGAAGGGGACGATCTTCATGCCGGTGACGACGCCGCAGCAGAAGATCGACAAGACCAAGACCTTCGGCGGAGATGCGGTCGAGATCGTTCTCACCGGCGATTATTTCGACGACACGCTGGCGTCGGCGCAAGAGTTTTGCCGCGAGGCCGGGGCGCATTTCCTCGCGCCTTTCGACGATCCGGATGTGATCGAGGGGCAGGCGTCGGTCGGGGTTGAGATCCTCGACCAGTTGGGCGGCGCGCCGGATATGGTGATCCTGCCCGTGGGCGGCGGCGGTTTGGCCGCGGGCGTCACCGGTTATCTGCGCGCGACCGCCCCCGACACGGAATTTCGCTTCGTCGAGCCTTTGGGCGGCGCGAGCCTGACCGCTGCGGTCAAGGCGCATGAGCCCGTGACGATCTCGCAGGTGAACAGTTTCGTCGATGGAGCCGCGGTTGCCCGGATCGGCGCGCGCCCCTTCGCGGAGCTTGGTTGGGTCACGCCCGAGCAAGTTCATCTCGCGCCGGAGGATCGCATCTGCATCACGATGCTTGAGATGCTGAACGTCGAGGGCGTCGTGCTGGAGCCCGCCGGCGCGATGTCGATCGACATCCTGCCCGAACTGGCCGAGACGATCCGCGGCAAGCGCGTGGTCTGCGTGACTTCGGGCGGCAATTTCGACTTCGAACGGCTGCCAGAGGTGCGCGAGCGCGCCCAGCGCTATTCCGGCTTGAAGAAGTATTTCATCCTCCGCCTGCCCCAGCGCCCCGGCGCCCTGAAGGATTTCCTGCAGATGCTTGGCCCTGACGACGATATCGCGCGCTTCGAGTATCTGAAGAAATCGGCGCGGAATTTCGGCTCGGTCCTGATCGGGATCGAAACGAAACGCGCCGAGAACTTCACAGAACTCTTCGCGAAGCTCGACGCCGAGGGCTTCGTCTGGCGCGACATCACCGAAGACGAAACCTTGGCTGAGTTTCTTATCTGAGGCCTTCATTTCGATAGAGCGGCCGCCAGACGGACGAAACAAACCGGTCCTTCGCCGTTTTTGCACTGTGGAGCCTTCTCAACTCCTGCGCTCACGGCCCGCGATAGGCACGCGAGTTCCCAAAATATGACCGCACCCGCGCCCAACGGGTGCAACTTCGTGCAATATGTGCTCGGCGCAGCTCAATCTGCTCAGCACCTCGCGCTATGCCGCCGGAGTAAACTCCGATAGCCGCCCCATGAACTGCGTTTTGGACAGGCTATAGGTCTCGCGGATCGCGCTCAGATCGACCTCCACGGCGCGTCCGGCCGCGGCCATTCGTTCTCCCTGCTGACAGGCTCCGCCGAAATCGCGGAACCCGAGATTCCAGGCGGACCCTTTCAAGAAGTGCAAATCTTCTTCGACCCGGTCGGGACGCCCGCCAAGCCCCATCACCACGGCCTCGACCTCGTCGAGAAAAAGGTCCACGACTTCGGCAAAGCCATCGGCGCCAATTTCCGAGCGCAACTCCTGCACCCGTTCCCAATCAATCATTACGCCCTCCAGGCCACTCGTTCCGACTCCACCCGAGACTGACCGTAGCGTCGCACCCTTTCGATTTTCTTAACGTCTGATCAGGGCTGGTTTTCACCGAATCTTAGGGAGTTTGCGGTTTCGTGAGGGCAGAGGTTTCGGATGATGCAGATGGTGCAAAGACAAGAGGCCCCCGCAGATGCGGGCCGACGACCATTGGCGGGCGCTGCGCGGCACGTTCTCGTCGTGGACGACAGCCGCATGCAGCGCCGTATCCTCTCGGCGCAGTTGTCCCGCTCCGGCTATCAGGTGAGCGAAGCAGAAAGCGCAGAAGAGGCGATCGCGATCTGCGCCCAATGCGAGCCCGATATCGTGATCTCGGATTGGATGATGGCGGGGATGAGCGGTCCTGAATTCTGCCACGTCTTCCGGGGCTTACCGAGACGAAGCTACGGGTATTTCATCCTCTTGACCTCCAAGGCCGAGAAGACGGACGTCACGCGCGGATTGGAAAGCGGCGCCGACGATTTCCTGTCGAAACCGGTCAATGGCGCAGAACTTCGGGCGCGCCTGAGCGCGGGCGCCCGCATCCTGACCATGCAGGAGGAGTTGAGCGAAAAGAACCGCCTGTTACGCGAGGCGCAGGAGGTGATCGACCGCGACCTGCAAGAGGCGCGGAAACTGCAGCAAAGCCTCGTGCGGACACGACACGCGCGGTTCGAAGCGGCGGATGTCTCGCTGCTCTTGCGGCCCGCAGGCCATGTCGGCGGCGACCTCGTCGGGTTCTTTCCGATCAATGAGCGCCGGGTGGGCCTATACGGCATCGACGTGTCGGGGCATGGCATCACCTCGGCCCTGATGATGGCGCGGATCGCGGGCTATTTCTCCGGCACCACCCCCAGCCAGAACCTCGCGATTTACCGCAACGCACAGGGCGAATTGCGCGGACGACGCCCGGCGGAGCTCGCGCAGCGCCTCAACGATCTCGTGCTGAGCGAGATGAGCACCGAGAGCTATTTCACCCTTATCTACGCCGATGTCGATCTGCGCACCGGCAAGGCGGAGTTGGTTCAGGCGGGCCACCCCTACCCGGTCCTGCAACGGCGCAACGGCACGGTGGAGTTTTTCGGCGAGGGCGGGCTGCCTATCGGCCTGATCGAAGGCGCCGAATACGAGACGCTCACGGTTCAACTGACCCCGGGCGATCGGCTGGTGCTGGTCTCGGACGGGATTACCGAAGCCAGCGACCGCAGCGGCGAGATGATCGATCAAACCCGGCTGGCCCGGATGCTTCGCAAATTTTCCCAGATGCCGGGGCCCGGGCTTCTGGATGCGCTCTATTGGGCCACCGAGGAATTCGCGGAGGGCGAGATCGGGGATGATGTCTCGGCTGGCGTTTTGGAATTTCACGGCCCCGGCAGCACCGAGCGACGTTCGGAGGGTGCGTCAGACTGCAGAGACCATCCCCGCGGAGAGACTTGAGAGGAGAACGCACCAGTTCAGCTACATCTTAGGCGAACGAAACGCCCGCGCCTTTTCAGCGACGGACGAACCGTTGGAAAAACGCGCGCTCGCCTTCATTCGCTAGCAGTTCGAGCGCTTCTTCGGGATCGGCCCAATGCGCCGTGTGGTGCGGCTCTGGCGGCAGACCGCGCTTCAACACCGGGCGCGCGAGCCAGACGGAGCAAAGCTTTTCCGCCCAGAACTCGTATTCGGGCATATAGGTGAAACGCCGATAGGCCCCGAGGCGGCGCAGCCCCGTAATCGCCCAGCCGGTCTCCTCGAAGACCTCGCGATGCAGCGCCTCGATCGGCCCCTCGCCCGGATCGATCCCGCCGCCGGGCAATTGAAACTCCGGTATGGGATGCGCCTGATGGGTCAGCAGCACCCGCCCGTCGCGGATCAGGATCGCGTAGGCACCGGGGCGCAAACGATACTGCTGACCGGATTTCACCCGCTCTCCAAACCTCGCGATCATGTGCTCTCCCTTGGGTCTGCGGTTGCCGCGCCTATATTGGGGCTGTATGGCAGGCTCCGCGCTGCCCGAAAACCCCTCTGAGCCCCTCAGGAGCACCATGTCCAAGCTATCCCAAATCGCATGGGACGATACAGTTCTGCCGTTTCAGCTCGACCGCTCTGACATCCGCGGCCGGGTTGCCCGCCTCGACGGCGTGCTCGACACCGTCCTGTCGCAACATGATTACCCCCGCGCGGTCGAAATGCTGGTGGCCGAAGCCGCCCTTCTGACCGCGCTGATCGGCCAGACCGTCAAACTGCGCTGGAAACTGTCGCTGCAAATCCGCGGCAACGGCCCGATCCGCATCATCGCCACCGATTACTACGCCCCCGAGAAGGAGGGCGCGCCGGCCCGCATCCGCGCATGGGCGAGCTTCGATGACGAGAAGCTCGATCCCAAGGCCGACCCGTTCGAACAGATCGGGCAGGGCTATTTCGCGATCCTGATCGACCAGGGCAAAGGCACGACCCCCTATCAGGGCATCACGCCGCTGTCCGAAGGCTCGCTGCGCGCCTGCGCCGAGGCCTATTTCGCGCAGTCCGAACAGCTGCCCACGCGGTTCTCGCTGTCCTTCGGGCGCTCGATCCTGCCCGGACAGGGCGAAAGCTGGCGTGCGGGCGGCGTGATGCTGCAGCATATGCCTCCGGCCTCGCCCTTCGTCGCTCAGGAAGGCTCGGGCGATCAGGGTCTGCTGACCGCCGACGACATTCTCGAAGGCGAGGAAGGCGAGAACTGGGCCCGCGCCAATATCCTGCTCGACACGGTCGAGGATATGGAGCTAATCGGTCCGACCGTGCAGCCGACCGAGTTGCTGGTGCGCCTGTTCCACGAGGAAGCGCCGCGCGTCTTCGATCCGCAGCGGGTCGAGTTCGGCTGCACCTGTTCTGCCGATCGTGTGCGTCAGTCGCTCTCGATCTACTCGGCGCGCGACATCGCGCATATGACCACCGATGAGGGCACGGTCACCGCGGACTGCCAGTTCTGCGGCGCGCATTACATTTTCGATCCGCTGACGCTCGGCTTCGAGGCGCAGAAGAACCCCGACGGATCGCTGCGCGAAGCGGGAGACGAGGGAACGAATGAGTGATCCTCTCGCCCCGGTTCTCGACGCCTTGGCGCGACCGGGGCGGCCCTCTTCGGATTACGATCTGAACCCGGAAGTGATCCTGCCCGAGGGCCGCAAGCTGCGGCCTGCGGGCGTTCTCGTCGCCTTCGACACCTTCGGGCCGGAGCCGCGCCTGCATCTGACGAAGCGCAGCTCGCATCTGCGCCATCACCCCGGCCAGATCGCCTTTCCCGGCGGCAAGGTCGATCCAGATGACGAAGGCCCGGTCGGCGCGGCTCTGCGCGAGGCGCAGGAAGAGATCGGCCTGCCCCATGCCCATGTCGAGGTGCTGGGCACGCTCGATCCGCATGAGACCGTGACGTCCTTTCTGGTAACGCCGGTGCTGGCCCGCATTCACACGCCCTTCGAGGTCATCCCCGAAGCGGGCGAGGTGGCCGAGGCGTTCACCGTGCCGCTCTCGCATATCACGCCCGGGAATTTCCGCGTCGAATCGCGCCGCTGGCGCGGCTCCCGGCGCAGCTATTTCGTGGCGCCTTACGGGCCCTATTACATCTGGGGCGCCACCGCGCGTATATTGCGCTCATTGGCGGACCGGATGGCGGAATGAAACTGACCGGAGACTGGATCGAGGCAGAGCCGACCCAACGCGTGCTGAAGATGCTCGAAGAGGGCGGGCATCAGGCGCTTCTGGTGGGCGGCTGCGTGCGCAACAGCGCCTTGGGCGCGCCGGTCAACGATATCGACATCGCCAGCGACGCGCGCCCCGAGCGGGTGATCGAACTTGCGAAGGCGGCCGGGCTGAAGCCGGTGCCGACCGGGGTCGATCACGGCACGGTCACGGTCGTCGCGGAGGGGCATCCGCATGAGGTCACCACCTTCCGCCGCGATGTGGAGACGCATGGGCGGCATGCCACAGTCGCGTTTTCCGACGATATCGCGGAGGACGCGGCGCGGCGCGATTTCACGATGAACGCGCTCTATGCCCGCTCGGACGGCACGGTTCTCGACCCGCTGGGCACAGGGCTGGAGGATCTGGCGGCGCATCATGTGCGCTTCGTCGGCGAGGCGGAGGAGCGGATCCGCGAGGACTACCTGCGCATCCTGCGCTTCTTCCGGTTCACCGCATGGTACGGGCACGACCTCGACCCTGACGGGTTGGCCGCCTGCGCCGAGAATATCGCCGGAATAGAGACGCTTTCGCGCGAGCGCCTCGGCGGCGAGATGCGCAAACTGCTGGCCGCGCCCGATCCCGTGCACGCAGTGGCGGCGATGGCGCAATGCGGGGTCCTCACGGCCGTGCTGCCCGGCGCGGATGCGACCGCGCTCGGACCGCTCGTCCATCTCGAGGGTCGCCCCGCCGATCCGATCCGCAGGCTGGCGGCGATTGGCGGCGAAGACGTCGCCGAGCGTCTACGCCTGTCTAAGAAGGACACAAGGCAGCTCGAGGCCCTGCGCGCCTCGCTGTCCGACAGTGATGACGCGGCGGTCCTTGGATATCGGCTCGGGGCCGAGACCGGGGCCGATGCGCTTCTTCTGCGCCATGCGCTGATGGGGCAGGAAATGCCGGAAGGCTGGCAAAACAGGGTCTATTTCGGCGCAAAACAGCAATTTCCGGTGCAAGCGCGAGACCTGATGCCCCGCTATGAAGGCAAGGCATTGGGAGAGACGCTGAAGACGCTCGAGGCACGCTGGATCGCCTCTGGATTCACGCTGACGCGCGAGGATCTGCTCGCCGCGCTTTGATCCGCGCCGCAACCGCCTATATCGGGAGAGGAAAGAGAGACTCATGTTCGATCCCTTCTCCCCCGCCGAAGGCGCCCCGCCGCGCCAGCTCGGTGCCTTCTTCCGCTGGTGCCTCAAGGGCAGCTGGGGCGCGATTGCCGTGGCCAGCTTTGGCACGACCATCGCCGGCGTGATGGAGGTCGTCTCCGCCTGGCTTCTGGGTCAGGTGATCGACGCGGCGCTGAACAGCGAACGCGCCGCGGTGATCGGGGCGAATCTCGGGCTTCTCGTCCTGTTCGTCGCGTTCTTCCTGCTGATCCGCCCCCTGACTTTCGGCATCAGCTCCGCCACCAACAACCTGCTGATCAGCCCCAACGTCATGCCCTTGGTACTCTCGCGGCTGCATCGCTGGACGATGGGCCAGTCGGTCACCTTCTTCGACAACGACTTTGCCGGGCGCATCGCGCAAAAGCAGATGCAGACCGCGCGCGCCGTCACCGATACCGTCACCGAGATCATCAATACCGGCCTCTTCGCGCTGGCCTCGATCGTCGGCTCGCTGATCGTTCTGGCCCAGATCGACCGCTGGGGGGCGGTGGGCCTCGTGTTCTGGACCTTCGGGCTCTACCTGATCATCCGCCTCTTCCTGCCCCATATCCGCGGACGCTCGCGCGAGCGGGCCTCGGCGCGGGCGATGGTGACGGGGCAGGTCGTCGACACGGTCACGAATATCAAGACGGTGAAGCTGTTCGCCCATGCCGAGCACGAGGATCGCGCGGCGCTGGAGGCAATGCAGAAGTTCCGCGAGAAGACCTATTCCTTCGGCATGATCCAGAGCCTCTATCGGGTGGTGCAGATGGCCTATGCCGGGCTCGTTCCTGTGATGCTGGTGGGCGGCGCGATCTGGCTCTGGTCGCAGGGCGAGGCGACCGCGGGGGCCATCGCCACCTCGGGCGCCATCGCGATCCGGCTGTCGCAAATGTCGGGCTGGGTGAGCCAGGCGCTGATGTCCGTCTGGACCCATATCGGCGAGGCCGAGGACGGGATGCGGACGCTCGCGCATATGCATGACCTGACCGACGCGCCCGACGCACGCACGCTGCGCAACGTCGAAGGCGAGATCCAGTTCGACAATATCGATTTCGCCTATGGCCGTCGCAGCGGCGGGATTGCGGATATCAATCTGACCATCGCGGATGGCGAGCGGATCGGGATCGTCGGGGCCTCGGGCGCGGGGAAATCGACGCTCGTGGCGCTGCTGCTGAGGCTCTATGATCCCGAAAAAGGGTCTATTCTGATCGACGGGCAGGACATTCGCGAGGTCACGCAGGAAAGCCTGCGCCGCAACATCGCGATGGTCACGCAGGAGACCGCGATGTTCAATCGCTCGGCGCGGGAGAACATCCTTTACGGCAAGCCCGACGCCACGGACGAGGAGATGATCGCGGCGGCCAAGCAGGCCGAAGCCGACGACTTCATCCGCGGCCTCGCCGATCACGAAGGCAATCGCGGCTATGACGCCAAGCTGGGCGAGCGTGGGGTGAAGCTGTCGGGCGGCCAGCGCCAGCGGATCGCCCTTGCGCGCGCCTTCCTGAAAAACGCGCCGATCCTTGTGCTGGACGAGGCGACCTCGGCGCTCGACTCGGAAGTCGAGGCGCAAATTCAAACCGCGCTGCACCGGGTCATGGCGGGCAAGACCGTGCTGGCGATCGCCCACCGCCTCAGCACCATCGCCGAGATGGACCGGATCGTCGTGCTGGAGGAAGGCCGGATCGTCGAGCAGGGCAGCCATGACGAGCTGCTGGCGATGAACGGGCTCTACGCGCGCTACTGGGCACGCCAGTCCGGCGGTTTCCTGACCTGCGATGACGCGGAGGATGCGGCGGAATAGGGTCTTTTCTGACCCGCGCCGCGCAGCTAGAGAAGGCGCATGACCTACGAAATCGAGCGACTGTCCCTGCATGCCGACGGCGTGACCCATGGCCCCGAGGGGACCGTGCATGTCGCCATGGCGCTTCCCGGTGAAGTGGTCGAGGGCGAGGTGGTCGACGGCCGCATCGCGCAGCCGAAGATCGTGAAGCCTTCGCCCGACCGCGTCAAAGCGCCCTGCCCGCATTACCGCTCCTGCGGGGCCTGTTCGATGCAGCACGCGTCGGAGGCGTTCACCGCCGAGTGGAAGATGGACGTAGTGCGTCAGGCGCTGGCCGCGCGCAACCTGCCCCAGCCGGAGATGAGCATCGCGACCTCGCCGCTCAATTCGCGCCGGCGGGCGACGCTTTCGGGACGGCGCACCAAGAAGGGCACGCTGGTCGGGTTTCACGCCCGCGCCTCGGACACGGTCGTCGAGATCCCGCACTGCCTGATCCTGCGGCCCGAACTGCTGGCCGCGATCCCGATGCTGCATGAGGCGACCGCGATTGCAGGCTCGCGCAAAGGCGAAATCGCCTTCACCCTGACCCTGTCGGAGGCCGGGCTGGAACTGGCGGCACAGGGCGGAAAAGACCCTGATACGGCCCAATTCGAGGCTTTGTCGGGTCTGGCGCGCAGCCACGATCTCGCCCGGCTCAGCTGGAACGGGCAGGTCATCGCGGGCCGCCGCCCGGCGATCCAGCAATTCGGCAAGGCCAAGGTCGTGCCGCCGCCGGGCGCGTTTCTGCAAGCGACCCATCACGGCGAAGCGGTGCTGACCGCCTTCGCCAAAGCGGCGATTGGCAATGCGAAAAAGGTGGCCGATCTGTTCGCCGGTTGCGGCACCTTCTCGCTGCCGCTGGCCGAACTGGCCGAGGTCCACGCGGTCGAGGGGGTCGCGGCGATGACCGAGGCGCTCGATCAGGGCTGGCGTCAGTCGCAGGGCCTGCACCGGGTCTCCACCGAGGCGCGCGATCTGTTCCGCCGTCCGCTTCTGCCCGACGAGCTGGCGAAGTTCGACGCGGTGGTGATCGACCCGCCGCGGGCAGGCGCGCAGGCGCAGATCGCCGAGATCGCGGCGTCGAAGCTCAAGCGGCTGGTGCATGTCTCCTGCAACCCGGTCACCTTCGCGCGCGACGCCGAGACGCTGATCGCGGCGGGCTTCACGCTCGACAAGCTGCTGGTGGTGGATCAGTTCCGGTTTTCCGCTCATGTGGAGCTTGCGGCCCTTTTCACCCGCTAGATGCGACGCCGAAAATCGGATAGAAAGACTGCAAAACAGCAGTCTCCGAATACAGGCCGAACATGAACCGTCGAACCCTCCTCTTGGGCGGATGCGCCCTTGCCACGCTGGCCGCCTGTGGCGACTCCAGCAAATTCAAATCCTATAACGGCCCCGCCGTGACCCAGATCCAGATCTTCAAGTCTCAGCGGATGATGTATCTGCTGCATGGCGACGAGGTGCTGGAGAAGTACAAGATCGGCCTTGGCGGCGATCCGGTCGGCCCGAAGCAGTTCGAGGGCGACGGCAAGACCCCGGAAGGGCTCTATTACATCAACCGGCGCAATCCGAATTCGGCCTATTACCTGTCGATCGGCATCAGCTATCCGAACCCGCAGCAGGTCGCCTTCGCGGAGTCGCAGGGCAAGAAGGCGGGCGGCGATATCTTCATCCATGGCCGCGACGGGAAGAACAAAGGCAAGGGTCGCGACTGGACCGCGGGCTGCATCGCGGTGAAGGACAAGGAAATCAGCGACATCTACGCGATGGTCCGCGACGGCACGCCGATCTTCATCTTCCCCTGATCGCAGCATCCCCCGGAAATGACAAAGGGCCCCGCGTGGGGCCCTTTTTGATTGCGGCGGGTCTTCGGCTCAGTTGCCGGTGACCATCGTCCACCAGATCTTGCCGGAGGGCTCCTGATACCACGAGAAGCCCATCTGCGTCGCCGCCGGGTTCAGGATCACGTCGCGCGTATCGGCGACCTTCATCCAGGCTGCGAGGGTCTCCATCTCGGTCTCGTAGGTCTCGGAGATATTCTCGCCCAGAACCTGCCCCGGATAGCCGGCACGCTGCGCCCGGGTCAGCGGCGAGGAGCCGTCGGACCCCCAGTGCCACGGGCGGTTCTGCACGGCCATGTCCTTGGAATGGGCCAGCGCCGCCGTGGTCAGCGCGTCGTTCAGCACCAGCGGCGCGGCACCGCGCGCGGAACGCAGGCTGTTCACCGATTCCAGCACGCGCTGCGGGATCACCGAGCGATCGCTCGCAGTGATGTTATAGACTTTCGGCAGCGGCAGGCCATCGGGCCCGAGCTTGGGCTGCGTGTCGGTCGGCTGGCAAGCCGCCAGAGCCACGATCGCGGAGCAAGCAAATACGGTAGCGCGCAACATTTTTGGCCAGTCCCTCGTTAAACCGTCAATCTGCATTACACGCTTGTCCCCATCCGCGCAAACCCCTCTGACGCTTTGCAGGCACATCCTCGCCAGTTTGATTTGCCGCCGCCCCGCGATCACATTATATTTATCGCAATTGACCCCGTCGCGAACCCGGAGCCTCAGATGTCGCATACGCGCAAGCCTTTTGATCGCCGCGCCTTTCTCGGCGCCGCCGCCTGCCTTGGTGCGGGGCTCGCGCTGCCCGCCCGGGCGCAAACGCCCGATTACGGTCAGGAGCAGTTCGAGACGAGCGCCTTCACCAACCAGCGCCGTAATATCTCGAGCTTCCAGAACCGCGACTGGCAGCCCTATTTCTCGAACCTCCGCAACGGGGCGATCCTTGTGGATACCCATTCGCGGGCGCTGCATTACTGGTCGGCGGATCAGTCGATCTACCGTCTCTATCCGACCTCTGTGCCGGTCTCGGAAGAACTCACGCGGCGCGGCCGCACCGAAGTGATCCGCAAGGTCGAAGGGCCGAGCTGGGCGCCGACGCCCTCGATGAAAAAGCGCAACCCGGAATGGCCCGACTACGTCCCGCCGGGCCCCGATAACCCGCTGGGCACCCATGCGCTTTATCTGTCGTGGCGCTATTACCGCATCCACGGCACGCATGACACGCGCAAGATCGGCCGCAAAAGCTCGAACGGCTGCATCGGTCTTTACAACGAACATATCCAGGAGCTGTTCGGCTTCGCGAAGATCGGCACGCAGGTTCTGCTGATCTAAGCCGGACCGCGCGTCGCACAAAGAAAGACCCCCGGCACCGCATAGGTCCGGGGGTTTCAATTTACGCGGCTGCGGTCAGTCGTGCTCGCCGCTGTCGTGCTCGTGGTCGGATCCGTCGCCCGAGCCATCGCCAGAGCCGCCAGACAAGCCGTCGAGCTTGCCGTGGGCGCTTCGCACCATGACTCCAAGCATCTCGTCTTCGCCGGGCGTGTCGACGGATTGCTCAAGGTTTTCCTCGTGATTTTGCGAATAAATCACGTCGTCCTCGGTCGCCCAAGGATTTGCATGACCGGCCCAGGAAGCGCCAGCATAGAGAGCCGCCAAGGCGACCAGTCCCATAGTCTTGATCATTCTCATTCCTTTCTGCTCTGCGCGTCCCGGTCGTTGCCGGTCCGCAGGGTGCGCCTTCACGGCGATCCCTTGCCCCCGCGTCAGAACATATAGGAAGAAAGATTCACAAATCTGTGAGGCAGGTCGTCGCAGATCGAGACAGTTTTATCAGTCGATCCAACCGGCGAGGTTTTCTCCGACCACCTCCATCAGCGCCTTGATGTGCAGGTCGTCGTCGTTGAGGCAGGGGACATAGGTGAATTTCTCACCGCCCGCATGCTCGAACGCCTCGCGGATTTCGCCGTTGATCTCTTCGAGCGTCTCGATGCAATCCGCGCTGAAGGCGGGCGAGATCACCGCGATGTTCTTCTTGCCCTGCTTCGCCAGCTCCGCGACATGCTCGACCGTGTAGGGCTTGAGCCATTCCTCGGTGCCGAAGACCGACTGGAAGGTCGTGTCGATCCCGTCCTTGTCCCAGCCGAGCCGTTCACGCAACAAGCGCGAGGTCTTCTGGCACTGGCAGTGGTAGGGGTCGCCTTCCATCAGATAGCGCTTGGGCATCCCGTGATAGGAGGCGACCAGCACATCGGGCTTCTCGTCGAGCGTGGCATAGACCCGCTCCACCGATTGAGCGAGCGCGTCGATATAGGAGGGCTTGTCGAAATATTCCGGCGCGACGCGCGCGGCGGGCTGGCGCTTCTGCTTCATCAGCGCGCGGAAGAACTGGTCGTTCGCGGTGGCCGAGGTGGCGCCCGCATATTGCGGATAGAGCGGCAGGAACAGGATCTTCTCGCAGCCCTGCGCGACCATCCTGTCGACGACCGACTGGGTCGAGGGATTGCCGTAGCGCATGCAGTAATCGACGACGACCTCCTGACCGTAGCGCGCCGAGACCGCATCGCGCAGCTTCGCGACCTGCTGCTTGGTGATCGTCATCAGGGGGCTTTCGCCCGCCTCGTTATTCCAGATCGTCTTGTAGTTCGCACCCGAGGTGAAGGGGCGCTTCGACAGGATGATGAGTTGCAGCAGCGGCTGCCATTTCCATGCCGGGTAATCGATCACGCGCCGGTCCGAGAGGAACTCGTTCAGATAGCGACGCATCGACCAGTAGTCGGTGTTGTCCGGGGTTCCGAGATTGGCGACGAGCAGACCGATCTTCGCTTCCTTGACGGGCGGGTGATCGGCGGGGGCATGGGCAAGGCGCGGATTTGCGGCGTTGGTCATCGTGTCACTGTCCTGTCGTCATTAATCGCGGAACTCCAACCCGACTTAACGGGTTTCCCGATCTGTGCCAATGCGGCTCTATTCAACCGGGACAGGATCACTTACGGTCTTCACATGGCAATGGATGACATGACCGGGAAAAAACCGGCCCCGCCCGCTCTCGACCCGTCGCGAGATGCGTTGTTCCTCGATTTCGACGGATGTCTGGTGGATATTGCGCCCCGCCCGGATGCGGTGATCGTGCCGCAGGATCTGCCGCGTTTGCTCGAGCAGCTCTCGGATGCGCTCAACGGGGCGCTTGCGGTTGTCTCGGGGCGATCGCTTCACGAGCTGGAGCGTTTTCTCGACGGGTTCGACGGGTTTATGGTCGGCTCGCACGGCTCGGAAGCGCGCGGCATGGAGCCGCCAATGGCCGAGACCCCCCGACATCTGGGCGCGCTGAAAGAGGATATGGCCGGGTTCGCCAAGGACCACGATCTTATCTTCGAGGATAAAAGCCACGGCGCCGCGGTCCATTTCCGCTCCAATCCCGCCAAGCAAGGTCAGGTCGAAGCCTTCACCGAAGAGCTGACCGCGCGCTATGACGGATTCACGATCCAGCCTGCGAAAATGGCGGTCGAAATTCGTCCCGAGGGCTTCTCGAAGGACGGCGCTCTGGCGATCCTGTCAGACCTCGTGCAGTTCGGCGGCCGCAATCCGGTCTATGCGGGCGACGACACGACCGACGAGCCCGCGCTGGCCTGGGCCGAGGCGCATGGCGGTTTCGGCATCAAGGTCGGTGACGGAGAGAGCGTCGCGCGCTATCACCTTGCCGAGCCGATGGATGTGCGCGCCTGGCTCGCCGCTGCCGTGGCACGCTGAATGAGGAACGACGAATGGGCCGCCTGATCTGCATCTCCAACCGTATTCCCACCGGGGCCAATCCTTCGGGCGGGCTGGTCGTGGCGCTTGGCGATGTGCTGGAGGAGACCGGCGGCATCTGGATCGGCACCTCGGGCGAGATCGCCGACAAGCCCGCAGCGGAACTGCGCGAGATCGAGGGCGGGCCGTTCAAGCGCTACTGCTTCGATCTGACTCAGGAAGAACAGGACAACTATTACGCGGGCTATTCGAATTCGGTGCTCTGGCCGCTGTTCCACGGCCGCGCCGATCTGATGGATATTCATCAGGAATATCTGGGCGTCTACAAGCAGGTGAACCGGCGGATCGCGAAGCTCGTGGCGCCGTTCCTGAAGCCCGACGACCGGATCTGGGTGCAGGATTACCATCTGCTGCCGCTGGCCTACGAGCTGCGCCTGATGGGCGTGACCAATCCGATCGGCTTCTTCCTGCACACGCCCTTCCCCGGCCCGACTGCGATGCAGGCCCTGCCCAACGGGCGCGAGGTCTGCCAGTGGATCGCGAATTACGACCTCGTGGGCCTTCAGGCAGAGCGCGACGTGCGTGCCTGTCTCCATTCGATGATCGAGATCGCCGACGCCTCCAATCTGGGCGCCGGCTATGTGCATCTCTCGCCCCGCCAATGCCGGATCGCCGCATTCCCGATTTCGATCGATGCGCGAGAGTTTCAGGAACTGGCGGAGACCGAGTTCGACAAATTGCCCGCCGGGATCGTGAAGGACCATCGTCGGCTGATGATCGGCGTCGACCGGCTGGATTATTCCAAAGGCGTGCCGCATCGCTTCCGCGCTTTCGGCGAGTTTCTCGAGCGGCACGAGGACTGGCATCGTTACGTCTCGCTCTTGCAGATCTCGCCGCCGACCCGCGAGGGCGTGCAGGCCTATGACGATATCCGTGAAGAGACCGAGCATCTTTCGGGCCGGATCAACGGGCAATTCGCCGACATCCAGTGGGTTCCGATCCGCTTCATCAACCGCGCAGTGCCGCGCGAGGTTCTCGCGGGGCTCTATCGCGCCTCGCATGTGGCGCTGGTGACGCCGCTGATGGACGGGATGAACCTCGTGGCGAAGGAATTCGTGGCCGCCCAGAACCCCGACGATCCCGGCGTTCTGATGCTGTCGCAATTCGCGGGCGCGGCCGAACAGATGGATGCGGCACTGATGGTGAACCCGCACGATCCCGAACAGGTCGCGACCTCGATGCTGACCGCGCTGATGATGTCGCGCGGGGAACGTCGGGAACGGTATCGGTCGCTGATGGAGGGGCTGACCACCTATGACGTGCATTGGTGGTCGAAGTCCTTCCTCGACGCGCTAGGCTGAGCCGGGCTTGTCGCCGCTCGGGCGCTCGGTGGTGCCCAGCGCATCGGCGAGCCGCTGTGCCGCGGATCCCGGACGCAACGGTTTTTGCTGATCGGGATGCGGCTTCCAGCCGGTGAGCCAGACCATGTCGAAGGTCGCACGCACCCGACCATCGGGCTCCTGATAGGTCTCGACATACAGCCGCAGCGCCTCGGTCAGAACGTCGCGGCGCAGGAAGCGGCGATCGCGGGCGGCGAGCGCATTGGTCTCGCCCATCGCGCGCAGGTCCGACAGCAGCCGCAGCGGCGTCTCGTAGGTTACCTTGCGCGTCACAGCATCGGCCACCGGCAACGCCAGCCCCGCCCGCTGGATCAGCGCCCCGAGATCGCGAATTTCGCCCATCGGCACGATCCGCGGGCTCAAGCCTCCGGTGATCGCGGCCTCGGCCTGCGCCAGCGCCGCGCGCAGCTCATTGAGCGTCTGGCCGCCAAACATCACACCGATGAACAGCCCGTCGGGTTTCAGCGCGCGCGAAGCCTGCACCAGCTGCCCGACCGGATCATTCGCCCAATGCAGACAGAGCGCGTGGACCACCAGATCATGCGCGCCTTCCTCCAGATCGAGCACATCCGTATCGGCCACGATCTTCGCCTTGGGAAGAATTTCGCGCCACGGCTCGGGAAAAGCGGCGATCAGGGCGGGGGCCGTAAAGGTTCTGTTAACCTCTTGCAGCCTTTCCTCAAGTTCAGCCGCCGCGTCCTCGTGCAGAAACAGTTCGGGCGCACGGGCGGCGCGAAGTCTATGGCGCTCGAGAGCGGCGCGGTCGGTCAGAAGGGGCGGCGTATTCATGGCAGAAACCCTTAACGAGGTTCGAGGCCGGATGCTAGCGGCGGGACGTCTGGGATTGCGCGCGCTCTTTCCGCCGCGCTGCATCGCGTGCGGCGACGCGGTCGGCACGGATTTCGGGCTCTGCGGCGCCTGCTGGTCCGAGGCCACTTTCGCGCGCGGTACGGTCTGCGACGCCTGCGGCACGCCCCTGCCCGGCGAAAGCGACACGGCCATCCTTTGCGACGACTGCCTCGCCCATCCGAGGCCGTGGGCGCAGGGGCGTACGGTGATGCATTACGCGGGCACCGGGCGCGATCTGGTGCTGGCGCTGAAACATGGCGACCGGCTCGATCTGGTGCCGCCGCTGGCGGATTGGATGGCGCGCGCGGCCGGGCCGCTCCTGACGCCCGACACGCTGATCGCGCCGATCCCGTTGCACAGGTTGCGCCTGCTGCGACGGCGCTACAATCAGGCGGCGGAGCTGGCCCGCGCATTGGCCCGGCGCACCGGGCACGCCTATTGCGCCGACCTCTTCACCCGCGCCCGCCCGACGTCGAGCCAAAAGGGGAAAAGCCGCGATGAGCGGCACGCCAATCTCGACGGCGCGATCACCGTCACGCCGCGCCACGCCGCGCTACTGCGCGGGCGTCCGCTCCTGATCGTCGATGACGTGATGACCTCGGGGGCCACGCTTTCCGCCGCGACGGAGGCGGCATTGAGCGCAGGTGCAGAGCCGATCTGCACTGTGACACTGGCACGCGTTGCGAAGGCACCCTAAATCCCTATAGTCTCGCAGACCAAAGGGAATTGAGAATGAAACGCGTCGAAATCTACGTCACCAGAACCTGCCCCTTCTGCATCATGGCCAAGCGCCTGTTGGACAAGAAGGGCATCTCCTACGAGGAAACCGATGTCGGCCGCGAGCCGCAACTGCGCGCCGCGATGACCCAGCGCGCGAATGGCCGCCGGACCGTCCCGCAGATCTTCATCGGCGACGAGCCGATCGGCGGCTGCGACGAGCTGCATGCGCTCGAACATTCGGGCAAGCTCGATCAGATGCTGGCGAGCTGACACGATGAAGGCGGCGCTCGTTCAGCTTTCGGTCACGGATGATCCGGCACAAAACCTGCCGGTCACGCTCGACTTCATCCGCGATGCCGCGTCGAAAGGCGCGCAGCTGATCGCGACGCCGGAATGCACCAATCTGATCTCGTCGGATCGCGCTCATCAGAACGCGGTCCTGCATCACGAGCATCACGACCCGACGCTGGAGGCGCTTTGCAACGAGGCGGAGCGCCTCGGCGTCTATATCCTGATCGGCTCGCTCTGCCTGAAATCCGGAGACGATGCGCGCTTCGCCAATCGTTCGTTCCTGATCGGGCGCAAGGGCAATATCAAAGCCCGCTACGACAAGATCCACATGTTCGACGTGGACGTGTCCGAGACCGAACGCTACCGCGAATCCGAGGCCTATCGCCCCGGGCGCGAGGCGGTTCTGGGCGCCACGAAATACGCCCAGCTCGGCCTGTCGGTCTGCTACGACCTGCGCTTCCCGCATCTCTACCGGACGCTGGCGCAGGCCGGGGCGCAGGTGCTGACGATCCCGGCGGCGTTCAACGACACGACCGGGGCCGCCCATTGGGAGGTTCTGGTGCGTGCCCGCGCGATCGAGAATACCTGCTTCGTGCTGGCGCCCGCGCAATGCGGCACCCATGCCGCGCATGGCGGTCGGCCGCGCCGGACCTGGGGCCATTCGCTGGCGGTCGATCCGTGGGGCAAGGTGCTTGCCGATGGCGGCACCGAGCCCGGCGTGACGCTCGTCGATCTCGATCTCGATCAGGTGGACGCGGTGCGCTCGCGCCTGCGTTCCCTGTTCCATGACCGGAGCTTCGACGCGCCGTGAGCACCCCGCCCGAGAACGATCCGCTCGCCGCGACGCTGTTCGCCGAGGTCTTCATGGCCGATCAGCTGGCGCGCAACGTGGTGAGCCGCGCCCTGCCGAAGGGCATGGAAATCTCGCATTTCTCGGTGCTCAACCTGCTGGCCCATATCAATGAAGAGCGCACGCCCGCCCAACTGGCCGAGGCGCTGCATGTGACCCGCGGTGCGATGACCAACACGCTCGCCAAGCTGGAATGGGCGGGGCATGTGCATATCCGGCCCGACTGGGACGATGCGCGGCGCAAATGGGTGTCGCTCTCGCCCTCCGGCAGGCGGGCGCGCGATGCGGCGCTGGCCTCTCTGATGCCGATCATCGGGGGGATCGTGCGTGATCTCGGCCCCGATAAGGTCCGCGCCACCCTGCCGGTGCTGCGCGAATTGCGCGCCCGCCTCGGCCAGGCCTGAATGCGGCAGGGGCGCTGCCCCTCTGGCCCGCGGCCATTCACCCCGGGATATTTCCGCCAAGCCGAAATCCGGCTCTTCGCTCTTGTGCAAATATCCCGGGGGAGCGCGAGCGCGGGGGCAGCGCCCCTTTTCATCATCGGCACAAACGAAAAGACCCCGCCGTTTCGCACGGCGGGGCAAGGCGCGTGCCGAGGAGCGGCCCTCGGCACCGGCGGTAACTTCTAATTCTTGAGAGAGGGCTGAGCCTCAGTTCATCTCGGCGCGGATCTGCTGGCGCAGCAGGTCGATCGGGACCTGTTTGCCATCGCGCTTGAACGTCCAGTAGGTCCAGCCATTGCAGGAGGGTGCGCCTTCGAGATGGGCGCCGACCTGATGGATCGAGCCTTTCACGTCGTCGCCGATCAGCGTGCCATCGGCACGGACCTTGGCCTTGTGGCGACCGTTGAGCGAGTAAAGCTCTTCGCCCGGGCGCAGCATCCCGCGTTCGACCAGCTGGCCGAAGGGCACGCGCGGCTCGGCGCGTTTCGAGGTGGAAACTTCCAGCGCTTCCTTGTCGAACTTGCGGATCTTGGCGAGGCGCTTGAGCGCGACTTCGCGATACGCTTCTTCGCGCTCGATACCGATGAAGTCACGGCCGAGCATCTTCGCCACGGCGCCGGTCGTGCCGGTGCCGAAGAACGGGTCGAGGATCACGTCGCCGGGATTGGTTGTGCCCACGAGGATACGGTGCAGCAGCGCCTCGGGCTTTTGGGTCGGGTGGGCTTTCTCGCCGTTCGCATCCTTCAGACGCTCGCCGCCATTGCAGATCGGGATCACCCAGTCGGAGCGCATCTGCACCCCTTCATTGAGCGATTTCAGCGCCTCGTAGTTGAAGGTGTATTTCGCGCCTTCGGATTTCGACGCCCAGATCAGCGTCTCATGCGCGTTGGTCAGGCGCTTGCCGCGGAAGTTCGGCATCGGGTTCGACTTGCGCCACACGACGTCGTTGAGAATCCAGAAGCCCTGGTTCTGCAGCTCTGCGCCCATGCGGAACACGTTGTGATAGGAGCCGATCACCCACATCGCGCCATTCGGCTTGAGAATGCGGCGTGCGGCCTTCAGCCATTCACGGGTGAAATTGTCGTAATGCGCGAAGGAGCCGAACTGGTCCCACGCGTCATCGACCGCGTCGACCTTGGAATTATCGGGGCGGTGCAGGTCACCGCGCAACTGTAGATTGTAGGGCGGATCGGCGAAGATCAGGTCCACGCTGTCCTCGGGCAGCGAGTTCATCATCTCGATGCAATCACCATCAAGAATTTCGTTCAGGGGCAGTGCATTTCGCACCACCGGAGCTTTCGTCTTTGCCATTTTTAGCCTCTTAACTGCCCGCCTCAGGGCCCAATATCTGGGAGCCGGCTTTGTGCCGATCTATGGCTATAAAAATGAGTCAAAGGCGATTCATCGTCAATTTCTTTTTTGAATCAAGGAGTTACATTATTCGCTTGGCACAAGATATTGTGGACCGGCTTGAAGCTTCGTCTATGAACGGGGGTGACCCCTAAATCTAGAAGCGCCTGCAGATGATCCTTGGTCGGGTAGCCCGCATTCCGCTCCCAGCCGTAGCCCGGATACTGTTGCGCCAAATCCACCATGAGCAAATCGCGGGCCTCTTTCGCGAGGATCGAGGCCGCCGCGATCGACAAAGAGCGGGCATCGCCCTTCACGACCGGCTCGCTGGACAACTTAAGGTCGCGCGGCACGCGGTTGCCGTCGACAAGCACATGATCGGCGGTGCGGGCCAGCCCTTCGACCGCGCGGCACATCGCGAGATGCGAGGCGTGGTAGATATTGAGTTCGTCGATCTCCTCGACGCTGGCATGGGCCACGCAGAACTCGGCGCAGTCCATGATCTGCGCGGCCAGATCGGCACGGCGCTTCGCGGTGAGCTTCTTCGAGTCGTTGAGCCCTTCGGGAATACGGGCGGGATCGAGAATGACTGCCGCTGCCGTCACCGGACCGCAAAGCGGACCGCGGCCCACCTCGTCCACGCCTGCAACGATGGTCAGGCCGCGCGCGAAGGCGGCTTCTTCGAAAGAGAAATCGGGGTTCTGTGCCATGACTTCGCAATGCCCCGGAACGGCAGGTCTGTTCAATGAAAAAGCGGGGACCCGAAGGCCCCCGCACTGCTCGACGACGCTCTTATGGCGTCTGCCGCATCACTCAACGCCGGCTGAGACGGATCCCGCGATCCTCGAGGCAGTTGCTGCCATAGACTTTCTCGACGCCGTGACGGCCGGTCTTCATCGTGAAGGCGCAATTGGCGGGCAGGCGGCGTTCGGTGCGGCGATCGAGGCAGGAGGCGGAGACCACCTCGCCCCAGCCGTGGCGGGTCTTCACGCGCTGCACGCATTGCGCGGGGAGGCGGATACGGTCGCGGCTGTAGCGATCGCGGTACCGGTCATGGTCGCGGTCGTACCGCTCCTGCGCGCGCTGGCGGCGGGCCTCGGCTTCGCGGCGCTCGCGCTCGCGGCGTTCACGTTCCAGACGACGCTGCCGATCCTGCCAGCTCTCGTAGCGCGGCTGCGCCTTCTTCGCCTTGTGATCCTTCTTGTTCATCCCGTCGAGGATCAGCGCGGCGGCACCGACCCCAAGCAGAATGCTCAGCGCCTGACGGTCCTTCTTGCCCAGCGCGGCGGCGGGCGTCGCGCTGATCGCAACGGAGCCCAGCGCGAGGGCGATGGCGGTGATAGCGGCGGTGGCCTTGGTCTTGAGGCTCATGGCTTCGGTCCTTTCACTCGGCAGCCCGAAGGCCGCATGACGTCGATGAACCGAGATTGGGCCGGGGCGCGAAAGTCAGGCAATAACGGCCCCCTGCTATCGGATAACAGGCGGGCCAACCCCCTTTGGCTATTGAATAACACGGGCATTGCGCGCAGCGTGTTCCACATGAAACACGCAGTCCTCATATTGGCGTTTCTCGCCTCTGCCTCGGCCGCGCAGGCCGAGTGCTATGCCGATTACAAGGCCAAGCGCGACAACCCGTTGCAGCTGCAATACGGGGTGGCGCAGGTCTCGGATTCGGCCTGTTCGAAACAGGCGGCGGCGCGCGAATTGGCGCCGAAGCTGAAAGCCGATGGGTGGACCTTGCTGACGGTTCTCTCCACATTCGGCGCGGAAGGCTTGGAGCAAAGGAAGGCCAGTGCCGGACAATATTTCCTCCGTTACTGACAGTCTGCGATTGGGCTCGCGCGCAGTCGTGGGCGGCATCGTCGCCGTGGTCGCGATTCTCGCCGTGGCCGCGGTGCTGCTGTTTGCGAACCTGCCGAATGCGGATGCGTTCAACGCGCGGGTCGAGCAGATTTTCGTGCAGAACGACAACCTTACCTCGCAGGCCGAGATCAAGCTGCTGGAAGTGCTGGCGCAGTCGGGCACCGCGTTCTCGGACGTGCTGGCGAATTACCGGGTGATCATCTTCATCCTGCTGATCTTCGCCGCGGCATTGCTGATCGCGACGATCGTGTTTTTGCTGCTGCTGATCGCGCTGAACAAGCGGATGACCGAGATTCGCCGCGCCGGAATCGAGGTGCAGAGCCTGCGCATCCTGCGGGGCGAGAACGCGGTGATGCTCAACGATATGGGCTTCACGCTGACCCCGGCCGCGATCGAGACACTGTCGGTACTGGCCGAGGCGCGGATGGATGACGACATCCTCACCGGAGCGCAGATCGAGGCGATGATCTCGGGGCGCGACGAGGCCGATTGCGACGAGGCCGCCGGCGCCACGCGGATCAAACGGCTGCGCGACAGCCTCGGAAATCAGCTCGTCAGCGAGCTTCTCGTGCGCAACATTTCCCGCAAAGGCTATGCACTTAGCGTGGCCAAGGATGCGATCCGAGTCGACTGATCCGGTTGCGCCACTGTCACATGCGCCCTATATCGCAGGGTCTGTTGACACGAGGGAGAGCCATGTCCGACACGCCCTTCTACCTGATCGACGAGGCGCGCCTGCGCGAGAACATGCGCAAGATCGAGCGTCTGCGCGAACGTTCCGGCGCGAAAGCTCTGCTGGCGCTGAAATGTTTCGCCACGTGGTCGGCCTTCGACATCATGAAGCCCTACATGGATGGCACGACCTCCAGCTCGCTGTTCGAGCTGCATCTGGGGCGTGAGAAATTCGGCAAGGAAACCCATGCCTATTCGGTCGCCTGGGCCGATCACGAGATCGACGAGGCTATCGGCTATGCCGACAAGATCATCTTCAACTCGCTGAGCCAGCTGGATCGCTTCGGCGACAAGGCCGCGCATATCGAGCGTGGCCTGCGCCTGAACCCGCGGTTTTCGACCTCCGGCTTCGATCTCGCGGACCCGGCGCGGCCCTTCTCGCGTCTGGGCGAATGGGATGCCGAGCGGCTGGAGGCGGCGATGGATCGCATCTCGGGCGTGATGATCCACTACAATTGCGAGAACGCCTATTTCGCGCTGTTCGACCATCAGCTTTCCCGCATCGAGGCAGAGTTCGGCGATATCCTGAAGCGTCTGAAATGGGTGAGCCTCGGCGGCGGCATCCATTTCACCGGCGACGATTACCCGCTCGACGCGCTCGCCGACCGGCTGAAGAAGTTCTCCGAGGATTTCGACGTGCAGGTCTATCTGGAGCCCGGCGAGGCTTCGATCACGCAAACCGCCTCGCTCGAGGTGACGGTGCTCGACATTCTCGACAACGGTAAGAAGATCGCCATCGTCGATAGCAGCATCGAGGCGCATATGCTCGACCTGCTGATCTATCGCGAGACCGCCAAGCTGCCGCAGCAGGGCGAATATGAATACCAGATCGCGGGCAAGACCTGCCTCGCGGGCGACATCTTCGGCGAGGCGCCGTTCGACAAACCGCTCGAAATCGGCGACCGTATCTCGATTGCCGATGCCGCCGGTTACACGATGGTCAAGAAGAACTGGTTCAACGGCGTGGCGATGCCCGCCATCGCCATCCGCCGCGAAGATGGGAACATCGACCGGATTCGCGACTTCACCTATGAGGATTATCGCGCCTCATTGTCCTGAGGGCCCACAAGAGCCCCCTTCCCCTGTCCGCAGAAAAAGGAGACAGCCGAAGTGAAAAAGAACGTGCTCATCATCGGAGCGGGCGGCGTCGCCCAGGTCGTGGCGCATAAATGCGCGCAGAATAACGACATCCTTGGCGATCTGCATATCGCCTCGCGCACCAAATCGAAATGCGATGCCATCATCGACAGCGTGCACGAAAAGGGCGCGATGAAGGTGGACGGCACGTTCGAGGCGCATGAGGTGGATGCGACCGATTCCGAGGCCGTCGCAGCCCTGATCCGCGAGACCGGCTCCGAGATCGTCATCAACGTGGGCACCGCCTTCGTGAACATGCACGTCCTCGACGGCTGCATCGCGACGGGCGCCGCCTATATCGACACCGCGATCCATGAAGAGCCCGACAAGATCTGCGAAACGCCGCCGTGGTATGCCAATTACGAGTGGAAGAAGCGCGATCTGTGCACCGAGCATGGCGTGACCGCGATCCTCGGCGCAGGTTTCGATCCGGGCGTCGTGAATGCCTACGCGCGTTTCGCCATCGACCAGATGGACGAGGTGAAGTCGATCGACATCGTCGATATCAACGCAGGCTCGCACGGCAAGTATTTCGCGACCAATTTCGACCCCGAAATCAACTTCCGCGAATTCACCGGTGTGGTCTATTACTGGGAAGACCAGCAGTGGAAAGAGACGAGCATGTTCGCCTCGGGCCACAAATGGGATCTGCCCGTCGTCGGCCCGTCGCAGGCCTATCAGTCGGGCCATGACGAGGTGCATTCGCTCGCCACCAACTATCCGCAGGCCGATGTGCGCTTCTGGATGGGCTTCGGCGATCACTATATCAACGTCTTCACCGTGCTGAAGAACCTCGGCCTTCTCTCCGAACAGCCGGTGAAAACCGCGGAAGGTCTGGAAGTCGTGCCGCTGAAAGTGGTGAAGGCCGTGCTGCCCGATCCGTCGAGCCTCGCGCCGAACTACACCGGCAAGACCTGCATCGGCGATCTGGTGAAAGGCACCAAGGACGGCAAGGACGTGGAGTATTTCGTCTATAACGTCGCCGATCACAAAGAGGCCTATGAAGAGGTCGGCTCGCAGGGCATCTCTTACACCGCGGGCGTGCCGCCGGTCGCCGCCGCGATCCTGATCGCCCAAGGGGATTGGGATGCGAAGACGATGAAAAACGTCGAAGAGATGGACCCCAAGCCCTTCTTCACCGAGCTGGACCGCATCGGCCTCCCGACCCGCGTGATGGTCGGCGGTCTCAAGGGCGAGGACAAGGCCTGGACCGAGGTTTAAGCGGTCTCGCCAAGATAAGAAGTCGTCTCGCAAACTCCTGCGAGACGATTTTCTTGGGGACATTTTTGTGGCTAACCTTGGGGGTATCTCGAAAAATCGAGTCCAATCAGTCATTTAGAATTTTTTTGTTAACCCCATGAATCTCAAGTGAATCTTTCCTGCAACAGTTGACTCACAAGAGTGCCCATAGGAGAATCCCAAGTGTTCTGTTAGCCGCGCTGACGAACATGCCATGCGTGACACGGTGATATTCTGCCGGCCGTAACACCAGTTTTTTCTGGGAGTGCTATGTGGGGTTCGAGGCAGGCCCCACCGCATGGCCATAGTTTACCAATGCTGCCGAAGAATAATGCCTTTTTCCAAGGCTTTCCGAATTTTCCTTTTCCGAGTGCGGTGTAGAGTCATCACGTAACTTCTAGTCCTATCATTCGTCACTTTAACAGCCGATACATAGCGCCGGGCCTCAGCCTCGTTCCAATATGAAACGTTGCAAGAGTTTTGCCTGTCAGCGATCCACAATCCCTCACGCAATATGGTTGGGATGAATCGGAGATCGCCTTCGATTATGTGATCTCCGTGGCGATCAAAAATGTGCTGCGCGGATTCTTTCGTCAAAAACACCGCATCGCGCGAGCAACCGAAGTGCTTCGCTACTTCGTAGGGCATAGTACCGACTTGCAGCTCCGGCCGCCGGCCAGCTAGCAAGTCGAAAACCTCATCCGCCGAAATCTGAAACAAACTTCAAAGCCCCAAGCAAAGTCGCTCTGCGAGAATAGTAGTCAGTCTCAAAGAATACCGAGTACCTGTCTATATAGAAGACTTACCCGTATTCCGCTGGCGATCCCGGCAGGATTCGAACCTGCAACCTGCCCCTTAGGAGGGGGCTGCTCTATCCAGTTGAGCCACGGGACCGCGCTGCGCCTTTGATGCCGCCAAAGCGCTTGTGGCGCAAGACCATCGCTGCGCTGCAACAGAAAACCGCGCGCATATTCCTATGCCTGCGTGTCTTGCAGAAATTTCAGGATTTCGGGGGAAGGAGAGAAAAGGGAGCGCAAATTGGCCCACTGCGCCCCCTTTCGCATCCCTCGCCATGACGAATCCGACACTGGCGCGGGTCTGTCCAGGTATCGGGCGGAGATTATCCGACCCTACAACCGTTAACGCTAACATACTTGGCATCATTCGCTTGCGCAAGGGAAATGTTTGGCGCTAACAAGAGGAGAACCTTGAGGAACCGCCCTTGTCTCGCCCTATCGAAACCCGCCGTCCATTGACCCTGCGCGATGTCTCCGAAGCCTCCGGCGTCTCGGAGATGACCGTCAGCCGCGTGCTGCGCAATCGCGGCGATGTCTCTGATGCGACACGCGAAAAGGTCCTGCAGGCCGCGAAAGCGCTTGGCTACGTGCCCAACAAGATCGCGGGCGCGCTGGCCTCTCAGCGGGTGAACCTCGTGGCCGTGATCATCCCGTCGCTGTCGAACCTCGTCTTCCCGAAAGTGCTGTCGAGCGTGTCCGACGAGCTCGAGGATACCGGGCTGCAGCCGGTCGTGGGGGTGACGAATTACTCGCCGGAGAAGGAAGAGCAGGTTCTCTACGAGATGCTCTCGTGGCGGCCTTCGGGGGTGATCATCGCCGGGGTCGAACACACGCCCGCCTCGCGCGCGATGCTGCAGAATGCGGGCATTCCGGTGGTCGAGATCATGGATGTCGATGGCGAGGGGATCGACTCGGTCGTCGGCATCTCGCATCGCCGTGCCGGGCTGCATATGGCCGAGGCGATCGTCGCCGCGGGCTATCGCAAGATCGGGTTCCTCGGTACGAAAATGCCCGAGGATCACCGGGCGCGCAAACGGCTCGAAGGGTTCAAGGAAGGGCTCGCCAAGGCGGGGATCGAACTGGCCGACACCGAGTTCTACGCGGGCGGATCGGCGCTCGCGAAGGGCCGCGAGATGACGGAGACGATGCTCAAGCGCTCGCCCGATCTCGATTTCCTTTATTATTCCAATGACATGATCGGCGCGGGCGGTCTGCTCTGGTGTCTCGATCATGGGATCGACGTGCCGAACAAGATGGGTCTGGCCGGGTTCAACGGGCTGGAGCTGCTCGACGGGTTGTCGGTGCGCTTGGCCTCGATGAATGCCTGCCGCGGCGAGATCGGCCGCAAGGCGGCGCAGATCATTTCGGGGCGCTCGCAAAGCGGGATGATCGGCGGCGAAGTGATCGAGCTCGAACCGACCCTCGATCCGGGCGATACGATCCGCAAGACCTGATCCGCAAAACCTAATCCGACGGCGGCGCAAGCCTCCGTGCTTCAGCGCCGCGCGCCCCAGCTGAGCGACGCGTATTGGCGCGTGTAGAACTCGCCCAGAAGGCCGATCATCAGGATCGCGAGCCCGACATAGAGCGGGTATTCCCAGTTCGAGAAATGCGGATTGTAGTTGATGAAGGTGTAACCCCGCGCCTGATCGATCGTGTGGAACAGCGGGTTCCAGTTGAACAGGATCAGCATCTTGTGCGGCAGGTTGTTGGCGAGGAACATCTTGCCCGAGGCGATCATGTTGGCGCGGGTATAGACCTGCTGGATCACGCCGACCACTTCGGGCGCCCAAGGCTTCGCGGCGAGCAGCACGATCCCGATCGCGAGCCCCGTGAACCACGCCAGCAGCACCATTCCGAACGCGCCGACCCAGTCGTAGATCTCGATCGGTTTGAAGGCCGCGTGGTAGATATAGAGCACCGTCACCATCGACAGCACCTGAATATAAAGCGCGCTCAGCGCCGCCGACGAGATCGAGATCGCGGTGGTCATCGGCGCGTGTTTCATCATCGCCGAAGTGGGCCCTTCCGACCCGAAGACCGCGCCGAGGGTCTTGGTGTGGGTCATGTAGAGGAAGATTCCCGTCATGATGTAGAGCAGGAAATCGCCCCGCACCGAGCTCGACCGCATCCCGAGCACGCTGAACATGATGTAGAAAGAGATGACCAGCAGCATGGTCTGAAACATATTCAGCAACAGACCGATCAACGCATTCCCGTGGTTCTTGCGCAGATTGCGCACGGTGGCGTGATAAATCAGCTCCAGCAGGCTGAAGGTCGTGCCGAGCTTGGTCGTTTTCGTCTCTGGTCTGAACATGTCCCTGCCGATTCGGGCGTCGTTGCGGCCCAAGCTAGGTCGGATTGCTTGCTCAACCCTTGTCGCCGCATCATAAGGGGGGAGTTGGAGCATAGCAATTGGGCCTTAACAAGGCCGGGAGAGGCGTGACGATGGATTTCGAACATCTGATGCGAGTGATGCGGCGACTGGCGCTCGAAGCAGGCGACAAGATCATGGAGATCTACGATTCGCCCGAATTCGAAGTGAAGTCGAAGTCGGATAACTCCCCGGTGACCGAGGCCGACGAGGCCGCCGACGCTTTGATTTCCGCGGGGCTGCGCGCCGAGTTTCCCGATATGCCGCTCGTCACCGAGGAGCAGGCGGCGAGCCATTCGCAGGACGTGTCGACTTTCCTGATCGTCGATCCGCTCGATGGCACGAAGGAATTCGTCAAACGCCGTGGCGATTTCACGGTGAACATCGCCTATGTCGAGAATGGCAAGCCGGTGCGCGGCGTGGTCTACGCCCCCGCCAAGGGACGTCTGTTCTACACGCTGGCAGAGGGCCGCGCGGTCGAAGAGGATGGCCCCTTCGACAAGGAACGCCCCGGCAAGCAGCATCCGATCACCGTCTCGATGCCCGACAATCGCGGGCTGATGGTGGTGGCGTCGAAATCGCATCGCGATCAGGCGACCGACGATTACATCGGCAAATACGCGGTGAAGGACATGGCCTCGGCCGGGTCGTCGCTGAAATTCTGCCTTGTCGCGACCGGCGAGGCCGATCTCTATCCGCGTCTCGGGCGCACGATGGAATGGGACACCGCAGCCGGTGACGCGGTTCTGCGCGGCGCGGGCGGCGAGATGATCCGCTTCGACGATCACGCGCCCTTCACCTATGGCAAGCCGGGCTTCGAGAACCCGTTCTTCATCGCCTACGCCCCCGGCGTTTTGCTGGTGAAGTAATGTCGGTCCTCATCGTCATCCCGGCGCGCTACGCGTCGAGCCGTTATCCCGGCAAACCGCTGGTCGAACTGACCGGCGCCACGGGCGAGAAAAAGACCCTGATCCAGCGCAGCTGGGAGGCGGCGACGCAGGTCGGCGGCGTCGACCGGGTCGTGGTAGCGACCGATGACGACCGTATCCGCGAGGCCTGCGAAGCCTTCGGCGCTGAGGTGGTGATGACCTCCGAGAGCTGCCGCAACGGGACCGAGCGCTGCGCCGAAGCGGCGGCGACCCTTGGCGGCGATTTCGACATCGTCGTGAACCTGCAGGGCGACGCGCCGCTGACGCCCGCCTGGTTCATCGAAGACCTCGTCGCCGGGCTGCGCGCCAATGATTGGGCCGAGCTGGCCACCCCGGTGCTGCGCTGCGAGGGCGCGATGCTCAACAGCCTGCTGGAAGATCGCCAGAACGGTCGCGTCGGCGGCACGACGGCGGTGTTCGGCGCCGGCAATCGCGGGCTCTATTTCTCGAAGGAGGTCATTCCCTTCACCTCCGAGACATTCGCGGACGAGGCCCCGACGCCGGTCTTCCACCATGTGGGTGTCTATGCCTACCGCCCGGACACGCTGGCGGCCTATGCGAGCTGGCCGATCGGGCCTCTGGAGACCCTCGAAGGGCTGGAGCAGCTGCGCTTTCTGGAGAACGGTCGCGCGGTGCTCTGCACAGAGGTCGAGTCGCGCGGACGGCAATTCTGGGAGCTCAACAATCCGTCCGATGTGGCCCGGATCGAATCCATGATGCTGCAGATGCAGCTTCCCTGAACGCACGCAATTTCTCGCCGATCGCACGCAAACTGCGGTTTTTCACGGCATTGCACGAAACAATTTTCGCATTTGCAGCATTTCTTCCCACGGGAGTGCTCAACGCCAAAACCGGTCCCTTGTTGGATCACGGCTTTGGGGACACAATGAACCAACTTTTGACGATTTAATCGTAGCAACCCTATAGGTGACGAATGAAAAGCAAGGTGACGAAGGCGATCTTCCCGGTGGCCGGCCTCGGAACCCGCTTCCTCCCCGCGACGAAGTCGATCCCGAAAGAGATCCTCACGCTGGTGGACCGCCCGCTTATCCAATACGCCATCGACGAGGCGCGTGCGGCCGGTATCGAGGAGTTCATCTTCGTCACCTCGCGCGGCAAATCGGCGCTTGAGGATTATTTCGACAATGCCCCCGAACTGGAAAGCGCGCTGGCGCAGAAGGGCAAGACCGAGATCCTCGAAGAGCTGCAGCAGACCAATATGGACAGCGGCGCGATCGCCTATGTCCGCCAGAACCAGCCACTGGGTCTGGGTCATGCGGTCTGGTGCGCGCGCCGCATGGTGCATGACGAAGCCTTCGCCGTGATCCTGACCGATGACGTCATCGCCGCCGACAAGCCCTGTCTGCAGCAGATGATGGAAGCCTATAACGAGACCGGCGGGAACTATGTCGCGGCGATGGAAGTCCCCGCCGACAAGACCGCGTCCTACGGTGTTCTGGATGTCGGCCCGGGCGACGGTCCGCGTCTGCCCGTCAACGGCATGGTCGAGAAGCCCAAGCCCGAGGACGCCCCCTCGAACCTCGCGGTGATCGGGCGCTACATCCTCACCCCGCGGATCATGTGGAACCTCGATGCGCGCAAGGCGGGGGCTGGCGGTGAGATTCAGCTGACCGACGCGATCGCGCAGGAAATCCACGGCGGAAACTCGGTCTACGCCTATCGCTTCGACGGGCAGCGCTACGACTGCGGCTCGAAGGCGGGCTTCCTGCAGGCAACGGTGGCCTTCGGCCTTCAGCGCCCCGATCTGAAGGACGAGTTCGGCGAGTATCTCTCCGATCTCTCCGCGATGCGGCAGGCTGCCGAGTAAGCAATGAAGCATGTGTTGGTAACGGGTGGTGCGGGCTATATCGGCTCGCACGCCTGCAAGGCGCTGGCCGCGGCGGGATATGTCCCGGTCTGTTTCGACAATTTCTCGACCGGCTGGAAAGAAGCGGTGAAGTTTGGCCCCGCCGAGGAGGGCGATCTGGCAGATCGCGCCCGCCTCGACGAGGTGTTCGCGAAGTATCAGCCCATCGCGGTGATGCATTTCGCGGCGCTGAGCCTTGTCGGCGAGTCGATGCAGAACCCGTCGAAATACTGGCGCACTAACGTGAATTGCGCGCTGAATCTGATTGAGGCGGCCGTCGATGCGGCCTGCCGCAACTTCGTCTTCTCCTCGACCTGCGCGACCTATGGCGATCAGGACGGGGTGGTGCTGAACGAGGACACCGAGCAGCGCCCGATCAACGCCTATGGCGGCTCGAAACGGGCCATCGAAGACATGCTGCGCGATTTCGGCGCGAGCCACGGGCTGAACTCGGTGATCTTCCGCTATTTCAACGTGGCGGGCGCCGATCCCGACGCCGAGGTCGGCGAGCAGCACATCCCTGAGACGCATCTGATTCCGCTGATGCTGGATGCCATCGCGGGCAAACGTCCGGCGCTGACCGTGTTCGGCTCGGATTATGCGACGCGCGACGGCACCTGCATCCGCGATTATGTCCATGTCTCCGATCTCGTCGATGCCCATGTTCTGGGTTTGAAATGGCTCGAGGATGGCAAGCCGTCGCGGGTCTTCTGCCTTGGCTCGGGCAACGGGTTCTCGGTGCGCGAAGTGATCGACGCCTCGCGCGCGGTGACCAATCGCGACGTGCCGATTGTCGAGGGGGACCGTCGTCCCGGCGATGCCGCCGCGCTGGTGTCGGGCTCGAAACGGGCGACCGAGGAGCTTGGCTGGCAGCCGAAGCGGTCGGACCTTTCCACCATGATTTCCGATGCATGGCGTTGGCATCAGGCGGCAGAGTATGAATACTGACCCCGAGGCAGGGTCAGGAGAATGAATGCCATCGCGCCGTGAGCTTTGGGAGGGCTACAGGCTGCGCCTCAAGCGCAAGCATTTCCTGTGGCGCGCCCTGCGCAAACGGCACCAGCTCGACCGCGTCACCAACCGCACTGGCAAGATAAAGCCCGGCGCGATCCTCGCCTTCGCTGTGATGCGCAACGAGGCGCGGCGGTTACCCTTCTTCCTCAAGCATTACCGCAAGCTCGGCGTGGATCACTTCCTGATCGTCGACAATGGCAGCACGGATGGCACCGGCGCGTTACTGGCGGAGGCGCGCGATGTGTCGCTGTGGCAGACGTCGGGCAGCTACCGGGCCTCGCGCTTCGGGCTCGATTGGGTGACATGGCTGATGCTGCGCTACGGGCACGATCACTGGTGCCTGACCGTCGATGCGGATGAGCTGCTGATCTACCCCTATCACGACAGCCGCCCCCTGCCCGCGCTGACCGACTGGCTCGACCGGTCGGAGCAGTGCAGTTTCCCGGCCATGATGCTCGACCTCTACCCGAAAGGGCCGCTTGGCGCGCAGCGCTATGAGGCGGGACAGGACCCGTGCAAGATCCTGAACTGGTTCGACGCCGGGAATTACATGATCACCCGGCAGGCGCAGACGGATGCGCTGTGGATTCAAGGCGGGCCACGGGCGCGGGCGTTTTTCCCCGACAGCCCGCGCCAATCGCCGACCCTGTCGAAGATTCCGCTGGTGCGCTGGCACCGGCGGTGGGCCTATCTGAACTCGACCCATGCGCTGCTGCCGCGCCACCTGAACCAGACTTACGACACGGAGGGCGGCGAGGCGATTTCGGGGCTGCTGCTGCACACGAAGTTTCTCGACGAGATCGTGGACAAGTCGAAGGAGGAGAAATCGCGCGGCGAGCATTTCGGCCAGCCTGCGGAATTCGACCAGTATTACGACGCGCTGGCCGCCGATCCGGAGCTCTGGACGCCGCATTCGACGCGGCTCGGCGACTGGCGGCAACTGGAGGCGCAGGGGCTGATGTCGCGCGGCGGATGGATGTGAATTTGTTGACTTGGGGGCAACATTGCTGACGCAAGCGTTAGGCGTGGCCTTCTCACCAGCGAGCAAACCGGGTAAGTATCGGAAGATATTGATAAGCCGTTGAAAACTTGCCGATTTGAACAGGGCGACCTTTAACGATTTGAGAACTACGATGCGAGTAGCAAGGGACCAGTGCGGCACGGAATGACCGCGACGTCGGAGAGGGACGGCAATTGGGACTGAGAGAGATCGCCAGGCTGCGCCGTAAACGCAGAATTCGGCAGATTCGGGCTTTCCGCAAAAGCCGCGAACTCTCCCTCTATTCCGACCGCACCGGCGACATCCGCCCCGAGGATATCCTCGTCTTCGTTACCGCCCGCAACGAACGCATCCGCCTGCCCTATTTCCTGCGCTACTACCGCGAGATGGGCGTCGGGCACTTCCTGTTTGTCGACAATGGCAGCGACGATGGCAGCGCCGAGTATCTCGCCCAGCAGGAGGATTGCTCGGTCTGGCGCACGGAGGCCTCTTACAAGGCGTCGAATTTCGGCATCGACTGGATGAACTGGCTGCTGCGCAAATACGGCACCGGGCATTGGACGCTGACGCTCGATCCGGACGAGTTCTTCGTCTACCCGTTCTGCGACACGCGGCCCATTCAGGCGCTGACCGACTGGCTCGACACCTATGGCATCCGGTCCTTCCCGGCGATGCTGCTGGATATGTATCCGAAAGGGCCGATCGACGCGCAGCCCTATCGCGAGGGGCAGAACCCGTTCGATCTGGCCTGCTGGTTCGATGCGGGCAATTACATGATCTCGCAGAATTCCGAGACCAACAATCTGTGGATTCAAGGCGGACCTCGGGCGCGCATCTTCTTTCCCGACGCGCCCAAGAAAGCCCCCTCGCTCAACAAGATCCCTCTGGTCAAATGGGAGCGTGGGAACGTCTATATCTCCTCGACCCATATGCTGCTGCCGCGCGGCCTGAACCAGGTCTATGACACGATCGGCGGCGAGATGGTTTCGGGTTGCCTGCTGCATGCGAAGTTCCTCTCAACCCTCGCCGACAAGGTCGAAGAGGAATTGGAACGCAAACAGCATTACGCGGGATCGCGCGAATATCACGCCTATGCCCGCACGATCTCAAAAGAGCCCGATTTGTGGTGCAAATGGTCTGAGAAATATATCAACTGGCGCCAGCTCGAGATCCTCGGGCTGATGTCGAAAGGCAATTGGGCGTGAGGAAACAAGGCGCGTGACAGTCGGATTCATCATGATGTGCCACACCGCGCTCGACCGGGCCGCGCAGGTCGCGCGGTTCTGGTCGGAGGGCGGCTCGCCCGTGGTGATCCATGTCGATGCCCGCGTGACCGCGCATGACTATAACGGCTTCAAGAAGATGCTCTCCGATCTGGAGAATGTCTCTTTCTCGCGGCGCTACAAATGCGACTGGGGCACGTGGTCGCTGGTGGCCGCCAGCCAAGCCGCGGCCGAGCAGATGCTGGCGCTGCATGACGACGTGCGCCACGTCTATCTGGCGTCGGGCTCCTGCCTGCCGCTGCGCCCGCTGCATGAGCTGACCGACTATCTCGACGCGCGGCCCTATACCGATTTCATCGAAAGCGTGACCACCACGGAAGTCGGCTGGACCGTGGGCGGGATCGACATCGAACGCTTCACGCTGCGCTTCCCGTTTTCGTGGAAAAAGCAGCGACGCATGTTCGACCGCTATGTCGAGTTCCAGCGCCGCGTCGGCTTCAAACGGCGCATCCCCGACGGGCTGGTGCCGCACCTTGGCAGCCAATGGTGGTGCCTGACGCGCCAGACCCTGTCGGCCATTCTGGAAGACCCCGATCGCGCGCTCTATGACCGCTATTTCAAGCGCGTCTGGATTCCGGATGAGAGCTATTTCCAGACCCTCGCAAGGCTCTATTCCACCTCGATCGAGAGCCGCTCGCTGACGCTGACCAAGTTCGATTTTCAGGGCAAGCCGCATATCTTCTACGACGATCACCTGCAGCTTCTGCGGCGGTCGGACTGTTTCGTGGCGCGGAAAATCTGGCCGAAGGCGGATAAGCTCTATCGGACCTTCCTCGACAAAAGCCCCGGGCGATCCGTCATGGCGGAGCCGAACCCGGCCAAGATCGACCGGCTGTTTTCCAAGTCGATCGAGCGGCGCACGCGCGGGCGACCGGGCCTCTATATGCAGAGCCGTTTTCCCAAGAAGGACCACGAGAACGGCAAGACCTCGGCGCCCTATTCGATCTTCCACGGCTTCTCGGATCTCTTCGAGAATTTCGACGGCTGGCTCGCGAAATACGTGGGCGCGCGGGTGCATGGACATCTCTACGCGCCCGAGCGCGCCGAGTTCGCGGGCAACGAGCGGATGTTCAACGGCTGCCTGACCGACGACGCGGCGCTGCGCGACTACAACCCGCGTGCTTTTCTCACGAACCTGATCTGGAATTCGCGCGGGGAGCGGCAATGCTACATGTTCTCGCCGCGCGACAATCAGGCGAATAACTGGTTCACCGCGACCGATCCGAATGCGCAGATTTCGGTCATCACCGGCGCCTGGGCACTGCCGCTGTCGCGCAAGAACGAGAATTTCGCGACGATCCGGCGCGAGGCCGCGATGCTGCAGAAACGTGAACTGGAGCATCTGGAAATTCTGCGCTCGATGTATGTGAAGGCGCGCGTGCGGATCTGGACTGTCGCGGATTTCATCGAGAACCCGATGGAGCCTCTGCAGACCATCATCGACGAGATCAGCCCCCGCGCCACCCGCCGCCTGACCGAAGCGCCGCAGATGGTCGATCTGTCGGGGTTCAACCAATTCCTGCAAAATCTCAAGAACCAGGGGATGCAGCCGCTCGTGATGGGGGATTTCCCGCTCGAGCAAAGCGGGAAGCGCGATGCCGCCACCCGCCGCGGTCGCCCCTATCTGGTGAAATAAGACATGCCCAAATTTGACAGTTTCGTCGTTTTCGCCGAGATGCGCACCGGCTCCAACCTGCTGGAAGCCGCGCTGAACGATCTGGACGGCGTGACCTGCCACGGCGAGGCGTTCAATCCGGCGCTGATCGGCTATCCGAACCGCAAGGAGCTGGTGGGCGTCACCAAGGCGCAGCGCGATGACGATCCGCTGGCGCTGTGGGGCGCGATCAAATCGCAGGACGGGCTGAACGGCTGCCGCTATTTCCACGATCACGACCCGCGGATGCTGGCCGTGTTCGTAAACGATCCGAAATGCGCGAAGATCGTGCTGACCCGCAACCCGATCGAGAGCTATGTCAGCCTGATGATCGCGCGCGCCACGGGCCAGTGGAAGCTGGGCGATGCGAAGCACCGCAAGGCCACGAAGGCGCGTTTCGACGCGGAGGAGTTCGAGGCCCATCTGGAAGGGCTGCAGGACTTTCAGGTGACGCTGCAAAACGCGCTGCAACGCTCGGGGCAGACGGCCTTCTATATCGATTACGAGGATGCGCAGTCGGTCGAGGTGCTCAACGGTCTGGCGAATTGGTTGGGCGTCGCGGGGCGGCTCGACAAGCTGCCCGAGACCCTGAAGGTGCAGAACCCCGAGCCGCTGGAGGCGAAGGTCGCGAATTTCCCGGGGATGGAGGCGTCGCTGGCGCGGCTCGACCGGTTCAACCTGTCGAAAACCCCGAATTTCGAGCCCCGGCGCGGTCCCGGCGTCCCCGGTTTCATCGCGAGCCAGGCGGGGCTGCTTTATATGCCGCTCCGGCCCGCGATGGATGCGCCGATCCGCGACTGGCTGGCGACGACCGGCGAACTGGTCGAAGGGTTCAGCCAGAAGACCCTGCGCCAGTGGAAACGCCGCCATCCCGGCCATCGCAGCTTCACCGTGCTGCGCCACCCGCTGATGCGCGCGCATCTCGCGTTCAATGCGGTGCTCAACTGGGACAATATGGACGAGACCCGCGCCGTCCTGCGTCAAAGCTACAAGCTGCCGATCCCGAAGGAGGGGCAGAGCATCGCGCCCGCCGATTATGCCGAGGCGCTGATCGCCTTCTTGGGCTGGCTCAAATCCAATCTCGCGAACCAGACGAGCCTGCCGGTGAACACGCTCTGGGCGACGCAATCGGCGGCGCTTCAGGGGATCGGCCAATTCGCCCTGCCCGACCTTCTGGTGCGCGAGGAGCGGATGGCGGAGGACTTCGCCTATCTCGCCAGCATGGCCGGGGTGGAGGCCCCTGCCTTCGCGCCCGGCGAGACCGACACCGCCTCGATCAAGCTCGCCGATATCTGGACGCCCGACCTCGAGGCCGCCGCGCGCGAGACCTATACGCGTGACATGATGCAGTTCGGCTTCGGCAACTGGCGCGACTGAGCCTGTGCCATGAAAAAAGCGCGCCGGGCGAACCGACGCGCTTTTTCGATTTTCATTCGAGACCGGTTCAGGCCGCCTGACGGCTCTGCGCCTCCGTCAGCACTGCGTGCAGCGTCGACGGATCGGTATTCGCCCGCAGCTTCTCGCAGGTTTCCGGATCGCGCATCGTGCGCGACACGAGGGCCAGCGCCTTGAGATGCTCGACCCCGGAATCCTTCGGCGCGAAGAGCGCGAAGACCAGATCGACCGGCAGCCGGTCCACCGCGTCGAAATCGAGCGGCTTTTCCAGACGCAGGAAGACACCCACGACTTCGCTCAGCCCCTCGAGCCGCGCATGCGGAAGCGCAACGCCGTGGCCGACACCGGTCGGCCCGAGGCTTTCACGCTCCTGCAGCGCATCGACAGTCTCCGCGGCGTCGATCTTGTAGCACGCCGCCGCGATGTCACCGAGATCCTGAAACAGGCGTTTCTTGCTCGTGACATTCGACAGCACTTTGACCGCGCCAGGCACGAGAAGTTTAGATAGGTCCATGAACTCGTCTACTCCGCGCCCGTTCCGGGCCGCTCATTTGCTGTTGCGCGGGTCGATCCAGCCGACATTGCCGTCTTCACGCCGATGAACGACGTTGACCCCGCCATGTTTCTCGTTGCGGAAGACGAGTAGCGACGCATCAGACAGCTCCATCTGCATGACCGCTTCACCGACCGAGAGAGTGGGAACCTTGGTTTCCATCTCGGCTACGATCATCGGAGCGCCTTCACGCGTCTCGCCGGTATCGTCATCCTCTTCCGAGGCGAGCACATACAGACCTGCGGCTTCGAATTCAACTGGTTCGGCACGGTCGCGGTGATGATCTTTCAATCTGCGCTTGTGACGCCGCAGCTGCTTGTCCATCTTTTCGCGCGCCGCATCGAAGGCCGCATAGATTTCCGTGGCATGGCCCTTGGCCGAGGCGGTGAGCCCGGTGGACAGGTGCACCGTCGCCTCGCAGATAAACTCATGCGCATCGCGCGAGAAGGTGATCTGCGCGTCGGTGGGACGCTGCATGTATTTCTCGGCGACCTCGCCCAGCTCCGACTTCACATGAGATTGCAGGGCCTCTCCGACATCGATTTGTTTGCCGGTGATTTGGTAACGCATGGATTTCCTCCTTCACGCATTGGGCCAGTGACCCCAGCCTCCTCGGCAGGGGTTTCGGGCCGGTTAATCTCTTGGAAAGTCGCGTTGAGTCTGAATTCGCCCGGGCCCTCTTTCGGGGACCTTCCGCGCGCCGGACCCCTCTCGGGGGCCGCAAGCGCGCCCGGGGAGTGGGGGCGAACATTACGCATCTCTTATGTATTTGGGGATGGATCGCGGGGGGTGTCAACGGGTCTCCCTCGCTGCGGTGCAAAACTGCCGCTGGAGAGAGGTGCGGTCGGCGTCCCTTCGATCACGATCAGAGGATGCGGAAATGCTGGCCGAGATAGACCCGGCGGACGTTTTCGTCCTGCACAACCTCTTCCGCGGTGCCCGACATCAGCACCGTCCCGTCGTGCAGAATATAGGCGCGATCTACGATCTCGAGCGTTTCGCGCACATTGTGATCGGTGATCAAAACGCCGATACCGCGATCCTTGAGCTGCGCGACGAGCGCGCGAATCTCCGACACCGCGATCGGATCGACGCCCGCAAAGGGTTCATCCAGCAGCAGATATTTCGGATCGGCGGCCAGACAGCGCGCGATTTCGCAGCGTCTACGCTCGCCGCCCGACAGCGCCAGCGCGGGTGCCTGGCGCAAATGGCCGATCGAGAAATCGCCCAGCAGTTCTTCCAGACGCTCGCGGCGGGTATGGGGATCTGATTCCGCCACCTCCAGCACCGCCATGATGTTGTCTTCGACCGAAAGCCCGCGGAAAATCGAGGCTTCCTGCGGCAGATAACCGATCCCGAGCCGGGCGCGGCGATACATCGGCAGCCCCGTCACATCGCGCCCGTCGATCAGAACCTCACCCGCATCGGGGCGGATCAGACCGGCGATATTGTAAAAACAGGTAGTTTTCCCCGAACCGTTCGGCCCCAGAAGCGCCACGACCTCGCCACGCGACAGGTCGAGCGAGACGTCGCGAATCACGGGGCGGCGCTTGTAGCTCTTGCGCAGCCCCCGGACCTGCAAACCGCCTTGGCCCGCGACCGGGGCCAGCCCGGCGTCGCTTTTGACGGCATCCTCGGCCATCACTTGCTCCCGGCGGGCTTCAGAAGCGTGCGCACACGCCCGTCCATCGTGCCGGCGCCGGTGCTCAGATCGACGTTGAGCTTGTTGCCGGACATCACGTTGTCGCCTTGGGTCAGCAGCACCTTGCCGGTCATCACGACGGTGCCCGCCTTCACGTCGTAGACGGCTTCGTCGGCCTCGGCCGCCTCGGTCGGCGACACCAGCGTGACGCCACCCGTCGCGTGCAGCTTCGTGATCTCGGTGCGTTTGTCGCTGGCGTAGAACACCTCAAGCTCGGCGGCTTTCATGTGCATGTCGCCCTGCGTGACCTCCACATTGCCGGAGAACACCGCCTGACCGCTTTCCTGATTGACGTTGAGCGAGTCGGCCGTGACTTCGACCGGAGCGGTCTTGTCGGCGCGCAGCCCGCCGAAATCGACGCTTTGCGCCATCACGAGAACCGGGAACGAAACCGCCATCGCACAGGCGGTGAAGAAACGCGCTCGAAACATCCACACCCTCATTGTTGCGGCTGATATACCAGCTTCACACCCTGTTTGAAAACAAGATCGTGACTGCTGCCATCCGCCGTCGGGACCATCTGCATATAGCCCGCATCGAGCGTTCCGAAAGGGGACGTTCCATGGATCGGGCCGGGCGAGGTCAGGATACTGCTATCGGTCTGCAACTCGACCTTGTCGGAGTTCACCCGGTAGCCGTCGGAGGTCTGCATCGCGACCTTGCCAATCAGATCGATCCGGTTCGAATTGGGCTGGAATAGACCCTTATTCGCGTTCAGATCGGTGACATGGCCATCGGGCGCGGTCAGCTTCGCCGCGACCTGATCGGCACTCGCGCCCTGATCCTGCTGGGGCTGGGTTCGGGCCTGCGCGGCGGTCACCGACAGCGTCGCACCGGTATCGGTCACGCCGGAATATTCGGGCCGGGTGACCGCATTTTCGCGCGCGAGCTTCTCGACATCGACCTTGGCATAGGGAATCGCGGCGCTCGGATCGATCCGGCGCGAGACGAGAAAGATCGTCGACAACAGCGCCAGCGCGAGCAGCGGCAGGACGATCTTCGCCCAGTTCACCAGTCGCGTATGGCTGTTGTCATACATCATCAGACGATCCCGGCCCTCAGGCAGTCATGGATCTGCAGGAAGCCCACGGGCTTTTCATCTTCGACCACGAAAAGCGCGGTGATCTTGCGCTCGTTCATCTGCGCCACGGCGGCCTCGGCCAGTTGCCCGGGCGCAATGGTGCGCGGATTGGCGGTCATCACCTCCGAGACCTTATGCTCCAGCAGACCCTGCATATGACGCCGCAAATCGCCGTCGGTGACGATCCCGGTCAGGCGGCCCGCCTCGTCGGTGACGCCGACCACGCCGAAACCCTTCTGGCTCATCATCAAGAGCGCATCGGGCATCGGCGTGTCTTCCGCCACCAGCGGCATATCGCGATGCATCAGGTCAGAGACTTTCGACAGGCGCGCACCCAGCTTGCCGCCCGGATGGAAGGTGCGGAAATGCTCGGCGGTGAATTCGCGATGCTCCATCAAAGCGACGGCCAACGCATCGCCCAGCGCGAGCGTCATCGTCGTCGAGGTGGTGGGCACCACGCCCGTCCCGCAGGCTTCCTCGGCCTTGGGCAGCACCAGCGCCAGATCGGCCTGCCGCAGCAGGGTCGAGTCCGGGCGGCTCGCGACGCCGATCAGCGGAATCTGAAAGCGCCGCGTATGGGCGATCATATCGGCAAGCTCCGGCGTCTCCCCGGAATTCGACAGGACCAGCGCCAGATCGTGCCGGGTGACCATACCCAGATCGCCGTGGCTCGCCTCCGCCGGATGCACGAAATGCGCAGGTGTCCCGGTCGAGGCCAGCGTCGCCGCGATCTTGCGCCCGATATGGCCCGATTTTCCCATGCCGGAGACGATCACGCGCCCCTCGGTCTTTAGGATCATCGCCACCGCGCGCGAGAACTCGCCATCGAGGCTCGCCGCCAAGGCTTCCAGCCCGGCGACCTCGATGCCGATCACGCGACGGGCGATGTCGGAATAATCAGTGGTGGAAGATGTCATTGGGTTCATCCCAGCCCAGCAGATCGAGCTTCGCACGCGTCGGCAGGAAATCGAAACAGGCCTGCGCCAGTCCGAGCCGGTTCTCGCGCTCCAGCCGTGCCACGAGTTCGGCTTTGATCTGATGCAGGTAGAGCACGTCCGAGGCCGCATATTCCATCTGCGCGTCGGTCAGCTCCGCCGCGCCCCAGTCCGAGCTTTGCTGCTGCTTGGAGATGTCGACGCCGACAAGCTCCTGCACCAGCACTTTCAGCCCGTGGCGATCGGTAAAGGTCCGCACCATTTTCGAGGCGATCTTGGTGCAGAAAACCGGCTTCGTCTCCACCCCGAACGCATTGTAGAGCGCGGCCACGTCGAAGCGCGCGAAGTGGAACAGCTTCTCCACCGACGGATCGGCCAGCATGCGGCACAGGTTCGGCGCTTCGGTCTGACCTTGGGCGATCTTCACCAGATGCGCGTCGCCATCGCCCGCCGAAAGCTGCACGAGGCAGAGCCGGTCGCGGCGCGGGTCGAGGCCCATCGTCTCGGAGTCGATGGCCACGACGGGACCGAGATCGAGCCCGTCGGGAAGGTCGTTTTGATGCAGGTGGATTGCCACGGCGTGTCCTTCTTTAACGTCTTGCCGGGCATATAAGCCTTTTGCCGCGTTCTTGCCAACGCGAGATGGCAAAACCCGGCTTAGGTGTCGCTCGCGCGCGGAAGTTCAGCTCTCGTGCGCGGGCGTGGCGCCGCTGGGGTCGTCGGTCTCTCTCAGCGGCTTCCAGGTGATCACCCGATAGGCGTAGAGCAGGACGAGCACCACGATCACGCCGGTCGAGACCGGGTTCACCCAGCTTGCGACTTCGCTGTACTGCTTTCCGAGCAGATAGCCCGCGACGGTCAGCAATGCGGTCCAGAGCGCGCTGCCCAGCGTGGTGTATGCGAGGAACGGGACAAACGGCATCCGCGCCATGCCCGCCGGCACCGAGATCAACGTGCGGACGCCGGGAAGCATGCGTCCGAAGAACACGCCCACCCAGCCGTGTTTGTCGAACCATTTCTTGGTCCGGGTAATGTCGCGCGGGGTGATGCCGATCCAGCGGCCATGGCGGCTCGACAGGTGGCACAGGCGCTTGATCCCGATCTTGAGGCCGATCCAGTACCAAAGGAGCGCGCCCAGCACCGAACCGATGGTGCCCGCGACGATCAGCCCAGTCAGCGAGAATTTCCCCTGCGCCGCCATATAGCCCGCGAGTGGCATGATCAGCTCGGACGGAATCGGCGGAAACACGTTCTCCAGCAGCATCAGCCCCGCGATGCCGAAATAGCCGAAGGACGCGATGACGCCGGTGATCCAGTTGAACATGATGTCTCCTTTGGCGCCTGAAGCCGGAACGGCGCGCCGTGTTCGGTTATATCGGACGACAGGTCTCGCAAAGCCTCATCCGGCGGCCTCGTGCGGAGCGTCAGTCTGGCGATCCTTTTCGCTTTGTCTCTGGCGGTGTCGCAGCTGTTGCAGCTCTGCGCCACGCTCGCGGCGTTGGCCGTCTTCGCTGGTCAGGAAAGCGCGCGCTTCGTGCTCCAGCATTTCCTTCAGCCGCGACGCCAATTCGCGACGTTTGCGGAAACTGCGCAGTTGCACCGTCGATGAGGTCTGCGGCAAGAAGCGCTGGTGCTCGCCGGCGTGATAGACATCGAGACAGAGCCGCCCGGCGGTCAGGATATTGTCGCGACTTCCCTCTGCCAGAACGGTGAAAACCACCGTTTCCACCCGTTTCGCGTCTTCGGGAAGGTCCGAGAATTCCAATGCGACGTCCACAAGATCGGAGATGCGGCCGAGATCGCGATATTCCGCGGTTTTCAGCGGGCCCTTGATCGACTCGTTGGGGCTGGACTCCGCGAATGGGGCAAACCCGCCGGAATCGCTGGCGATCGAATGATAGGTTTTCCCGTCGATCACGAGATCGGCCAGAAGGGCTTTCACGAAAATCGGCTCGGCGCCCATATTGCCCAGCATCAGGTGCCCGCGCTCATGGCCGCCCGCGACCCGGGTGAGCAGCAGTTTCGAGCGACGCTCCCGCCGGAAATTCTGCAGCAGAAGTTGCAGATAGATAATCCAGACGAGCGCGGTGACGATCTGCACCGCGATACTCACCACCTGATTATGATCGACGAGCCACTCCATTTTCATCCTTCTGCATCGGTCGCAAGTTGCGTTCTATCGGCAACGCGGCAGAAGCGACTCCGGGTCCGAAAACCCGGAAAAAAGAGGGGCGCAGGCGTGTTTTCTCGTCGTCAGTCGGCCAGAACCAGCAGATCGCTGCTTGCGACGCTGACCTCGGCCTCGGTGCCGACCTTGGGCGGCGGATTGCCGGGGCGGTTGAACGTGTCGAGCGCGATAAGCTGCCCTTCCACTTCCATTCTCACCCGCAGGATCGAGCCGAGGAAATGCGTCTCGACGATCCGCCCGGTGAACACCGTGTCATTGCCCTCGCGGCGGCCCAGCGCCAGAACTTCGGGCCGCGCAGCCAGCGTGACTGGAGCGCCTTGGCCCGCGGTGACCGGCTCGGACAGGATCACCTCGGTATTGCCGACGCGCAGAGCGCCGCGCGCCGGATCGGCCACTTCGGCCTCGAGCGCGTTCAGCGTGCCGACGAATTGCGCGACGAAACGGGTCTTCGGCTGGTTGTAGATCTCGAAGGGCGCACCGATCTGCTCGGCCACACCGCCATTCATCACCACCACCCGATCCGAGATCGACAGCGCCTCTTCCTGATCGTGGGTTACGAAGATCGTGGTGATGCCCAGACGGCGCTGAATGTCGCGGATTTCCTCGCGCAAGGAGACGCGGATCTTCGCGTCAAGCGCGGAAAGCGGCTCGTCGAGCAGCAGCACGCGCGGCTGGATCGCGAGCGCGCGGGCCAGCGCCACACGCTGCTGTTGCCCGCCCGACAGCTGGAACGGATAGCGATTGCCCAGATCGGGCAGGCCGATCAGCTCCAGCATCTCGGCCACACGGGCCTTGATCTCGGCGCGCGGACGTTTCGCCACGCGCATCCCGAAGCCCACGTTCTGCGCGACGGTCAGGTTGGGAAACAGCGCATAGGCCTGGAACACCATGCCGATATTGCGCTGGTTCGCCCCCAGATGCGTCACGTCCTGCCCACCGATGCGGATCGCGCCGCCCGAGGGGCTCTCGAAGCCCGCCACCATCCGCAGCACGGTCGTCTTGCCGCAGCCCGACGGGCCGAGCAGCGAGATAAATTCGCCCTCTTCGATGGAGAGGTTGAAATCCTTCACCACGCGGTTCGCGCCGAAGGATTTTTCCAGATGTTCGATCTCGAGAGAGGCCATGGGTTACCGCTTTGCGTTCGTATGTTTGGAAAACCGGGTGACGAGTTGGATCAGCCCCATGCAGATCCAGGTGATCGAGAAGGCGATCACCGCAAGCGCGGCGGGCTCGTAAGCCTTATTCGCGCCGGTCAGCTGCATGTAGGGGCCGAATGCCGGCCGGTTGAGGAGCGAGGCGAGGACGAACTCGCCGATGACGATGGCGAAGGTGATGAAGGCGCCCGAGAGCACCGCGACCAGCACGTTCGGCAGGATGACGCGGGCGAGGATCGTGCTCCACCCGGCGCCGAGGCTTTGCGCGGCTTCGGTCAGCGTGCCGACATCGATCGTGCGCAGCCCGGTATCGACCGCGCGATACATGTAAGGCAGCGAGAGCGTGGCGTAGCCCAGCATCAGCAGGAGGTTGGTGCCCGTCGTCGTGCCGGTCATCGGCAGGATCGACGAGGTGTTGTAGAGCCGGATATAGCCGAAGACGATCACGATCGGCGGAATCACCAGCGGCAGGAGCGTGATGAACTCCACCACCGGGCGCCAATGCGGCAGCTTGAGACGCACCCAATAGGCCGTCGGCACCACGATCAGCGCGCCCACGAGGATCGTGAAGATCGCCATCACGACGGAGTAGCTGAAGGTCTCGCGGAATTGCGGATCGGCCAGCACCGAGCGGTAAGCGTCGAGCGAATAGACCCCGCGCCGCGCGCGCAGCGAGAATTCCAGCGTACCGAGCAACGGCAGCGCGAAATAGAGCGCGCCGAAAGCCAGCGCGAGCCAGGACCAGAGTTTCTTGGATTTCATCGCATCCACCTTTCGGAGCGTACGCGGAGCCAGACATAGGCGAGGTTGGCGAGGCCGGTGATGACGATCATCCCGAAGGCCAGCGCGTAGCCCAAATGCGGGTCCTGCAGCACATCGCCGCGGATTTGCGCGTAAAGCATGATCGGCACGATCGACATCGACGAGCCGGTGAGCGCATAGGCCGTCGCCACCGCGCCGAAGCTGTTGGCGAACAGCAGCGCCAGCGTGCCCAGCAGCGACGGCCAGAGGATCGGCAGCGCGACGATGCGCCAATATTGGAAGCCGGTCGCGCCGAGGATGCTCGCCGCCTCTTTCCATTCGCGCTTCAGACCGTCCAGCGCGGGGGTGATGATCAGAACCATCAGCGGGATCTGGAAGAACAGATAGGTGATCGTCAGACCGAAGAAGCTGAGCAGGTTGAAGCCATGCGTGTAGATGTTGAAGCCGAACCACGACTTCAGCAGCACGGTCACGAGACCCAGACGCCCCAGTGTCGCGAGGAAGGCAAAGGCCAGCGGCACGCCTGCGAAGTTCGAGGCCACGCCGGAGAAGGTCATCACCGGGCCGCGCAGCCAGTTCGGCAGGCCGCCCAGCGTGACGGCGGCAGCCAGCGCGAAGCCGATCAGGCAGCCTACAAGCGCAGTGGCGAGGCTGATCTTGATCGAGATCCAGTAGCTCGCGAGGATCGTCGGTTGAAACAGGTTCACGAGGTTCGACAGCGTGAAGCCCCCGTCACTCGTCCTAAACGCGCCCACCACGATATACATCGTCGGTGCGATCAGGAACAAAAGCGCGAAGAGCGTGAAGGGAACCATCCCCACCCAAGTCAGCGGCAGCTTGCGGCTTTGCATCGGGCCTCGCCTTACAGAATTTCTAATAAAGTCGCCCCGCGCGATCAGGCGCGGGGCGTGTGTTTATGCGGGTTCGGTTACTGGACGTTCGCGCCGACGACGCTATCCCAGCCGCCGGTCACGACTTCCTTGTTCGCAGCCTGCGCGTCGAGCGACGGGAAGACCGCCTTGGCGTAGCCCTCGGCGGGCGGCATCGCGTCGAGCATCTTCTGCGGAACCTTGCCGTTGGCCGACAGGTCGTTGAAGCGGATCGGGTGGCAATAGCCTTCCAGCCAGCCGAGCTGACCTTCGTCCGAATAGAGGTATTCCATCCAGAGTTTGGCTGCGTTCGGGTGCGGCGCATAGGCCGAGATCGCCTGAACGTAGACACCGGCGACAACGCCCGATTTCGGCACGACGACGTCGACCGGCGGGTTGCCGTTCAGCGTGTCGCGACCGGCCAGAGCGTTATAGTCCCACTCGACGACGATCGGGGTCGCGCCCTGTGCCAGCGTCCCGGTCTTGCCGATGACGGGCACGAAGTTGCCGTTCTTGTTCATCTCGGCGAAGTATTTCAGGCCGGCTTCACCCGAGGCTTTGCCCGGCTCGCCGCCTGCTGCGACGCCCGCGGCCAGAACGCCGAGGATCGCCTGGTTCGAGGCGCGCGGATCGCCCGCGAGAGCCACCGAGTTCGCGTATTCCGGCTTGAGCAGGTCCGACCAGTCCTGCGGCACATTGTCGACGATGTCCTTGTTCACCGCGAACGACAGCACGCCGTAATAGTCGCCATACCAGTAGCCTTCAGCATCCTTGGCGCTGTCCGGGATCGTGTCCCAGGTCGAGACCTTGTAGGGCTGGATCAGCCCCTCGTCCTTGGCCGCCGGGCCGAAGGAAAGGCCCACGTCGATCACGTCGGGCGCCTGCGGACCCTTGTTGTCCTTGTTGGCGCGGATCGCTTCGAGTTCGTCAGCCGAGCCCGCATCGGGGTTCAGTTCGTTCACGGTGATCCCGGGATACTTCTTCTTGAAGCCGTCGATCACGCCCGCGTAGTTGCACCACGAATGCGGCAGCGCGATCGTGGTCAGGCTGCCTTCTTCTTTCGCAGCAGCGTAGAGGTCATCCATGCTGTCGGCGAAGCTGACGCCGGTGCTGGCAGCAAGGGCCATGGCGCTGGCCGCTGCAAGATAACGGAACTTGAAGGTCATTTTCAGGTCTCTCCCCGTTGATGGAGGGCGGTGCCGCCTCATGCGGTCCTGTCTCCCCCGAGCTAATGTCTTTCGACGGTTGTGCCGTCCGGTTGGCTCCGGCATCGGCGACCCTTTATGCGGGCGTTGTAACAGATTTTTGGCAGTACAGATGTTGAAGCAAAATTCCTCATCAACACTAGTTACAGACGCGTGATCCGCGCCGACGAGCGAGGGCCGCAGCCCCCGCTCGCGCCGATATCAAAGGCACGCCTCGAAAAGCGCGCGGGTATTCTCGGCCGTCATCTCGACCGGGTTGCCGCCACAGGACGGATCTTCCAGCGCCATCGCGACGAGCATGTCGAGATCTTCGCGCTTCACGCCCATCTCGGTCAGGTTCGCCGGGATGGACAATTCGGTGCGCAGGCTTTCGATCCGGGCCTTGAAGCCCTCGAAGCCGCCCGCGATGCCCAGATAAGCCGCCGCGCGGTTGATCCGCTCCTCGATGGCGGCGCGGTTGAAGTCGAGCACCATCGGCATCACGCAGGCATTGGTCGTGCCGTGATGGGTGCCGTAGACCGCGCCGACCGGATGGCTCAGCGAGTGGATCGCGCCGAGGCCCTTCTGGAACGCCACCGCGCCCATCGCCGCCGCCGACATCATGTTGGCGCGCGCCTCCAGATCGTCCGGCGTCGTATAGGCGCGCGGCAGGTTCTCGAACACGAGCCGCATCCCTTCGAGTGCGATGCCCTGGCTCATCGGGTGGTAATGCGGGCTGCAGAACGCCTCGAGGCAATGCGCCAGCGCGTCCATCCCGGTGCCCGCCGTGATGAAGGGCGGCATACCGACCGTCAGCTCCGGATCGCAGATCGTGATCGCGGGCATCAGGTTGGGGTGGAAGATGATCTTCTTCTTATGGGTCTCGGAATTGGTGAGAACGCCCGCGCGGCCCACTTCCGAGCCGGTCCCGGCGGTCGTCGGCACCGCGATGATCGGCGCGATGGCATCACCATTGGCGCGCGTCCACCAGTCGCCGATATCCTCCAGATCCCAGACGCTCAGCGAAGCGTCCTGCCCTGCCATCAGCGCGATCATCTTGCCCAGATCGAGCGCGGAGCCGCCGCCGAAGCAGATCACGCCGTCATGGCCGCCCGCTTTGAAGACCTCGATCCCGGCGGCCATGTTGCCCTCGTTCGGGTTCGGATCGACCTCGGAGAAGACAGCGCGGCCAAGGCCCGCCGCGTCCAGCACGTCGAGCGCCCCGGCGGTGATCGGCAGCGCGGCCAGCGCCTTGTCGGTCACCAGAAGCGGCTTCGCGATACCCACGGATTTGCAGTGATCGGCCAGTTCCGAAATCCGGCCGGGGCCGAATTTGATCGTGGTCGGATAGGACCAGTTTGCGGTGGGGGCAGTCATTTCGTCACCTTCTTGAGATGGTAGGATTTCGGACGCGTCAGCGCGTGATAGCCCAGCACCGAAAGCGAGCCGCCACGGCCCGTTTCCTTGCAGCCGGTCCAGCACAGCGCCGGGTCGAGATAGTCACAGCGGTTCATGAAGACGGTGCCGGTCTGCAGCCGCTTGCCCATCGCCTCGGCGCGGGCGGGATCGGCGGTCCAGATCGAACAGGTCAGCCCGTAATCGCAATCGTTCATCGCGGCGATCGCTTCCTCGTCATCCTTCACCGGCATGATGCCGACGACGGGACCGAAGCTTTCCTCGCGCATCACGCGCATCTCGTGGTTCACGTCGACGAGGATCTGCGGCGCGAGATAGGCGCCACCATCGTCTGCCGGGAACAGCTCGGGGTCGAGCAACGGCTTCGCGCCATCGGTGATCGCATCCTCGATCTGGCCACGCACCACTTCGGCGAAACGCTTGTTCGCCATCGGGCCCAGCGTCGTTTCCGGCTCGAACGGATTGCCGAGGGTCAGCTTGCTCGCCCAAGCGGCGGCCTTTTCCACGAAGGCGTCGTAGAGGCTGGCATGGACGTAGATCCGCTCGATCCCGCAGCAGCACTGGCCCGCGTTGAACAGCGCGCCATCCATCAGCCCGTCGACCGCCGCGTCCAGATCGGCATCCGCCGCGACATAGCCCGGATCCTTGCCGCCCAGTTCGAGGCCCAGCCCGGTGAAGGTGCCTGCCAGCGCGCGCTCCACCGCGCGGCCGCCACCGACCGAGCCGGTGAAGTTGACGAAATCGAACGCCTTCGCGCCCATCAGCTCTTCCGACACCTCATGCGTCAGGTAGACGTTCTGGAACACGTCCTGCGGCACGCCCGCCGCGTGGAAGGCTTCGGCGATGCGCTCGCCCACCAGCATGGTCTGCGTCGCGTGCTTCAACATCACCGTGTTGCCCGCGATCAGGGCCGGGACCAGCGAGTTGATCACCGTCATATAGGGGTAGTTCCACGGCGCGATGATGAAGACGACGCCGACCGGCTCGCGCGCGATCTGGCGCAGGAAGCTGTCGCTCTGCTCGACCACCATCGGGGCCAGCGCCTCTTCGGCGATCGAGGCCATGTAGCCCGCGCGCTCGTTCATGCCGCCGAATTCGCCGCCATAGCGGGTCGGGCGGCCCATCTGCCACGCGAGCTCCTCGATCACGAGATCCTTCATCTCGTTGAGCTTGGCGATGCCCGCCTCGACGAGCGCGATACGCTCGGACAGCGGGCGCTCGGCCCATGCGGGCTGCGCGGCGCGAAGGCCTGCTGCCAGTGCCTGCGCGTCGGAGGCGCTCAGCGCGTCGCGTTCGGCATAGACCTGCCCGTCGACGGGCGAGATACATTTCAGGGTCTTGGTCATCATGTCTCCTTGCGGGGTGTAGGGCCCCGCGGGTCTGTCAAAACTCAGGCGCGTTCGAAACCGCGCATCCGCTCCCAGTCGGTCACAACTCGGTTCTGTTCTTCGATTTCCCAGCGGGCGGCGCGCACGTAATGGGCCATCACGTCCTCGCCGAAGGCGGATTTGAGCATGTCCGAACCTTCCAGAGCGCCCAGCGCCTCGGTCAGCGATTTCGGCACCTCGGTCACTTCGCCCGCCTTGTAGATGTCGCCCGCGGCTTCCGGGCCCGGGTCCATCTCGCCCTCGATCCCGGCGAGCCCCGCCGCGAGAAGCGACGCGCAGGCGAGATAGGGGTTCAGGTCGGCCCCGCCGATGCGGCATTCGACGCGGATGGATTTCGTGCCCTCGCCGCAGATGCGGAAGCCCGCCGTGCGGTTGTCCAAAGACCAGACCGCTTTCGTCGGCGCGAAAAGCCCCTCGCAGAAGCGCTTGTAGCTGTTGGTATAGGGCGCGAGGAAATAGGTGATCTCACGCGCATGGGTCAGCTGACCGGCGAGGAACTGGTGCATCAGTTCGGACATGCCATTCGGCGCGTCCTTGTCGAAGAAGGCAGGTTTGCCGCCCTTCCAGAGCGACTGGTGCACATGGCTCGACGAGCCCGCCTTGTCAGTGTGGTATTTCGCCATGAAGGTCGCCGAGAGCCCGTGGGACTGCGCGACTTCCTTGGCGCATTGCTTGACCAGCACATGCATGTCGGCGGTCTGAAGCCCGCCCGCATATTTCACGTTCAGCTCTTCCTGACCGCATTCGGCCTCGCCCTTGGAGCATTCGACCGGCACGCCCGCCGCATAAAGCGCGTTGCGCATCGCCCGCATCGCCGGTTCGGCGCGCGAATTGCCCATCAGCGAATAGTCGACATTGTAGCGCGCGACCGGGGTCGGATCGGGATAGCCCGCGTCGAAAAGCTGCGGATAGCTTTCCTCGAACAGGAAGAATTCCAGCTCGGTCGCCATCATCACTTCAAAGCCCATGTCCTTGGCGCGCTTGAGCTGCGATTTCAGCATCTGGCGCGGCGAATGGGGGATCGGCTCGTGGCTGTGATGATCGAGCAGATCGCAGATCACCAGCGCCGTGCCCGGAACCCACGGGATCAGCCGCAGCGTCTCCATGTCGGGCTTCATCACGTAATCGCCGTAGCCGCGCTCCCAGCTGGACGCGTCATAGCCCGGCACGGTGACCATCTCCATGTCGGTCGCCAGCAGGTAGTTGCAGCAATGGGTCTCTTCCCATGCGCTGTCGATGAAATGCGCCGCGTGGAACCGCTTGCCCTGAAGCCGTCCCTGCATATCCACAAGGGCTGCGATGACCGTATCGACCTCGCCTGCATTGACCGATTTCTTGAGCGCGTCGAACGATAATTTGCGCGACATGAGTTCCTCCGGGATCAAGATCACCGCGCGAGATTGCCGCGCGGTGCGGGGCCCCACAAGAGGGCAAATGTTGCGTCGTAGGGGCAGCGTTTCCGCCGCCCCCGCTTTGCTTAGCCGCAGCGATAGGGCGGGCCTGCCTTCGCCATCGTCGCGTTGTATTTCTTGAAGATGTCGACGACCTTGGCCTTCAATTCGCTCTCGGCCGCGATCTCGTCCCAGAACTTGTGGGCGGCGTCTTCGACCTTCTGCCACTCGGCGTCCGGAATGGTCGTCAGCTCCATCTCGGTGCCTTCGACGCGCAGCTTCGCCTCGCCCGACCAGTACCAGTACTGGCGGTGGTAATGCGATTGGTCGAAGCAGGTCTTCATCAGCGTCTTCAGACGGTCCGGCACTTCGTTCCAGCGATCCATGTTGGCGAAGAAGTGGCCGATCCACGCGCCCGAGATGTTGTTGGTCAGGAAATAGGGCGCGTTCTTGCCCCAGCCCGAGGTGTAATCCTCGGTGATGCCCGACCATGCGACGCCGTCCAGCTCGCCGGTCTGCAGCGCGACTTCCACGTCTTCCCACGGGATCGTCACCGGCACGACGCCGAATTGCGCGAGGAAGCGCCCGGCGGTCGGGAAGGTGAAGACCCGCTTGCCGTTGAGATCATCGAGCGACTTCACCGGCTCTTTCATGGCGAAGTTGCACGGATCCCACGAGCCCGCCGAGATGTGCTTCACGCCGACGGCCGAATACTGCTCGTCCCAGATCTCGTTGAGACCCCATTCGTTGAACAGCGTCGGCACGTCGAGCGAGTAGCGCAGACCGAAGGGGAAATAGCCGCCGAAGACGGTGACTTCGGTGGGCGAGGCCATCGAGTCATCGTCGGATTGCACGGCGTCGATCGTGCCCGACTGCATTGCGCGGAACAGCTCGGAGGTCGGCACCAGCTGGTCGGCGTAGTAAAGTTCGATCTCCATCTCGCCATCGGCGATTTCGTTGAAGGTCTTGATGCAATTGTCCACGACCTGTTCGGCCAGCGCGGGGCCGGCATAGGTCTGCATACGCCACTTGATCGGTGTGGTCTGCGCGACGGCCGGGGCCGCAAGGCCCGCCGCAGCCGCACCCACCGCACCGGTGGTGAGGAACTGTCTTCTTGTCGTCATCACTCTCTCTCCTTGTTGGTTGATCCCGGTTTTTCCGGGTTATGGTTATCTTCCAAGCACCGCATGCGGCAGCCAGAGCGCCAGCTGCGGAAAGATCATCACGAGAATTAGCGTCAGAACCATTACGCCCACGAAGGGGATCACCGAGGCGTAGATCACCGGCAGGGTGAAATCCTTCGGCGCCATCGCCTTCATCAGGAACAGATTATAACCGAAGGGGGGTGTCAGATAGGCAACCTGACAGGTGATGGTATAAAGGACACCATACCAGATCATGTCGAAGCCCAGATGCCGGGCGAGCGAGACATAGACCGGGGCCACGATCACCAGCATCGCCGTGTCGTCGAGGAACATCCCCATCACGAGGAAGCTCAGTTGCATCAGGATCAGGATCTGCCACGGGCCGAGGCCGAGGCTGTCGGTGAAGAAATCCTCAATCGCGCGGCCCGCGCCCAGACCGTCGAACACGGCCCCGAAGGACAGCGCCGCGGTGATGATCAGCATGAACATCACAGTGATCTTGAGCGTGTTCTCGGTCGCGACCTGAAACACTTGCCAGGTGAAACGCCGCTTGATCGCCGCCGCGAAGACAGCCGCCAGCGCGCCGATCACCGAGGCTTCGGTCAGGCTCGCCCAGCCTTTGAGAAAAGGCACCATCATCGCAACGAAGATGAAGACCGGCATCAGGCCCGCGCGCAGCAGGCGCAGCTTCTCGCGCATGGTGATCGCGGCGCGCTCTTCCGCATCCATCGGCGGTGCAAGGTCCGGGTTCAGTTTGCAGCGGATCACGATATAGGCGACGAAAAGCGTGGCCATCAGCAGCCCCGGCACCGCGCCCGCCAGCCAGAGTTCCGACACCGGCTGCCGCGCGATCAGCGAGAACAGCACCAGCACGACCGAAGGCGGGATCAGGATGCCCAAGGACGACCCGGCCTGAATCACCCCCGAGATCATCAGCTTGTCGTAGTTCCGGCGCAGCAGTTCCGGCAGCGCGATCGTTGCCCCGATCGCCATGCCAGCGACCGACAGCCCGTTCATCACCGAGATCATCACCATCAGCATGATCGTCCCGATGGCGAGCCCCCCAGGTAAGGGCCCGAACCAGACGTGGAACATGCGATAGAGGTCTTCGGCCAGACGGCTCTCGGACATCACGTAGCCCATGTAGACGAACATCGGCAGCGTCAGCAGCGGCGTCCATTTCATCAGCTTCATCACCGAGCCGAAGCCCATCTGCGTGCCGCCCGGCCCCCAGAGCCAGAACGCCGCGACGACCGCGACGAAGCCGATCGCGCCGAAGACGCGCTGACCGGTCAGCATCATCAGCAGCATCGTCGAGAACATCAAAAGGGCGATGGTATTGTGATCCATCAGATTTCCTCTCCGCGAATAGTCGCGACATCGCGGATCAGAAGCGCCACGGCCTGCAGGAACAGAAGCGCGAAGCCCGAGGTGATGATGACCTTGATCGGCCACAGCACCGGGCGCCACGCGGTCGGGTTCCGCTCGTTATATTCGAAGGAATAGACCGTGGAATCGAAGGCCGAGTAGACCATGATCCCGAGGTAGAACATCAGCGCGAAAACGGTGAAGGCATCCCACCAGGCCTGCCCTTTCGGCGACCAGCGGGAATACAGCAGGTCCATCCGCACGTTCGTGTCGCCCTGCAGCGTCCACGGCGCGCCGAGCATGTAATAGGCAACCAGCGTGAACTGCGCCATTTCGAGCGTCCAGAGCGCGGGAATCTCGAAGATCTTCGTCACCGAAGAGAACAGCATGATCGCCATCATCACGTAGAGCAGATACATCGCCACTTTGCCCAAGCGGCGGTTGAACGCTTCGATCAGGCGGACATAGGCGACACTCCAGCGCGGCATCAGGCGGCCTCCCCGTTATTTGCGGTGATCTGCGACAGCGCGGCTTGCAGCACCGGGGCAAGCGTCGCGGCCATCGCCTCTTGCGCGGCGGGATCGGCGATCAGATCGTTGCGCAGCTCCAGCATGACATTCGGCAGCCCCATCGGCGTGGCGTGCAGCGCGAGCGTATGACAGACGCCATCCGCGCCGGAGTAAGGTTCGTTAAGACGCGCATCGAGCTGGGTCACACGGCGGGCTTCATCGAGGACCGCCTCGGCCAGGCTCGGATCGGAATCGTGAATCACGCCGAGCTCGACCGCGCGCGGCTTGCCGAACCAGATCGGCGTGAAGGAATGCACGGTGATCAGCGTCGTCGGCCTGCCGCGTGCCAACCGCTCGGCGATGAGACCGCGCAGCGCGGCGTGGAACGGCAGGTAAAGCGCCTCGGTGCGGGCGCTGCGATCCTCGGGCGAAAGCTCCGCATTGCCGGGAATGTCGTGAATCTCGGAGGTCACGGGCATTGCGCCCGGATGATGCGGCGGGCGGTTGAGATCGTAGATCAAGCGCGACTGGCGGGCCGCGACCAGCGGCGCGTGCAGTTTTGCCGCCAGACCGCGCGCAAGGCCCAGCGCGCCGGGATCCCAAGCGATATGCGCCTCGCGCTGATCGGGGGTCAGACCCAGATCGCCCCAAGGCGCCGGAAAAACATTCGACGCATGTTCGCAGACCAGAACGACCTCACCCGGTCGATCCGCGCCTTCGATTTCCACCGCTACATGCGCGCTGTTCAAATCGGTCCCTCTCTGTTGAGCGGCGCGATTCTACGTCGCGTCCTGCGGTCAGGCTCGCTCCGCCATGTCGCATCTGTCAAGAAAATTTCAGAGAAGAAAATTCTGTTACAATCATTTCTAACTTGATTCGCACGGGGGTGCCCGATTTGTCAGCAGCGACGCAAAGCATCGAAGACAGGCTCCGGACGGGCATCGAAGAGATGACCCGGACCGAGAAGCAACTCGCCGGACATATCCTGCGCCACTATCCGATGGCGCTTCTGGGGTCGGTGGCGCAACTGGCGCGGGCGGCCGAAGTGTCTTCTCCCACCGTGGTGCGATTGGCGCAGAAGATGGGCTATGGCGGCTATCCGGGGCTGCAGCAGGCGGTGCGCGACGAGTTGGAGGCGCAGCTTGTCTCGCCGCTGGTCAAACACGATCGCTGGGCGGGGGATGCGCCCGACACCCATATGATCAACCGCTTCGCCGATACGGTTCTGGGCAATCTGCAGGCGACGCTTAAGCAGATCGACCATGCCGAGTTCGACGCCACCGCCGCGCTGATGGCCGATCCGAAACGCCGCATTTTCGCGACCGGGGGCCGGATCACCGGCCCGATCGCGGCCTATTTCGTGGCGCATATGAAAGTGATCCGCCCCGGCGTCGAGCTGCTCGAGCCGCTATCGAACAGCTGGCCGCCCGCGCTTCTGGAGATGCAGAAGGGCGACGTGCTCTTGGTTTTCGACATTCGCCGCTACGAATCGAGCGTGCTGCAACTGGTGGAGATGGCGGTCGAGCAGGGCGCGGAAGTGGTGCTGATCACCGACCCTTGGGTCTCGCCCGCCGCGGCCCATGCGCGCTATCGCTTCTCGGCGCAGATCGAAGCGCCCTCGGCGTGGGATTCGACGGTCGCGATTCAGGTTCTCGTGGAAACGCTCATGGCGGCGATTCAGTCGCTGACCTGGGAAGAAACCTCGGCCCGGATGGCGCGGCTCGAGGCGCTTTACGACCGCGCGCGCTTCTTCCGCAGGAAATAAGCCGCAGCGCGCGCGTCCCTGCGCGAAAACGCTCAGCCCGGAAACGAAAAAGTCGCGCAACCCGGATGAGTTGCGCGACTTTTTGAGTAATGGTGCCCAGGAGAGGACTCGAACCTCCACGCCTTGCGGCACACGGACCTGAACCGTGCGCGTCTACCAATTCCGCCACCTGGGCAGGTGTCGTGGAGCGCGAGATACAGAGCGGCGCTGGGACTGTCAACGGGGATCGACACGAAAAATTCGCAAGCTTCGACTCTTCGGGTCTTTGGCCTTGTTCCCGCGGGGGCGAGGCGGTAATCAAAGAACGAAATTCTTGCAAGGAAAGGCCTCTGCCCATGTCCAAGCTGGTTACGATCTACGGCGGTTCGGGGTTCGTCGGGCGCTATATCGCGCAGCGCATGGCAAAGGACGGTTGGCGGATTCGCGTTGCGGTCCGGCGTCCGAACGAGGCGCTTTTCGTCAAACCCTATGGTGCGGTCGGGCAAGTCGAGCCGGTCTTCTGCAATATTCGCGACGATGCCAGCGTGCGCGCGGCAATGCAGGGCGCGGATGCGGTGATCAACTGCGTCGGTATTCTCGTCAACGAAGGCAAAAACAAGTTCGGCGCCGTGCAAGCCGAAGGTGCGGGCCGCGTGGCGCGGATCGCCGCAGAGATGGATGTGCCGAAACTGGTGCAGATCTCGGCCATCGGCGCCAATCCCGACAGCGAGAGCGAATATGCCCGCACCAAGGCTGCAGGCGAGAAGGCGGTGCTGGATGCCTATCCGCAGGCCGTGATCCTGCGCCCCTCGATCATTTTCGGCAACGAGGACGGGTTCTTCAACAAATTCGCCTCGATGTCGCGCTTCACCCCGATCCTTCCGATCACGGGTGGCCACACGAAATTCCAGCCGGTCTTCGTCGATGATGTCGCGAAGGTCGCCGTGATGGCGGCGGATGGGGAAGTCTCGCCCGGCACCTATGAACTCGGCGGGCCGGATGTGGAGACCTTCCACGACCTGATGAAGCAGATGCTGACGGTGATTCACCGCCGCCGTCTCGTGCTGTCGCTGCCGCGCTGGATCGCGAGCATCCTCGGCGGCGTCTTCGATCTGGGTCAGGCGGTCACCGGCGGGCTGTTCACGAACCGCATCCTCACGCGCGATCAGGTTAAGAACCTGCAGGCTGACAATGTCGTGTCCGAGGGCGCCAAAGGCTTTGCCGATCTCGGAATTCAGCCTATGGCAATGGAAGCTGTGATGCCCGGTTACCTGTGGCGCTTCCGTCCCGGTGGCCAATATGACGACATCAAAGCTTCCGCGAAGAATCTTCGCAAGACATAACCCCTCCTCCCCGCGTTGCCTGCGGCGCGCTTCTGACATAGGCGGTATTCTTGAGCTATCTGAACGATGTTTTGCTCGGTGTCATCGAAGGGATCACCGAGTTCCTCCCGATTTCGAGCACTGGTCACCTCATTCTTGCCGAACATTGGCTCGGCACACGCTCGGATACCTACAATATCGTCATTCAGGCCGGGGCGATCCTCGCCGTCACGCTGATCTACTGGCGTCGCCTGATGGAGCTGCTGTTCAACTGGCGCAATCCGGAGAACCGCGACTATCTCGCGAAGCTGACCGTCGCTTTTCTGATCACCGCCGTTCTGGGCCTGATCGTGAAGAAGATGGGCTTCGAGTTGCCGACAACGATCCAGCCCGTCGCCTGGGCGCTGGTGATCGGCGGTTTCTGGATGCTGTTTGCGGAACGCGTCGCGGATCGGCAGGCCGATAACAGCCAGATCTTCTGGCGCGTCGCGATCGCGGTCGGGATTGCGCAGATCGTGGCCGGGGTCTTTCCGGGCACTTCGCGCTCGGCGACGACGATTTTCGTGGCGATGCTTCTGGGCACCTCGAACCGGGCCGCGGCGACCGAATTCGCCTTCCTCGTCGGCATTCCCACCATGTACGCGGCGAGCGGTTACGAATTGCTCAAGCAACTGAAGGACGGGACCGGCGGCAACGAGGATTGGGCCGGGCTCGGCATCGCTTTCGTCGTCTCGACCGTCACGGCTTTCGTCGCGGTGAAATGGCTCCTTGGCTACATTCAGGGGCACCGTTTCACCATCTTCGCGATCTACCGGATCGTGTTCGGCGGGCTCTTGCTGAGCCTTGCGGCGGTCGGTGTGCTAGGCTGACCGGGAGCGAATCGCTTTTCGGCAGCACGCCATCCTCAAGAAAATCAGGGTAAAGCAGCAATAAAGTAAACGAAGCTGACCTATTTTGAGCGAATTTGAGGTGCCTTCCAGCGCGCCTCTCGCAAAAAACACGCATTTAGGTCAGTCTTGCTTACTTTTATTGCTGTGGAAGGCGGTGTAGCAATGCGCACCCACCGGTTTTCTAGGGAGGCGCCACAATGGCCAAGCAACCGATGCTCAAGTTCGTCAAGACGGCGAAAGAGATGCCTCAGAAGCGCGACGCGAACGTGCGCTCCCATGATTTCAACGAAATCTATCGCGAATTCGCGGCCGAAAAGGCTGCCGAGCAGGCGAGCCGCTGCAGCCAGTGCGGCGTGCCCTATTGCCACACGCATTGCCCGCTCCACAACAACATCCCCGACTGGCTGCGCCTGACCGCCGAAGGCCGTCTGCAGGAAGCCTACGAGCTGAGCCAGGCCACCAACACCTTCCCGGAAATCTGCGGCCGCATCTGCCCGCAGGACCGTCTGTGCGAAGGCAATTGCGTGATCGAACAGTCGGGCCACGGCACCGTCACCATCGGCGCGGTCGAGAAATACATCACCGACACCGCCTTCGACATGGGCTGGGTGAAGCCGATCAAACCGGCGACCGAGCGCGCCGAGAGCGTCGGCATCATCGGCGCGGGCCCGGGCGGTCTGGCGGCCGCCGACGCGCTGCGTCGCGCTGGCGTTCAGGTCACCGTTTATGACCGTTACGACCGCGCGGGCGGGCTGATGACCTATGGCATCCCCGGCTTCAAGCTGGAGAAAGACATCGTCATGCAGCGCGTGAAGCAGCTGGAAGATGGCGGCGTCGAGTTCGTGCTGAACTGCAATGTCGGCACCGATATTTCCTTCGACGCGATCCGCGGCAAGCATGACGCGGTTCTGATCGCGACGGGCGTCTACAAGACGCGCGAGCTGACCGACGAAGGCGCGGATGCCGCCGGGATCGTGCGCGCGATCGACTATCTCACCGCCTCCAACCGCAAGAGCTTCGGCGACGACGTGGCCGAGTTCGAAGACGGCACGCTGAACGCGGAAGGCAAGCGCGTCGTCGTCATCGGCGGCGGCGACACCGCGATGGACTGTGTGCGCACCGCGATCCGTCAGGGCGCCAAGTCGGTGAAATGTCTCTACCGCCGCGACCGCGCCAACATGCCGGGCTCGCAGCGCGAAGTGCAAAACGCCGAGGAAGAAGGCGTGGAATTCGTCTGGCTCTCCGCGCCTGCGGGCTTCTCGGGCAACCCGGTCACCAACTGCTCTGTGCAGCAGATGCGTCTCGGCGCTCCGGATGCGTCCGGCCGTCAGAGCCCCGAGAAGATCGAGGGCGGCATCTATGACGAAGAGGCCGATCTGGTGATCAAGGCGCTCGGCTTCGAGCCCGAGGACCTGCCCGGCGCTTGGGAGGCCGACGATCTGGAGACCACCCGCTGGGGCACCGTGAAGGCTCAATTCGGCACCCACGCGACCTCGATCCCCGGCGTCTACGCAGTCGGCGACATCGTGCGCGGCGCGAGCCTCGTCGTCTGGGCGATCCGCGACGGGCGCGAAGCAGCGGGCTCGATCCTGCGCTATCTCGAAAACGTGGCGGCGGTGGCGGCGGAGTGATCCGCGCCCTGTCGATCTGAAAAGGAATGCATGCGATGCGGTCGAATTTTCTCGGCATGGCGATCTGCGGGGGGCTGTTCAGCGCCCTGCCGGCGCATGCCGCGGATTTCGCACCGCCGCAGGGCTGCGAGGTCTTCATGACCGTGCAGATGCATAACTGTCAGGTTGCCAATTACTACCGCTGCGCCGCCGATCCGGAGGGCGATCTGTGGACCGCCTTCGCCGATGGCGAGGGCATCTATTACCTGAGCCATATCGATGCCGAAACGCGCTGGCTCGAAAGCGTGTCGACCGATACCGGCGAGATCGAGGTGTTCGATCCGGGCGCGTCGAAAGACGCTCCCTCGTTCTCGGCGCTCCTGTCGGAGGGCACGGACGATTACGATTTCGTCACGCGGTCGAATTTTCGCGGGCTGCGCCGCTTTGTCGGCAGCGATACCCTTACGGGAAAATCGCTCAGCATCGACGATGTCCCGCTCGAGACGATCACCTTCGATCTGCGCGAGGATGACCAGAACGGCCAGACCGTCGCGACCCGCACCGGCACGCAATATATCTCGCGCAAGTATCGCGTGTTCTTCAGCGGCGCGGAGCGGTTCGAGAACGATCAGGGCGATGTCGTGAGCTACGACGACAGCCCCGTGCGCTTCGACTTTCCCGGCGATCCCGGTTTCTCGACCGAGACGCCCGAATATGACTGCGACCTGATGATGACGCAGGCCGATCTTCGGCCCACGCAAGTCAGCCTCGCCCCCCTTTCCCGCTCTTTCTCCAAGGAGGCACTGCAATGACCAAATATGACGAAGCCTGGGTGGCCGCCGAGGAAGCGAAACGCCAGTGGATGAACGAGAATTCACTGTGGAAGGAAGAAGACGAGAAGGCGTCCTGCGGCGTCGGCCTCGTGGTGTCGATCGACGGCAAGGCCTCGCGCCGCGTCGTGGAGAACGGCATCGACGCGCTGAAGGCGATCTGGCACCGCGGCGCGGTCGATGCCGACGGCAAGACCGGCGACGGCGCGGGCATCCACGTCCAGATCCCCGCCCCCTTCTTCTACGACCAGATCCGCCGCACCGGCCACGAGCCGGACATGGAGAAAATGGTCGCCGTCGGTCAGGTCTTCCTGCCGCGCACCGATTTCGGCGCGCAGGAGCGCTGCCGCACGATCGTGGAATCCGAAGTTCTGCGGATGGGTCACTACATCTACGGCTGGCGCCACGTTCCGGTGAACACCGAAGTGCTGGGCGAGAAGGCCAATTCGACCCGCCCCGAGATCGAGCAGATCCTGATCCGCAACGACAAGGATATCGACGAGGAGCAGTTCGAGCGCGAACTCTACATCATCCGCCGCCGCATCGAGAAAGCGGCGATCGCGGCACAGATCAACGGGCTCTACATCTGCTCGCTGTCGTGCCGCTCGATCATCTACAAGGGCATGATGCTGGCCGAGCAGGTCGCGGAATTCTATCCCGACCTGAAGGACGAGCGCTTCGAATCCGCCTTCGCGATCTATCACCAGCGCTATTCCACCAACACTTTCCCGCAATGGTGGCTGGCGCAGCCCTTCCGGATGCTGGCGCATAACGGCGAGATCAACACGATCAAGGGCAACACCAACTGGATGAAGAGCCATGAAATCCGCATGGCCTCCTCGGCTTTCGGCGACAGCGCCGAAGACATCAAGCCGATCATCCCGGCGGGGGCGTCCGACTCCGGCGCGCTCGATGCGGTGTTCGAACTGATGGTCCGTTCGGGCCGCAACGCGCCGATGGTGAAGACCATGCTCGTCCCCGAGCCGTGGTCGAAATCCACCGACACTATGCCCTCCGCGTGGCAGGACATGTATGCCTATTGCAACGCCGTGATGGAGCCGTGGGACGGCCCCGCCGCGCTCGCGATGACCGATGGTCGCTGGGTCTGTGGCGGTCTCGACCGCAACGGTCTGCGTCCGCTGCGCTATGTCATCACCGGTGACGGCGTTCTGATCGCAGGCTCGGAAGCGGGCATGGTGCCGGTGGACGAGGCGAGCGTTGTCGAGAAAGGCGCGCTTGGTCCGGGTCAGATGATCGCGGTCGATATGCGCGACGGCAAGCTCTACCACGACACCGAAATCAAGGACAAACTGGCCGCCGCTCAGCCCTTCGGCGAATGGGTCGGCAAGGTCACCGATCTGAACGCGATCCTCGTGGACGTGCCGGAGAACCCGAAATTCTCGGGCAGCACCCTGCGCAAGCGTCAGGTCGCGGCAGGCTATTCGGTCGAAGAGATCGAACAGATCCTCGCGCCGATGGCCGAGGACGGCAAGGAAGCCATCGCCTCGATGGGCGACGACACGCCGCCTGCGGTTCTGTCCAAGCAATACCGCCCGCTGAGCCATTTCTTCCGTCAGAACTTCAGCCAGGTCACCAACCCGCCGATCGACTCGCTTCGCGAAAGCCGGGTGATGTCGCTCAAGACGCGGTTCGGCAACCTCAAGAACGTGCTGGACGAAGATAGCTCGCAGACCGAGATCTGGATTCTCGAAAGCCCGTTCCTCGCGAATTCCGAATTCGATCACATGCTCAACGAATTCGGCGAGCAGGTGACGATCATCGACTGCACCTTCCCGGCCAATGCCGATCAGGAGGCGCTGCGCGAGGGTCTGACCCGGATTCGTCAGGAAGCCGAGGATGCGGTGCGCTCGGGTGCGCTTCATATCGTGCTGAGCGATGAAGAGCAGGACGAGGACAAGGTCGCGATGCCGATGATCCTCGCGACCTCGGCCGTGCATAGCTGGCTGACGCAGAAAGGCCTGCGGACCTTCTGCTCGATCAACGTGCGTTCGGCGGAATGTATCGACCCGCATTACTTCGCAGTGCTGATCGGCTCGGGTGCGACCACGGTGAACGCCTATCTCGCACAGGACACGCTGGCCGACCGGATCGACCGCGGCCTCCTGGGCGGCACGCTGGTCGACGCGATGCGCAAATATCGCGATGCGATCGACGCCGGCCTGCTGAAGATCATGTCGAAGATGGGGATTTCGGTGATTTCCTCCTATCGCGGCGGTCTGAACTTCGAAGCCGTGGGTCTGTCCCGCGCAATGGTCGCGGAATACTTCCCCGGCATGCATTCGCGCATCTCCGGCATCGGTCTGCACGGTATCCAGCACGCGCTGGAAGGTGTGCACGCCAAGGGCTGGAAAGGCGGTCAGGACGTGCTCCCGATCGGCGGCTTCTACAAGGCCCGCCGCACCGGCGAGGCCCATGCCTGGGGTGCGCAGTCGATGCACATGCTGCAATCGGCCTGTAACCGCGCGAGCTACGATCTGTGGAAGCAATACAGCTCGATGATGCGGGCGAACCCGCCGATCCATATCCGCGACATGCTGGATATCAAATCGTTGGGCAAGCCGGTGCCGATCGAAGAGGTCGAGTCGATCACCTCGATCCGCAAGCGCTTCGTGACGCCGGGCATGTCGCTGGGGGCCCTGTCGCCCGAGGCGCACAAGCTGCTGAACGTCGCGATGAACCGGATCGGCGCGAAGTCGGACTCGGGTGAAGGCGGGGAAGACCCGGCGCATTTCGTGCCCGAGCCCAATGGCGACAACCCGTCGGCGAAGATCAAGCAGGTGGCTTCGGGTCGTTTCGGTGTGACCGCCGAGTACCTCAACCACTGTGAAGAGCTTGAGATCAAGGTCGCTCAGGGCGCCAAGCCCGGCGAAGGCGGTCAGCTTCCGGGGATGAAGGTCACCGACCTGATCGCGCGTCTGCGGCACTCGACCAAGGGCGTGACCCTGATCTCGCCGCCGCCGCACCACGACATCTACTCGATCGAAGACCTTGCGCAGCTGATCTACGACCTCAAGCAGATCAACCCGAAGGTCAAAGTGACGGTGAAGCTGGTGGCGTCCTCGGGCGTCGGCACGATTGCGGCCGGGGTGGCGAAGGCGAAAGCCGATATCATCCTGATCTCGGGCCACAATGGCGGCACCGGGGCATCGCCTGCGACCTCGATCAAATATGCCGGTCTCCCGTGGGAGATGGGTCTGACCGAGGCGCATCAGGTGCTCGCGATGAACAACCTGCGCGAACGCGTCACCCTGCGGACCGATGGCGGTCTGCGCACGGGCCGCGACATCGTGATGGCCGCGATGATGGGCGCCGAGGAATACGGCATCGGCACCGCCGCGCTGATCGCGATGGGCTGCATCATGGTCCGTCAGTGTCAGTCGAACACCTGCCCGGTGGGCGTCTGCACGCAGGACCCGGAGCTGCGCGCCAAGTTCACCGGCTCCGCGGACAAGGTGGTGAACCTCATCACCTTCTACGCTCAGGAAGTACGCGAAATCCTCGCCTCGATCGGTGCGCGTTCGCTCGACGAGGTGATCGGCCGTGCCGATCTTCTCAGCCAGGTGAGCCGCGGTTCGGCCCATCTCGACGATCTGGACCTCAATCCGCTCCTGATCACCGTCGATGGCTGGGACAAGATCGTCTACGACCGTTCGAAGCCGCGTAACTGGGTCTCGGACACGCTCGATGCGGAGATCATCAAGGATGGTCATCGCTTCTTCGAGGAAGGCGAGAAGATGCAGCTCTCCTACGCGGTGCGCAACACGCTGCGCACCATCGGGACGCGCGCCTCTTCGCACATCGTGAAGAACTTCGGGATGCGCAACGCGCTGCAGTCGGACCACCTGACGGTGAAGCTGACCGGTTCCTGCGGTCAGTCGCTGGGCGCTTTCGCAGCCCCGGGTCTGAAGATCGAAGTGTCGGGCGATGCCAACGACTATGTCGGCAAGGGTCTCTCGGGCGGCATGATCGTCGTGCGTCCGCCGATGGCCTCGCCGCTGGTCGCCTCCGAGAACACGATCATCGGCAACACCGTGCTTTACGGCGCAACCGAGGGACACCTGTTTGCGGCAGGCCGCGCAGGCGAGCGCTTCGCGGTGCGCAACTCGGGTGCGAAAGTGGTGATCGAGGGCTGCGGCTCCAACGGTTGTGAATACATGACCGGCGGCGTCGCGGTGATCCTCGGCTCGATCGGCCCGAACTTCGGCGCGGGCATGACCGGCGGGATGGCCTATCTCTACGATCCGGACAACACGGCGGAAGAGCTGATCAATCTCGAAAGCCTCGTCACCTGCGGTCTGGGCCACGAGCATTGGGAAGCCGAGCTGAAAGGCCTGATCGAGCGTCACGTCGCCGAGACGGGCTCGCGCAAAGGCGCCGATATTCTCCAGCACTGGGAGACCGAGAAGGCGAACTTCCTGCAGGTCTGCCCGAAGGAGATGCTGGCGCATCTGTCCTACCCGCTCAGCGACGAACCGCAGGCGATGCCGGCGGAATAAGGGAACTCTTTCCCCTACGGAACCGTTTCAGAGGGCGAAGCACATGCTTCGCCCTTTGTTCTGTCTGGAGGTAACGATGTCCGAACTGTTGGTGATGGCGCATGAAACCGAGGCCGCGGGCTTCGCGACGCGCGAGGAACTCAGAGCGCTGGAAAAAGAAGGATTTTTCCGGTCGCAGGATATTGTCGTCGTGACCCGCGACGAAAGCGGCGAGATTAACGTTCATGAAAACAGCAACACGATGGCGCTTGGCGCGATCGGTGGCGCTGTCTGGGGCGGGCTGCTCGGGCTCGTCTTCCTGTCGCCGGTCGTTGGCGCGGCAATCGGCGCGGGCGCGGGCGCTGTGTCCGGCAAGTTCACCGACCTTGGGTTGAACGACTCTTTCCTGCGCGAAGCGGGCGAGAGCCTACCGCAAGGCGGCTCGGCTGTGTTCATCTTGCTTAAGAAGGGCACCGCCGCCGAAATCCTCGAGCGGATGAAAACGCTGGGCCATGCGAGCGGTCGCGTGCTGCAGATCCCCTTGCCGGAAGATTTCCACGAACGGCTCGAATCCGCCCTGTCTTCGGGGGGCACCACAGCCTTCACCGGCGAGGAAATCACCGAAGGTGCCACCGGAAATCTCGCGCGGATGGTGGGCCCCTCGGCCCTCTAAACGCGCTGTGACCGGGATGTCACTCTTTAACCCGTAGTTAACTTTGCGCCGCACAGGCGCCTTTGTGTCGCCCTGATCTCTGCTTACCAAGTAACGAATAATTCATAATAACATTACTCGAGCAGCGAAAATGGCAACCTATTACGACCAGTTCTACGTCATGGATCCGGGCAATCCGCCCGCGGAAGGTACGGCGCTTTCGCCGACGACATATGAAATTGTCGATCGGAATAATGACAATTGGATCTCCAGCAGCAACGGCGCCCGCGACACGATCAACGGCCAACGCGTCGAAGATGTCTGGCGTGGCGACACGATCACCATCGAGCGTCCGAACGGCGTGCAAGAGACGATCACCGGCGACACGTTCTACCTGCGCGACGGGAGCGCCGTGTTCACGCCGTCCGACGGCACGATCCTCCACAACGCGACCTTCATCAGCTCCACCTATGTCACGCAGAGCACTCAGGCGCCGATCGGCGATCTGGGGCCGGAATGCTTCCTCGCCGGGACGCGGATCGACACGCCCGAGGGACCGCGACCGGTGGAGCGGCTCAAGGCGGGCGATCTCGTCATGACCCAGGACGACGGGCCGCAGCCTCTCCTTTGGACGGGTGGCAGGGTCTGTCGCGGCGTCGGGGCCTATGCGCCGATCCGGTTCGCGCCGGGGGCTATGGGAAATCGACGCGCGCTTTACGTGTCTCAACAACATCGGATGTTGCTGCGCGGCTGGCGCGCCGAGATCGCCTGCGCCCATAGCGAAGTTCTGGTCGCCGCCAAGCATCTCGTGAACGGCAAGAGCATTCGGGTGGCTCCGCGCCCGCGCGTGCAGTACCGCCACCTGCTTTTCGCGCGCCATCACATCCTCATGGCCGAGGGCGCGCCGACCGAGAGCCTGTTTCCCGGCAATGTCGTCCTCGAAGACGACCACAGGGTCGCGCGCGAGATACGCGCCGCGTGGAAACGGGTGTCCGATGCGCCGATAGAAACCATGGTAACCGCGCGACAGGTCGCGCGTGGACCGGAATTGGCTCTGCTTGTCGCTTGACCCCTCGGGGCGCGCTGTGACTTATACGCACATGGCTAAGAGCAAGAAAAAACCGGGCCGCAAACCCGCCAAACGCAGCACGAAATCGAGCGTTTCCAGCAGCATGCGCGCGCCTTTCCGCACCGCCCTGAAATGGGCGCTGCGGGGCGTGATGGGGCTCGTTGCGCTGGTGCTTGTGCTGATGGTCCTGTTCAAGTTCGTTAATCCGCCGACCACCTGGACGATGTGGAGCGAACGCCAGCGTCTTGGCGCAGTCGATCAGAAATGGGTGCCGATCGAGGATATCGCGCCCGTGTTCGCGCGCTCCGTCGTCGCGGCGGAGGATGCGAATTTCTGCAACCACTGGGGCTTCGACATGCGCGCGATCCGCAAGGCAATCGACGATGGCGCCAATCGCGGCGCCTCGACGATCACGCAGCAGACCGTGAAGAACGTGTTCCTCTGGCAGGGTCGAAACTGGCTGCGCAAGGCGCTTGAGGCGTCGATGACGCCGCTGGCCGAGGCGATCTGGGGCAAGAAGCGGATTTTGGAAATCTATCTTAACGTCGCTGAATTCGACGAAGGCGCGTTTGGCGTCGATGCCGCCGCGCATCGCTATTTCCGCACCACGCCCGACAAGTTGAGCGCCCGCCAATCCGCTCTGATCGCTGGCGTCCTGCCGGACCCGAAGGACCGTTCGGCGGCGAAGCCCGGCAGCTTCCTGTCGCGCCGCGCGCAGTCGATCATGGACGGCGCGGCGACGATTCAGAAAGACGGGCGCGCAAGCTGCTTCGAGTGATCACTCGGCCGGTTCGGTCATCGGGCGCATGACGGCGAACAGCTCCGCCACCTTGATCCCGAATTTGCGCATCTGCGACCGGTTCAGCAGCGTCCCGTCCGGCATCAGGTAGATCCAGTCGGTCACGTCGAGCACGTGGCCGCCCGCATCCTCGGGCAGCCGCAGCCGATAGCGCATCCGCAGCGCATTGCCCGACTGCTCCATCTCGGCGCGCCCTTCGATATCGTCGGCGGTCGAGCTGATCTCGCCATTCGGCCCGAACTGGATATTCCAGGCGCGGCTCTGTCGCCGACCGGAGGCATATTCGAACTCCTCCTCGATCACGCCCCCCTCATTGGTGAACCGCCCGGTCATCACGGCACGGAAGCGCGAGGTGACGCGACCGTCGGGGCCGTAGATCATGCCATGCGCCTCGACGGGGCCCTCGAACGCCCGGCGAATGTCGAATTCCGGGCTCTCGGCCGCGTAATCCGCAGACTTTTGCGCCGGGAAAGAGAAGAAGAAATGCCGGATCAAGAGAGCCGCCAGGATCAGAACCGCGAGGGTGAAAAGCAATTTTAACATCATGTTACGCCCTCGCATGTGCCAGTTGGACCTGCACCACATCGGTATGGCCGACCGCGAATGCCGCCGCGCAGGCTTCGAGATAATAGGTCCAGTTGCGCAGGAACTCTGGCCCGAAGCCAAGCTCGGTGGCCCGCGCGCTGCGCTCTTTCAAACGGGTGGCCCATTGCCGGCAGGTCTCGGCATAGTCCTGCCCGAAGGCGAAGCTTTCCTTCACCGCCAGCCCGGCCTTCGCCGCCTGATCGCGGATCACCCCATCGGACAGAAGCATGCCACCCGGGAAGGTGTATTGCCGGATGAAATCGGAGGTCTCGCGATACTTCGGAAAGTAGGAATCAGACACTGTTATGGCCTGAATCATCGCAGAACCGCCCTCCGCCAAGCGATCTTTCACGGTTTGGAAATAGTTCGGCCAATAGCGCTCGCCGACCGCTTCGATCATCTCGATCGAGACGATATGGTCGAATTTTCCCGGCGTGTGGCGATAGTCCTGCAGCCGGATATCGGCCCGCCCGTCGAGCCGCGCATCGGCATAGCCTTTCTGGCTGGGCGAGATCGTGATCCCGGTGACGCGACGCCCCTGCTCGGCCGCGCGTTCGGCGAAATGGCCCCAGCCGCAACCGATTTCCAGCACCTGCTCCCCGTCGCCCATCTGGTCGAGAATGCGGTCGAGCTTGCGGTTCTGCGCCCGGTGCAGATCGTTATCCCCCGGCGCGAACAGCGCAGAGGAGTAGCTCATCCCCTCGTCGAGCCAGAGCTGGTAGAACTCGTTCCCCACGTCGTAATGCGCCCGGATGTTGCGCGACGCGCCGCGCAGCGAATTGGCCCGCATCAGCCGGTCGATCAGGCGGAACTTCAGGTTCGACCAGAAGCCCGCATAGGCATAACCGTCGACGACCTTGAGGTTTTTCAGCGCAAGCGAGAGAAGCGCCTCGATCGAGGACGTCTCCCACAACCCCGCGATATAGGCCTCACCCAGCCCGACATCGCCGCGAGACGCCATCGCCACCACGGCTTGCCAGTCGCAGATTTCCATGTCGGCCTGCGGCTCTCCGCGACCGAAGCGGCGCACGGCACCATCGGGCAGGCGCAGATAGAGCGTCCCATGCTCGATCTTCTCGCAGGTCGCGAGGAATTCGCTGCGGATGCGGTTGGTCAGGAAAGGCATCATTGGCTGATCTCCTCGCTGGGGGGTGTGGGCCGCGACAGGTAGCGGGCGCCTTTGAGCTTGAGCCGCAGGGCCTGCCAGTAGATCAGGCCGAGTGTACGGATTGGGGTGAGCGGACGGCGCAGCGCCATACCGAGAAGCGCCGCCGAAGTCAGTTTGCGGCGCTGCGTCGCGAGGGTCGCGACGACGCCCTCCTCGCCATTGCGGTGATCGATGCGAATGCGGATGTGCTCGGCTCCGATGTCGAAGCGGAAACGATACTCCCCGGCAATGGTCTGGAACGGGGAGACGTAGAAGATTTTCGCGGCGTGAAGCTCGGTTTCTGCTGAAATAGGGTCGAAATTGGGGGTGGCACAAAGATAAGAGTGCCGATCGCCGAAGGTATTGTTCACCTCAGCGATCACGGCACGCAGGTCGTCTTGCGCGTCATAGGCCAGCCAGAAATTCACCGGGTTGAACCCGGCCCCGAGGATCTTCGGCTGTGTCAGAAGCCGCAGCCGCGCGATCTCTGGCGCAGCGTGACGCGAGAGCTGCTTGCGGACCCACGCGGCCCCCGCGCCGCGACCGGGAGCGCCGCCGTAATCCTTGTCATGCACCGTCGCGAGGTTACGCCCGCGACGCGAGAAAATCCGGGGCCACGGACCCGGCGCGTCGGGGTCGATCATCACGTAATCGACGTGATAGCGGAACTGGTGGGAAATCGCGCCCCGCCGGGCATGAACCGTATGACCGGGGCAAAACTCACCACTCATGCGGGCACCTTTTCGAAGTCGATCTGCGGCTGCGCCCCGCGGTTAAGCTCGCGCGCGACACGAACCGCCGAAGCGAACCCATCCTCGTGGAAACCATGACGGAGCCACGCGCCGGCGAACCACGTCCGATTCAGACCCTGTATCGACTGAATTTCGCCCTGCGCCCGCAGCGCCGCGCGATCGAAGACCGGGTGCCAGAAGACCTCGTGATCGTAGATCGTCTCCTCGGCAATCGGCGCGTCGGGGTTCAGCGTGACGAATAGCGGATCGCTCTCGCGAATGTTCTGCAGCTTGTTCATCCAATAGGTCACGCCAAGACGCGTCTCATTCGCGCGGGTCTGCGCCTGATAGACCCAGCTCGACCAGCAAGCGCGTCGGCGCGGCATCTGCGCCGCGTCGCGATGCAGATAGACGTCGTTGGGCTGATAGCGGACCGCCGAAAGCGCCGCGTGTTCCTGCGAGGTCGGCTTGGCCAGCAGCTTGAGCGCCTGATCGGAATGGGTGGCGATGATGACCTGGTCGAACTGATCCGGAAGAGCCTTTTCCGCCGAAATAGTGACTGAATTGCGCTGCCGCTCGATCGTGGTGACCGGGGTGCCGGTGCGGAATTCGACGCCGCGCAGGCGCAGGGCGGCCTCCAGCCGCTTCACATATTCAATTGATCCACCCGAGACCGTCCACCATTGATGCTGACCGGTCGCCGACAACAATGCGTGGTTCTCGTAGAAACGGAGCAAGCTTTTCGCGGGGAACGCGCCGATCTGATCGGCGGGCGTGGACCAGATCGCCCCGCAGATCGGCAGCAGGTAATAGCGCCGGAACCACTCGCCCAGGTTCAACTCATCCAGAAGGCCATCAATCGTCACCTCATCGCTTTGCGCGACAGAGACGGCCTTGGCGTTGAACTTCGCGATATCCGCGACCATGCGCAGAAAGCCCGGCCGGGCGAGGTTCCGCTTCTGCGCAACAAGGCTGTTCAGGTCGCGCAGAGCATATTCGATCCGGCCCTGATCGATCGTCACGCCAAAGCTCATATCGGATTTCTCGACCGGCACGTCGAGCTCGGAGAACAGGCGAGTCAGATGCGGATAATTCGCGTAATTGAACACGATGAAGCCAGTATCGACCGGCTGATCGCCGTTGCGCCCCGCCGTGATCGTGCGCGAATGCCCCCCAAGCCGCGTCTCCGCCTCATAGATGGTGACGCGATTATGCGGGGCGAGTTGCCACGCCGCCGCCAGGCCGGAAATCCCGGATCCGATGATCGCGATGCGTTGCGCATGTGGATGCAGGGCATCAAATGACATTCGAATTCTCCCAAACTCTTGAAGGCGTAACGGTGCATATTACCGTTTGGATCAGAAGTTTTTTCGCATCGCATGTGAACCACTATCTCATAAGCTGCGTATCGGTCACATGCTGAGAGATGCGACCATCAACTTCGACACCACAGGGACCCCGCCAATCGCGGCGGGTCAGGCCTTTGCCGGGAAGAGAATGGACGACAGGAAATCAGCGAAACCGACGCCCGAGGCGGCTTGCGAGCAGACCGATTGGCTCGTCGCCGTTCGCGACAAGCGTGACAAACTGGCCTTCGCGCGGCTCTATGATCACTTCTCGCCGCGACTGAAGGGGATGCTGGTTCGCTCCGGCATGACGCAGGCGGCGGCAGAGGATGTAGTTCAGGACGTGATGCTCACGATCTGGCGGAAGGCACATCTTTACGACGAGACGCGGGCACGCGCCTCGGCATGGATTTACCGGATTGCACGCAATCGGCAGATTGATGTGATCCGAAGACGGCCTCGGCCCGTTCCAGACGAGCTGATCGCCGAGGCCGAGACGCGGGAAACCCGCGAGGCCGATGCGGCGATCGGGCTGGAACAGGAAGCGGCGCAGCTGCGCGAAGCGATCGAGGCGCTGCCGGAAGCGCAGCGCGAGATCATCGAGCGGGCCTATGTGGGCGAACTCACACAGGCCGAAATACGCGAGGCGACGGGTCTCGCCCTTGGGACGATTAAATCGCGGATCCGGCTGGCGCTGGAGAAGCTTAGACACGAGTTAAGGGATCTGAGAGAAGAATGACCGAGATTACGCATCACTTGCCCGATTGGTTGGTTCGGTCCTACGCGACCGGCTCGCTGGGTCATGCGTTTTCGCTGGTCGTGGCGGCGCATGTGAGCCAGTGCGACGAGTGTCGCGCACGGCTCGAAGCAGAGGAACTGGCGGGCGGGCTGGTTCTGGATGACTTGAAAGGCATGGCCCCCAGCGACGATTTGCGGCGACGTGTGTTTGACGGGTTGGACGACGACGATGTGATCGTCGCTGAGCAACCCGCGCGCGCCGGGATCTATCCGGGGGCTGTGGTCGAGGCGATGGGCGCCGACAGTCCGCGCTGGCGGGCCTTGGGCGGCGGCATCAAGCAGGCCATTCTGAGCGAGGACAAAGAAGGGTCGGCCCGACTTCTGTATATTCCGCCGGGGATGGCGGTGCCGGATCACACGCATGGCGGGCTCGAATTGACGCTCGTGTTGCAGGGGTCCTTCTCGGACGAGACCGGGCGCTTTGGCGTCGGCGATGTGGAAGTGGCGGATGACGATCTCGATCACACGCCGATCGCGGGGATGGAGGATGTCTGCATCTGCCTCGCCGCCACCGATGCGCCGCTGAAGTTCAAGGGTCTTCTGCCGCGCTTGCTGCAGCCGATCTTCCGGATTTAAGACCCTAAATCCGCCGAAACACGGCCCCGATCCAAAGGACAAGCGTTGCCGCCCGGCTTTGGCGATAGAGCCTCAGCCGGGCGAATTCTTTCAGACGGGTCGCAAACGCCGCTTCGCGCATCCTAACAAAGCGATCGAAAATGGCCCGGTTCTCGGGCGTGAACCGATGCGCCGATGCAGTGAGCGCTGCACATTGCTCGTCAATCCAGCACCGCCAATCGCCGGACAGCATGCGCCCGAGTCGCGAGATCTTGGCGCGCATTTTGACATTCGCCCCTTCCGCGTTGCCCCCGTGTTGGCGGTAGAGAACCGTGGGCTCCGCATCATTGGTGACCCGCGCGCCGCACCCGGTGAACAGCTGATAGAGCCACCAGTCATGACGCGGCGCGGCCTGCAATTCGCGCGCCGCAGAGATGGCGAGTTCGGCCCCGGCCGGGTTCAGGAGAATGGTGTTTCCCGCCGCGATATTCTGCACCAGTGCATTGCGGAACGACGGCGGGCGGGTGTGTCGGATGGAAAGGCGCTTGTCCTCCAGATCAGCGTTGCAGACCCAAGTCCGGCTGCAATAAAGCGCAGCTTCCCCTTCGCCCAAACTGGAAATCCCGCGCGCGAGACGATCCGGCAGCCAGACATCATCTTGATCGCAAAAGGCGATGAAATCCTGCTGCCCGCTGTCGATCCCCCGCAGCAGAGACAGGAAATTTCCTCCCGCGCTGGTCCGCGGACCTCTCACGATCTGCACATCATGGCTGCGCGCGAACTCAGCGAATAGGTCGCGCGCGACGTCGCTTTGGCTGTCGTCACCTACGATCAACAGCCAATCCCGATGGGTTTGCGCCGCGAGGCTTTCCAGTTGATCGCGCAGCTCCGGACCCGGATCGCGTGTCGCCATCAGGATCGTCACCCGCGCCACGGTCGCTTACTCGATCAGGCGCAGCAGGTACTCACCATAGCTGTTCTTGCCGAATTTCTTCGCCCGGTCGGCCAGTGCGTCGGCACTGATCCAGCCTTTCTCGAAGGCGATCTCGTCGGGCGAGCCGCTTTGTAGTCCCTGCCGCTCTTCCAGCGTGCGCACGAAATTCCCCGCATCGAGCAGGCTGCCATGCGTTCCGGTGTCGAGCCAGGCAAAGCCGCGGCCCATCTGGGTGACCGAGAGCGCGCCGTCATGCAGGTAGGTTTCGAGAAGAGACGTGATCTCCAACTCGCCACGGGCGGAAGGCGTGATCGTCTTCGCCCGGTCCGGCGCAGTTTCATCGAGGAAGTAGAGCCCGGTGACCGCGAATTGCGAGGGCGGCACTTCGGGCTTCTCGATGATCGCGCGCACGGTGCCGCTCTCGTCGAAATCCACCACGCCGTAGCGTTCGGGGTCGCGGACGCGGTAGCCGAAGACGGTGCCGCCGCCTGTGGTCGCATTCGCCGCTTTCAGGATCTCGCCGAGACCCGCGCCGAAGAAGATGTTGTCGCCCAGAACCATCGCCGAAGGCGCGCCCGCAAGGAACTCCTCGGCCAGCAGATAGGCCTGCGCCAGACCGTCGGGCGAGGGCTGCGTGATATAGGTCAGGCTCAGCCCCCATTGGCTGCCATCGCCGAGCGTGCGGATGAACTGCTCCTGATCATGCGGCGTGGTGATCACCGCGATCTCGCGGATACCGGCTAGCATCAGCGTGGTGAGCGGATAGTAAATCATCGGCTTGTCATAGACCGGCAGAAGCTGCTTCGAGACGCCCATCGTGATCGGATAGAGCCGCGTGCCCGAGCCGCCCGCCAGAATGATCCCCTTGCGCATCACTTCGCCCCCAATTCGGTCAAAACCTCGTCCAATCCCGATCTCCAATCGGGTCTGTTCAGGCCGAACACGGCCAGATCGCTGCAGTCGAGCCGCGAATTGAGCGGTCGTTTCGCAGGCGTCGGATAATCGGCGGTGGGAATATCCTCCACCGTCACGCCGCGCCCGGCCCGCGCGAAGATCTCCCGCGCGAAGCCTGCCCAGCTTACATCGGGAGAGCCTGAGAAATGGTAAACGCCGCTCTTCTCGGGCGCACGCTGCAACTGCGTCGCTATCGTCAGGCAAGCCTCGGCGATGGCCTTGGCCGGTGTCGGTCCACCGATCTGGTCGGCGACGATCGTCAGGTGATCGCGGTTTTCCGACAGGCGCAGCATCGTCTTCACGAAATTCCCACGATGGGACGAGAAGACCCAGCTGGTGCGCAGGATGGCGAAGGGACCGCCCGTCGCCCGGATCACCTGTTCACCCGCAAGCTTGGTGCGGCCATAGGCGCCCAGCGGGCCGGTCGGGTCGGTGGGTTTGAACGGCGCATCGCCCGAGCCGTCGAAGACGTAATCGGTGGAGATGTGAACGAAGGGGATGCCGAGGTCGCGGCAGGCTTCGGCCATAGCAGCGGGAGCCGCACCGTTGACCACCTGGGCGAGCGCCTCTTCTTCTTCAGCTTTGTCGACAGCCGTATAGGCCGCGGCGTTGATCACGGCCTCGGGCTTGGCCTCCCGGATCGCCTGTGCGGCGGCGTCAGGGTCGCTCAAATCGACCCTATTCCGGCCTAAAAACGCCGCATCTGGCGCGAGGCGCTGTAGTTCCTGCGCGACTTGACCGGTCTGTCCGAAGATGAGGATCATGCCTTGCCCAACCTTTCGCCGACGCCGTGCCGCTCCAGCAGCGGGCGCCACCAAACCTCGTTCTCGAGATACCAGCGCACCGTGCATTCCAGCCCTTCCTCCACCGTCACGCTCGGCCGCCAGCCCAACTCCTCGCGGATGCGGGTCGGGTCGATCGCGTAGCGGGCATCGTGTCCGGGGCGGTCGGTGACGAAAGTGATCAGATCGGCGTAAGGCGCATCGCCCGGACGCAGCTTGTCGAGAATGGTGCAGATCGTCTGGACCAGCTCGAGGTTCGACCGCTCGTTCTCGCCACCGATATTGTAGCTGCGCCCCAAGGCGCCCTTCTCCAGCACCAGCAGCAGCGCATCGGCGTGATCCTCGACATAGAGCCAGTCGCGCACGTTCGAGCCGTCGCCGTAGATCGGCAGCGGCTTGCCCGCGAGCGCGTTCAGGATCACGACCGGGATCAGCTTTTCCGGGAAGTGGTAGGGGCCGTAATTGTTCGAGCAGTTCGTGAGCACGACCGGCAGGCCATAGGTCTCGTGCCAGGCGCGCACGAGATGGTCCGAGCCCGCTTTCGAGGCGGAATAGGGACTGTTCGGCGCGTAGGGCGTCTCTTCGGTGAACTGGCCCGTGGGGCCGAGCGTGCCGTAAACCTCGTCGGTCGAGATGTGGTGGAAGCGGAAGCTCTCGGGGCGACCCTCGGCCTCCCAAAAGCTGCGCGCCGCTTGCAGCATGTTGTAGGTGCCCATCACGTTCGTCTCGATGAAGGCGCCGGGACCGTCGATCGAGCGATCCACATGGCTCTCGGCCGCGAGATGCATCACCGCGTCGGGCTTGTGACGGGCGAAGATCGCCGTCAGCGCCTCAGGATCGCGAATATCGGCCTGCTCGAACGCGTAGAGCGGGCTATCGGCGACGGGCGCGACGTTCTCGAGGCAGGCGGCATAGGTCAGCGCGTCGAGGTTCACCACCTCATGGCCGAGCGAAACGGCGAGACGGACGACCGCGGAGCCGATGAACCCGGCACCGCCGGTGACGAGGATCTTCATGCTGCGCCCTCCCAGGTGAAGGGGCTGTCGAGCGCGGCGAAGAACGGCGCTTCCGCGTCCTTGCCGGACAAAACAGGCTCTATTCCTGCTGAAAGCGGCCAGTCGATGCCCAGATCCGGGTCGTCCCAGCGGATCGCGCCTTCACAGTCGGGCGCGTAGTAATCCGAGCATTTATAGACGATCTCGGTTCCCGGCTCGAGCGTCACGAACCCATGCGCAAACCCCGCCGGGATCAAGAGCTGCTTGCCGTTCTCGAAGCTCAGCTCCGTGCCGAACCACTGGCCGTAGGTCGGGCTAGACTTGCGGATATCCACCGCGACATCCCAAAGCCGCCCACGCCCACAGCGCACGAGCTTCGCCTGCGCGTGCGGCGGGGCCTGAAAATGCAACCCGCGCACCGTGCCCACGGTCTCCGAGACCGAATGGTTGTCCTGCACGAAACCGATCTCGATCCCGGCCTCGGCAAATCGCTTCGCCGAATAGCTCTCGGAGAAAAATCCGCGGTGATCGCCGAATCGCTTCGGCGTGATCACCAGAACGCCGCTGAGAGGAGTTGGTTCGACCTGCATTCGCCCTGCCTTCATTGCTTCGGGAAAGTTGTGCCAAAGCACGGCCCGAAAGGCCAGCGACATCGCTGGAAGCCAAGAAATCAGGGGAAATCGGGAAAATGGTCGGAGCGAGAGGATTCGAACCTCCGACCCCCTGCTCCCGAAGCAGGTGCGCTACCAGGCTGCGCTACGCTCCGACCGTGGGCGGGGAATTAGCCGCTTCATGCGGGTTTTGCAAGGGGGTCTGAGTCAGCTTCTTGAATTGCGTGCACGAAGGCCCAAAACGCGACCCAGAAGCGACGATCGCGGGGCGGTGACGGTTTCCGACCGGCCCCTTGTGCGCAGCACCGGCTGGTTCTCGGAGACACGCGTCTCGCGGATGACGATGTAGATGCCAGACAGGATCACCACGCCCGCGCCGACAAGCGTCGGAATGTCCACTCTCTCGTGGAAGATGATCCAGCCGTAGAAGACCGCCCAGAGGATCTGCGAATATTGCATCGGCGCGACGATGGCGGCCTCGCCCGCGCGATAGGCGAGGATTTGCAGGAAGGAGGCGGTGAGGCCGAAGATCGCGATCACCGCCATGAGGCCGAGATCACCGATCTGCAGCGGCTGCCAGACGAAGGGCAGAAGGATCGCCATGACGATCACATTGCCCAGAAGCGGCGAGAGCAGCAGCACGACGGAGCGCTCCTCCGACCCGATCTTGCGCACGATGACCGACGCCAGCGCCCCGGTGACCGCCGCCGTCATCGCCGCAAAGTGGCCCGGCGCGAGATCCGCCTGTCCGGGGCGCACCACGATGACCACGCCGATCAGGCCGAGAATGACAGCGGCCCAGCGGTGAATGCCGACCTTCTCGCCCAGGATCGGGATCGAGAAGACGGTGACCAAGAGCGGCATCGCGAAGAGGAGCGGATAGACCTGCGCGAGCGGCAGGGTCGAGAAGGCGTAGAAGGCGCAGAGCCCGGTGACGACGGTGGTGACGACCCGCCCGACGACCCAGCCGGGATGAACCGGGCGCAGGCTTCCCCCGCGTTTGTCGTTGAGCAGGATCACCGAGAGCAGCGGGAAGGACAGGAGCGCCGCGAAGAACACGATCTGAACCGGCGAATAGGTCTGACCCAGATGTTTGATGATGACGTCATGCGTGGCGAAAATCGCCATCGAGGTCAGGCCGAGCGACGCACCGCGTGCGTTTGATTTTCCGCCGAAATCGGGCATGGGAGGCTCCCGGTGTTATCGCTCACATCTTGAGCGGATGTTCGGGAGTTGCAAGGCCGCGGCATGAAAAAGGCGCGAGCTTGCGCCCGCGCCTTTCATAAAACTTCTCTTGTGGATCAGAGCGAGGCGTCGAGCGCTTCGATGATCTTGTCGCCCATCTCGGAGGTCGAGACCGGAGTGCCGCCTTCGGGGCCCATCAGGTCCGCGGTGCGCACGCCATCGGCCAGCACTTTCTCGATCGCGGTTTCCAGACGGGTCGCCTCGTCGCCCTGATCGAAGCTGTAGCGCAGCGCCATTGCGAAGCTGAGGATACAGGCGATCGGGTTGGCCTTGCCCTGCCCCGCAATGTCGGGGGCCGAACCGTGGACGGGCTCGTACATCGCTTTCGGGCGACCGTTCGCCATCGGCGCGCCGAGCGACGCGGAGGGCAGCATCCCGAGCGAGCCGGTCAGCATCGCCGCGCAGTCGGACAGGATGTCGCCGAACAGGTTGTCGGTGACGATCACGTCGAACTGCTTGGGCGCGCGCACCAGCTGCATCGCGCCGTTATCCGCATACATGTGGCTCAGTTCTACTTCCGGGTATTCCTCGCCGACGCGGGTCACGACCTCGCGCCAGAGGATGCCGGACTCCATCACGTTGGCTTTCTCCATCGAGCAGAGCTTCTTGTTGCGCTTCATCGCCAGGTCGAAAGCGGCGCGGGCGGCGCGCTCGATCTCGGACTCGGTGTAGCGCTGGGTGTTGATGCCGACGCGCTCGTTACCTTCCTCGAAGATGCCGCGCGGCTCGCCGAAATAGACGCCCGAGGTCAGTTCGCGCACGATCATGATGTCGAGGCCTGCAACCACGTCCTTCTTCAGCGAGGAGAAATCGGCCAGCGCGTCGAAGCATTGCGCGGGGCGCAGGTTGGCAAACAGGTCCATCTCCTTGCGCAGGCGCAGCAGGCCGCGCTCGGGCTTCACCGAGAAGTCGAGCACGTCGTATTTCGGACCGCCCACGGCGCCGAGCAGAACCGCGTCCACTTCCTGCGCCTTGGCCATCGTCTCATCGGCCAGCGGCACCCCGTGCTTGTCATAGGCCGCACCGCCGACGAGGTCTTCGCTGACATCGAAGGCGAGATCGCGCTTGGCACCGTACCAGTCGATGACTTTGCGAACCTCGGCCATGACTTCGGGGCCGATCCCGTCGCCGGGCAGGATGAGGATGGAGGGGTTGGACATGAGGATAATCTCCCAAGAAAACAGGGTCTCGAAGGGCGTATCCCCTGCCCGCCCCGTGGTCAAGCGGCACAGATCGCGAAACCGTGTATGGACGATCGGCAAGCGGTTGCCGAGGCTTCGGCGGGCTTTTGCGGATCAGGTGGTTGGCGAGTGGCCCCCGCACGCGTATGAGCGCATGCTAGAGTTTAGAGCAGGCAGACGACACATGAGGGCTAAATGAATCGCAGGGTATTGATCCTGGGAATGGGCGGTTTGTTCGGATCTGCTGCGGCACGGTCCTTCAGGGCCGCTGGCTGGGACGTCGATCGCTATCGCCGGGGCACCGACATGGCGATCGCGGCGCGAGGTGCGCGGTGGATCGTGAATGCGATGAACCCGCCGAATTACCACGACTGGGCGAACCAGATCCCCCAGATCACCAAGCAGGTTCTGGCCGCGTCGCGCGATAGCGGGGCCTCCGTGATGGTGCCGGGCAATGTCTATGTCTACGGGCGCGAGCCGTCGCCGTGGAGCGCCTCTACCCCGCATCACGCCTGCACCCGCAAGGGCAAGATCCGCGCAGAGATGGAGGCGCGCTACCGCGCCCATGCCGAAGAGGGCCGTTCGGTCGCGATCCTGCGTGGCGGCGATTTCATCAATGCCGAAGCCCCCGATACGCTGCTCAACCGGGTGATGCTGAAGGATTTGCGCAAGGGCAAGATCACGTCGCTCGGCAAGCCCGATGCGCAGCGCGTCTATGCCGATCTCGAGGATATGACGCGCGTCGCGGTGCAACTGGCCGAGACCGAGGATCATACGCCCGGCCTGCTCGACCTCGGGTTTCCCGGCACCCGGTTCTCCGCGCGTGAACTGGCCGAGGAATTCTCGCGCCAGATGGGGCGCGACATCTCGATCAAGAAATTCCCGTGGACGGCGCTGCTGCTTGCCTCGCCCGCGTGGGAGCTGGCGCGCGAGCTGCGCGAAATGCGCTACCTGTTCGACATGAGCCACGAGATCGACGGCACCGACTTTCACGCACGCTTCCCGGAATTCACGCCGAAGACGCTGCAGCGCGTGGTGTTCGAGCATCTCTATATCCGGGGCCTCAAGGTCGTGCCCGATCAGGGCAACGCGATGTCGACCCAGACCATCTTGTGACGCGAGGCGGCTTCGGCCGCCTTCGCTAAGGGCGCGCCCGGCTTCGGCCAGACGACACCCGCCCCCGTCACCCTCAAGTCGGTCGACGGCAGAACGTAGTCGAGCCGCAGATTGCCCGGCCCGTCGTAGTCGGCGGTATCGAGGCCCGGATCGCCCTGATGCGCGGGATCGGCGGCTTGCGTCGCGCCATCGCTGCGCGGCTGCGGGTCCTGCAGATGCGGGCCGTTCAGCAGCAGATCAAGCGCGTCGCGCCGCCCCTCCCCGTCTTTCGGATCGAGATTGGCATCGCCCAGCAGGATCACCGGCGCCTCGGGCGGCAGCACATCGAGCTCCCCATCCAGATAGCGGAGCCAAAAGGCGCTCTCATCACGATTGCGGCGTCCGTTGCGGTCCTCGGGTCCGTCGAAAACCGGCGGCGTCGCGGCGAAGGCCAGAAGATGCAGCTGCGCGCCCGACGGCAGTTTGAGCGGCACATCCCAATGCGCGGTCGAACTGAGACGCTGCACGGACAAAGCCTCCGGCGACAGATCCGCCCCTGCGCTCTGCCCGTCGGGCAGGTCCTTCCACAGCATCTTGGAGAAATCGCGCGTCCGATCCGCCTCGATCGGGTAACGCGACAGAAGCGCCAGACCGCCCTGCCCCGGAAACCGCCCGTAGCCGTGCCCATCGCGCGCTTCACCAAGCTTGCCGTTGCCGTCGAGATCCGCCCCGCTCTGCCAGCCGCTATTGGGGCGCGGCGCAAAGAGATGCGGATAGGGCTGCGCGAAAGTCTCATTCAACGCGGCCAGCGCCTGCCCGTCATGGTCCCAGTCGATCCCGGTCAGCAAAAGCACATCCGGCGCGATCGCATCGACGATGCGGGACACAGCCGCGACCTGCGCTGTGTCATTCCGGATATCTTTCAGCAAAAGCCCCGGACCCCGGCGCGACAGCCCGGCATCCCATGTCGCCACGCGCAGGCTCTCGGCCGCGGCGGGCAGCGCCAGAAAGGCCGCGATCAGGCCGGCAAGTAGTCGCTCGCCCCAGAGGTGCGCCGCTTGTTTTCGATCATTTGCGCCACCCGCGCCAGCGCGATGCCGCGCATGAACAGGCTTGCGGGAAGGAAGGCCCATGCCGTCACCATCCAGATCATCGTGTGGGGCACTTCGAGCGTCACGATCACGAAACTGACCGAGACGAGTTTGAGCACCGCTGGAATAAGGAAGGGCAAAAGGAAGCCCAGCGCAATGTTGAACCAGGAATCGCGGCGCAGACGCTCGACCACGTCGCCGCCTGCGGTCGGGTCGAAAGTCGGCAGATTGACCCAGACGTTGAATTTCGTATGCGCCTGCGGCCAGCCCATGATCCGCATGACGATGACGAAATAGCCAAGGGTCAGCAGCGAGATCAGGTAGGCCATCCCCGCAGCGGTGCGCACCAGCGCAACCTGATGCAGAGAGGCATCCGCCGGCAGCGCGAGTTGCAGCAGGCGCACGGGGCTGTAAGGCACGTCGATGGAGCCTGCGACCGTGGTGCCCAACACCTCGATCAGCCGGGTGAGCGTCGAGGCGTGATATTGCGACTGCACGGCAAGCGAGAGCAGCAGAACGGTCAGGAACAGCGACATGAAGCGGATGCGGTTGAAAGGCGGCGCATCGCGGAACTCGATCAGACCGGGATAGACCGAGGCATATTCGAAAAGGGTCAGTGCGAAACCGAACAGCGCCATCAGCGCCACGATCTGTGCGGTGTCACTGCTTGTATCGGGCAGAATGAGCGCGGGGGTGCAGATCACCACCGCGACGAGGATCGCGCGAAAGAGCGCCCCTGAGAGACGTGAGAACACAGTTACCCTACCCTTCCCTGCGGTCGGATGCGGTACATTGCCGATCCTTTTACCCGCAAGACGCGCGCCAACTGTGGCGCGCTGCCTCAAACTTGCCATGATTTTGCCCAAGTTCCCGATCCAAGCAAATACACTTTTCAGACTCTCTGCCGTATTCGGGCATTTTCTGGAAAGACCTGGTGCGACATTGCATCAATAAAGGTGCAAAAATGTGGCAGCCTAGGGGATGGAACCATATTTTGTGGATCAAGGGGTTAGCGGATCAAAAACCCTCAGGAGTCGCGATTGGCAAAGCCGAGTGCGGCAAGCCCGACACCATCCGCCAAGAGCTGAATGCCAAGCAATAGTCCAAGGATTTGTGTCGCAATCTGATCGAATGCGGAGAAGATCAGCACGCCGATCAGGATCGAAACCGCGCCCGACAGCACGAGCATCCACCGCAGGCGCGGCCCGGCAAGGCGCAGCCCGATGAGCAAGCGCAGCGCCCCGATCAGCAGGAAGAGCACGCCGACCACCGCCGCGAGCGAAACCGTGCCGGACATCGGATCGGCCATCAGCCAGACGCCGACGACGATGTTGAGAAGGGCGATCAGCGCATGCCACGCCCGATGCGCCCCGTCGCGGTCGTTGAAGGCGAGCCACGCCTGCACCACCCCGGCGATCAGGAAGAGGATGCCGACGAAGGTGGTCAGGGCTAGCGAGGTCGCGAAGGGATTCGAGATGGCCGCAACGCCGAGAACGATGAGCACGAGGCCGGTCACAAGAAACAGGGTCGAAACGCGCATCGCATCATCCTCTCGATCTACGTCAAATGATGAACCCTACCATGGGCGCCGGGTTCCCGCGCCCCCTCTCATGTAAAAAGCCGCCCCGGTCGGAGCGGCTTTCCACGTGGCGATGCGTCGTGGGTTACACCCAGGGACGCGCCTGATGCATCTGCGTCTCGAACGTGTCGATGGCCGCGGCCTTCTCCAGCGTCAGGCCGATATCGTCGAGACCTTCGAGCAGGCAGTGCTTCTTGAAAGCGTCGACGTCGAACTTGATCGTCTCGCCTTCCGAGGTCGTGATCTCCTGGTTCTCGAGATCGACGGTCATCCGCGCGTTCGAGCCCTTCTCGGCATCCTTCATCAGCATGTCGACCTGCTCCTGCGGCAGCACGATCGGCAGCATCCCGTTCTTGAACGAGTTGTTGTAGAAGATGTCGGCGAAGGAGGTCGAAATGATCACCTTGATACCGAAATCCGCGAGCGCCCACGGCGCGTGCTCACGCGAGGAGCCGCAGCCGAAGTTGTCGCCGACCACGAGGATCTGCGCTTCGCGATATTGCGGCTTGTTGAGCACGAAGTCCGGGTTCTCGTTGCCCTGACGGTCGTAGCGCATCTCGTCGAACGCATGCACGCCGAGCCCGGTGCGCTTGATGGTTTTCAGGAAGCCCTTGGGGATGATCATATCGGTGTCGATATTGACCAGCGGCATGGGGGCGGCGATCCCGGTAACTTTTTCGAACTTTTCCATTCTCGTCGCTCCTTACGCGTCTTCCAGTTCCATCAGCTTGCGCACATCGGTCAGATGACCGGTGACAGCAGCTGCGGCGGCCATGGCCGGGCTCATCAGATGGGTGCGGCCCTTGTAGCCCTGACGCCCTTCGAAGTTGCGGTTCGAGGTCGACGCGCAACGCTCGCCCTCGGCCAGCTGGTCGGGGTTCATCGCGAGACACATCGAGCAGCCCGCCATGCGCCATTCGAAGCCTGCGTCGAGGAAGATCTTGTCCAGACCTTCTTCCTCCGCCTGCGCGCGCACGAGACCCGAGCCCGGCACGACCATCGCGCGGACGCCATCGGCCAGCTTGCGGCCTTTGACGACTTCGGCGGCAGCGCGAAGATCCTCGATCCGGCCGTTGGTGCAGGACCCGATGAAGACCACGTCGATCTTGATGTCGGTCAGCTTGGTGCCAGCTTCGAGGCCCATGTAGTCGAGCGCACGCTTGGCCGCGTCGACCTTGCCGCCGGTGAAGTCTTCCGGCGCCGGAACGAAGCCCGAGATCGGCAGCACGTCTTCGGGCGAGGTGCCCCAGGTCACGACGGGCTCGATCTCTTCGGCCTTGATGGTCACGACCTTGTCGAAATGCGCGCCCTCATCGGTGTAGAGTTGCTTCCACCAATGCAGGGCCGCTTCCCATTGCGCGCCTTTCGGAGCGTGGGCCCGGCCTTTGACATACTCAAACGTCTTCTCGTCCGGGGCGATGAGGCCCGCGCGTGCGCCGCCTTCGATCGCCATGTTGCAGACGGTCATGCGGCCTTCCATCGACAGATCGCGGATCGCTTCGCCGCAATATTCGATGACGTGGCCGGTGCCGCCGGCGGTGCCGGTCGCGCCGATGACCGAGAGCGTGATGTCCTTGGCGGTGACGCCCGGACGCAGCTTGCCGGTGATCTCGACCTTCATGTTCTTCGACTTCGACTGGATCAGCGTCTGGGTGGCCAGAACGTGCTCCACTTCCGAGGTGCCGATGCCGTGGGCGAGCGCGCCGAACGCGCCATGGGTCGCGGTGTGGCTATCGCCGCAGACGACGGTCATGCCCGGCAAGGTCCAGCCCTGTTCGGGGCCGACGATATGCACGATGCCCTGACGCACGTCGGAGACCGGGTAATAGTTCACCCCGAAATCCTTGGCGTTCTTGTCGAGCGCATCGACCTGAATCCGGCTCTCCTCGTTCTCGATCCCCTTGGCCCGGTCGAGCGTGGTCGGCACGTTGTGATCCGGAACGGCGATCGTTTTCTCCGGCGCGCGTACCTTGCGGCCCGCGATGCGCAGCCCTTCGAAGGCTTGCGGCGAGGTCACTTCGTGGACGAGGTGACGGTCGATATAGAGCAGGCTGGTGCCGTCTTCGTCTTCGGACACGACATGCGCGTCCCAGATCTTGTCATAGAGGGTCTTCGGAGCAGACATGGCTCTCACTTTCTTTGGATAGCTGATTTTGGACATGGGTATGCGGGCGCGAACGCCCAAGGGCGGCGCGCCGTCAAAGTCGTGCCAGCACCGAGCGGCTTTCGCCGTAGAAGCGCTCGCGGAGGCGGGCGCGGTCATCCATGTCGAAAACGAGTGTCATGGGGCGCTAAATACGGCGAATCCGACGCTGAGGCAATCGAAGAGTCCGTGTTTGGACTGATCGCAAAACCGGGCTAACGTCATTTCCATGGATTTCGCGAATGGGGACATCGTCAAGATATTGGCTTCGATCTGGGCACAGATCGAAATCTTCCTCAATTCGATGGTGTTGCCCTCGCGGCTCTGGCAATTCGGGATCATCGCGGCATGTTTCGCGCTGGCCCATCTCGGACGGATCTGGCTTGCGCCGAAAGTCGACGACTGGGGGCGGAGGCGCGAGCTTTCGACCCGCCAGCTACGCCTGCTGATCCTGTTCCGCCAACGTCTGCGCGGCTTCCTCTTCGTTCTTTTCGCTTGGGGCTCGGTTTTCGTGCTCGAGGCGACAAAGGGGTTTTATTCCTGGCGCTTCCTCGTGGTGCTGGCGGCGACGCTGGTCACGGCGTGGCTGGTCGTCGGCCTTGTCGCGCGGTTGATCCGCAACGCGCTTCTGCGCCGCATCGTGCGCTGGGGCGCGTGGATCTGGGTGACGCTCTATTACCTCGGGCTGTGGGACGAGACCGTGCGGCTGTTGAACGGCACGGCGGTCGAGTTCGGGGATTTCCGGATCACGGCCTACGGCGTTCTCAAGGCGCTGGTGCTGACGACGATCCTTCTGTCGGTCGCGCGGATCGTCTCGGGGCAGACCTCGGCGCGGCTGCGCACAAACGAGGATATCAGCCCCTCGATGTCGGAGCTGGTCATCAAGGTGATGCAGGTTCTGCTCTATGGCGCGGCACTGTTCATCGGGATCAAGGCGGTGGGCTTCGACCTGACCGGGCTTGCGGTTCTGTCGGGTGCGATCGGCGTGGGCCTTGGCTTCGGTCTGCAGAAAGTCGTGTCGAACCTCGTCTCGGGCGTGATCATCCTGCTGGATAAATCGATCAAGCCCGGCGACGTGATCAGCCTCGGCGAGACCTTCGGCTGGATCAATTCGCTGGGCGCGCGCTACGTTTCGGTCGTCACGCGCGACGGCAAGGAATACCTGATCCCGAACGAAGACCTGATCACCGGGCAGGTGGTCAACTGGTCGCATTCCAATGAATTCGTGCGGATCGACCTGCCCTTCGGCACCTCCTATCACGACGACCCGCACGTGGTGCGCAAGCTGGCGGTGGAGGCCGCGCAATCGGTGAACCGCGTTTTGAAGAACCGCCCGACCGTCTGTCACGTGACCGGTTTCGGGGACAGTTCGGTCGATTATCTCCTGCGGTTCTGGATCACCGACCCCGTCGAAGGGCTGACGAACGTGCGCGGGCAGGTGTTCCTCGCCTTGTGGGATACGTTCAAGGCGAACGGCATTTCGATCCCGTTCCCGCAGCGCGAAGTGCGCGTGCTCGAAGGTTCGCAACTGGACTTGCAACCCGGGCCGGAAACGCATAGCGAAAATTCGCCGCATGAAAATTGAAATTGAACCTTCGGGATGCTATTTTCGAAGGACGTCCAGCGCCGGGGCCATTTCGGCGCGTAACATCTGGAGGACCATGTCCTGTCTCATCTTTCCATCGTGCCGAGTGATGCCGGCACAAAGGCAGCGGCCATGAGTGCAAAGGCCACGAATGCCGAAGCGACGAGCGAGCAAATCCTCGCGCGCGTCATCTCTTCCCTCGAAGACGATAAGGCCGAAGATATCGTGACCATCGACCTGCGCGGTCGGTCGTCGATCGGTGACTACATGGTGATCTGCTCCGGGCGCAGCACGCGTCAGGTCAGCGCCATCGCCGAGAAACTGACCGAACGGCTGAAGCACGATTTCGACCGGGCTTGCAAAGTCGAGGGCAAGGACCAGGGCGACTGGGTGCTGATCGACAGCTCCGACGTCATCGTTCACGTCTTCCGCCCGGAAGTGCGCGAGTTCTATCAGCTGGAAAAGATGTGGATGCCCGCGGGCGCCCCCGTCTGAGTTCGGCTGCATGAAGATCACGATCTGCGCGGTGGGCCGCTTGCGCAAGGGGCCCGAGCGCGAGTTGATCGACGACTACCTGAAACGCTTCGAGAAATCCGGGCGCGCCTTCGGGCTCGGCCCGGCTTCCGTCGTTGAAGTCGAAGACAAGAAAGGCCTGGGGCAGGGCGCGGAGGCCGACCTGCTGAGCCGCGCCATTCCCGACGGATCGGTGATCGTCACGCTCGACGAGCGCGGCAACCTGATTTCCTCGCCGGAATTCGCCACGAAGCTGCAAGGCTGGCGCGATCAGGCGCGCGATGTGGCTTTCGTGATCGGCGGCGCGGACGGGATCGACCCGTCCCTGCGCAGCCGCGCGGAGTTCTCCATCTCCTTCGGAAAGATGGTCTGGCCGCATCTGCTGGCCCGCGTCATGCTGACCGAGCAGATTTACCGCGCCGGACAGATCATCGCCGGCACCCCCTATCACCGCGTCTGATCAGCACATCTTAACCTGTGCCATTTTATCCTGAGCTCTCATCAACGGCTTGCGCCGTGTCGCGGCAACGTTACGCTGCGTCAGAAAATGATGTCCAGCAGGTCAGGCTCCATGAATACACTTCGCGACATGAACATTTCCGGCGCGTCCATTTCGCGCGAGGCGATGATGCTGATGGGCTTCCAGCGCACGCGCCAGATTTCCGGCACCGCGCGCAAGGCCTGGGAAGCTGGCGACAGGGAGCCCGCGCTGGAAGAAGTCGGGGCCCGCAACGAGGAGATCTTCCGCGGGGCGCTCGCCGAGGTCTTCACCGAGTATCTCCCGCTACGCAAGGCGCTTCAGGAAACCAGTCGACGCCCGACCCATGTGATCGACATCGGCTGCGGACAGGGTCTCAACGACGCGTTGCTGATCAAGGATTACGATTGCGCCGTGACCCTGATCGATATCGAGGAAACCCCGGAGCAATACCATTTCTGGAGCGATACCGGAGCGGGCTATGCTTCGCTCGACGCGGCGGCGGCGTTTCTGCGCGACAATGGCGCCGACGCTGTCGAGACGCTCAACCCGGTCAAGCAGCCTGATGCTCTGGAGGGGGTCACGGGCGATCTCGTCACCAGCCTGATTTCCTGCGGTTTCCACTATCCGATCGGCGACTATCTCGACCTTATGATGCGGGTGATCCGAGATGGTGGCGCGGTCGTGCTGGACCTGCGTCGGCGCTACATGAACAAGCCAGACGCGGCGCTCTCGACGCTACTCGAGGCCACGCGACAGACCGAAATCCTCAGCTATGAGAAGAAAGCCCGGCGGATCATGTTCCAGGCCTGAGGCGCACAAGCCCCCGGTTGCCGCGACGGCTTGCGAGGCGTATGAGGGGGCAACAGATTAGGAGGCCGCCATGACCCGCCCGAAACCCGTCGTCCTGTGCATTCTCGATGGCTTTGGCGAGCGAAAGGAGCGCGAAGGCAACGCGCCCCTGCTGGCCGATACCCCGAACCTCGACCGTGTCCTGTGGAACAACCCGGCGAAATCGACGCTGGTGACCTTCGGCCCCGATGTCGGTCTGCCGAGCGGTCAGATGGGCAATTCCGAGGTCGGCCATACCAATATCGGCGCAGGCCGGGTGGTGGCGATGGATCTGGGCCAGATCGATCTGGCGATCGAGGACGGGTCTTTCTTCAAGAACGAGGCGATCCTGTCCTTCATCGACACGATGAAAGAGAGCGGCGGGCGGGCGCATCTGATGGGCGTCATCTCGGACGGTGGCGTGCATGGCCATATCGAACATACGCTCGCCGCGGCAAAGATGGTCTCGGAGGCGGGCGTTCCGGTGCTGATCCACGCGATCACCGACGGGCGCGATGTGGCACCCGATAGCGCGAAGTCCTTCGTCTCCGATCTCTGCGACCGGCTGCCCGAAGGCTGCACGGTCGTCACGGTCGATGGGCGCTATTACGCGATGGACCGCGACAATCGTTGGGAGCGCGTGGGCCTTGCCTATGACGCGATGATCAACGGCAAAGGGCAGGGGGCCGACACCGCCGTGGCCGCGGTCGAAGCCAGCTACGACAAGAAGGAAATGGACGAATTCATCAAGCCCACCGTGATCGGCGATTACGAGGGCGCAAAGGATGGCGACGGGTTCTTCTGTCTCAATTTCCGCGCTGACCGGGCCCGTGAAATCCTGCGCGCGATCGGCGAGCCGGACTTCTCGGAATTCGAGACCGGCTCGCGTCCGAAATGGGCGGCGCTGCTGGGGATGGTCGAGTATTCCGACAAGCATAACGCCTATATGAAGACCGCCTATCCGAAGCGCGAGATCGTCAACACGCTCGGCGAATGGATTTCGAAACAAGGGCTTAGCCAGTTTCACCTCGCCGAGACCGAGAAATACCCGCATGTGACCTTCTTCCTCAACGGCGGCAAGGAGGAGCCGTGGGAAGGCGAAGACCGCTACATGCCGAAATCGCCCAAGGTCGCGACCTATGACCTGCAGCCCGAGATGAGCGCACCGGAAGTCACCGACAAATTCGTCGAGGCGATCGAGACCGGGTACGACCTGATCATCGTGAACTACGCCAATCCCGATATGGTCGGCCATACCGGCTCGCTGGAAGCCGCGATCGCTGCGGTGGAAGAGATCGACCACGATATCGGCCGCGTCGTCGAGGCGCTGGAGGCTGCGGGCGGCGCGATGATCATTACCGCCGATCACGGCAATTGCGAAACCATGATCGATCCGGAAACCGGCGGGCCGCATACTGCGCATACGACGAACCTCGTTCCGGTCTCACTGGTCGGTGGACCCGAGGGCGCCAAGCTGCGCGAAGGTCGGCTCGCGGATCTCGCGCCGACGCTGCTGGAACTCATGCAGATCGAGCAGCCCGAGGAAATGACCGGAAAGAGCCTGATCGTATCGTGATCCGTGCCGCCCTCGCAGCTCTACTGATCTCGGCCGGGCCGCTTTGGGCGGAAGGATCGGGCGACGCCGCACTCAAGGCCTCGGCCGATCTGCGCAAAGCGATCACCGCGCTCGATGCGGCGCAGTCGAAATCCGACCGCATCGCGGCGCTGACGAAAACGATCCACGCCTATGAACAGGGGCTGAGCGCGTTGCGCGACGGGTTGCGCCGGGCCGCGATCCGCGAGCGCGAGATCAAGCAAGGGTTCGACGCGAAACGCGAGGAGCTTGGCGGGCTGCTGGCCGTGATGTCGACGATGCAGCAATCCGACGGGCCGCTTCTGTTGTTGCATCCCTCGGGTCCCGAAGGCTCGGCCCGCTCGGGGATGGTGCTGTCTTCGGTCGCGCCGGCCTTGCAGGAAGAGGCGCAGAAGCTGAGCGTCCACCTCAAGGAGATCGCGACGCTCCGCAAGCTGCAGGAAAACGCGCGTGAGACGCTGGAAGCGGGGATGGTTTCGGTGACCAAGGCGCGCACCGCGCTGTCCGAGGCGATCTCGGAACGCCGTGAGAAACTGCCCCAGCGCTATCTCGAAGAACCCGAGGAGCTGACCGCGCTGGTGCAAAGCGCCGATACGCTCGAAGGCTTCGCGACGGGCCTGAGCGATATGGAAAACGATATCGGCCCGCCGCGCGGCGACTTCGCGGGCGCGAAAGGCACGCTGAATCTCCCGGTGATCGGCTCGGTTCTGCGGAGCTTCAACGAGCCCGATGCCGCGGGGATCAAACGTCCCGGCCTCGTGATCGCAAGTGAGCCGGGCTCCTTGGTCACAACGCCCTGGGCTGCGACAATTCGCTACCGTGGTCCGTTGCTCGACTACGGAAATGTGATGGTTCTCGAACCCGCAGATGGATATCTTCTGGTTCTTGCGGGCCTCGGAACCGTCTATGGTGAGGTCGGAGACGTGCTGCCAAAGGGCACGCCCATTGGTTTGATGGGCGGAATTCAGCCGGGAGCGAAGGAATTCGGCAAGGAATTCGTGCAGGCGGCGACAGATGGCGCTGGTGCAGATCGCAGCGAGACGCTTTATTTGGAACTGAGAGAGGGCGGTAAGCCCGTGGACCCGACGCCGTGGTTCATCCAGACAAAAGACGACAAGGGTTGAGTATGAAAAAGTTCATGATGGCAGCGGTTGGCGGCACGCTCGCGGGGGCGCTTTTGTCCACGCAAGTCGCGGCGCCGCTGATGGCCGAAGAAACGAAACGCAACGAGACCGTCTACCAGCAGCTGGACCTGTTCGGCGACATTTTCGAGAAAATCCGCCAGGACTACGTTGAGCCGGTGGACAGCAAGAAGCTGATCGAAGCCGCGATCAACGGCATGCTCAGCTCGCTCGATCCGCATTCCAGCTACCTGCCGCCCTCCGATTACAGCGACATGCGCGTCCAGACGCGCGGCTCCTTCGGCGGTCTCGGCATCGAGGTCACGCAGGAAGACGGCTTCGTGAAAGTCGTCTCGCCGATGGACGGCACGCCCGCGGCCGAGGCTGGCATCAAGTCCGGCGATTTCATCACCGCGGTCGATGGCGAGTCCCTGATGGGTATCCCGCTCGATCAGGCGGTGGACAAGATGCGCGGGCCGGTCGGTTCGGACATCACCGTGACCATCGTGCGCGAAGGCGAGCAGGATCCGTTCGACGTCACGCTGACCCGCGACACGATCAAGCTGACCGCCGTGAAGGGCCGCCATGACGGCGATACCGTCATCCTGCGCATCACCACGTTCAACGACCAGACCTTCCCGAACCTCGAATCCTCGATCAAGGAGCAGGTGAAAGAAGTCGGCGGCATGGACAAGGTCGATGGTTTCATCGTCGATCTGCGCAACAACCCCGGCGGTCTGCTGACGCAGGCGATCAAGACGGCGGATGCGTTCCTCGACAAGGGCGAGATCGTCTCCACTCGCGGCCGGAACCCGCAGGATAGCGAGCGCTTCAACGCGACCGCAGGCGACATGGCGGACGGCAAGCCGATCGTCGTGCTCATCAACGGTGGTTCGGCCTCGGCGTCGGAAATCGTTACCGGTGCGCTGCAGGATCATCACCGCGCGATCGTCGTCGGCACCAAGAGCTTCGGTAAAGGCTCGGTCCAGACGGTCATGCCGATCCAGGGCGAGGGCGCGATGCGTCTGACCACCGCGCGCTACTACACGCCGTCGGGCCGCTCGATCCAGTCGCTGGGCATCGCCCCCGACGTGGTCGTGCCGCAGCCCGATCAGCCGAAATCCGAGGATAAGGCCGCCGAAGGCGATAACGCCCGCAAGATGACCTCCGAGGCCGATCTGAAGGGTGCGATCACCAACGACTCGATGACCGAGGACGAGAAGCAGCAGGCCGAGGACGAGCGCGCGAAAGCCGAAGAGGCCGCGAAGCGCCGGATGGAAGATTTCCAGATGTCCTACGCAATCGACCTGATCAAAGGCCTCTCGGCCATCGCCCCCGAGACGACGGCTGACACCGCCTCGACGCAGAAGGCCGAAGCGCCCAGCGACGATGGCAAATCCGACACGCAGCAGAATTGAGGGAAGGGGCCTTCGGGCCCCTTTTTCATATGACCCCCGAAGAGATCGTTAAACTTCCTTACCGCCGCAATGTCGGCGTCGTGTTGATGAACCCCGCTGGCCTCGTGTTCGCAGGCCAGCGCATCGACAATCCCGGCCCGGCGTGGCAGATGCCGCAAGGCGGGATCGACAAGGGTGAGAAGCCGAAAGAAGCAGCCCTACGCGAGCTGGAAGAAGAGACCGGGGTGAACCCCGATCTCGTCGAAATCGTCGCCAAAACCTCCGATTGGGTGCGCTACGACCTGCCGAATGATCTTGTGCCAAAAATCTGGAACGGTCGGTGGCGTGGGCAGGAGCAGAAATGGTTCCTGATGCGCTTCCTCGGCTCCGACGATCAGGTGCAGATCGAGACCGACCATCCCGAATTCTCGGTCTGGCAGTGGATGCCCTTCGACGAGCTGGTCGAGAATATCGTGCCCTTCAAACGCTCGGTCTATGAGGCCGTGCGCGCCGAATTCAGAGACTATCTCGGCTGAATTCTCAGAAATCGAGGCCCAGATCGAGCGTCCGGGCCGAATGGGTGAGCGCACCGGAGGAGATGTAATCCACACCGGTCGCCGCCACTTCGGCGATCCGCTCGAGCGTCATGTTTCCCGAGGCTTCCAGAACCACGCGGCCCGCATTCAGCGCCACGGCCGCGCGCAGTTCCGCGCTGTCCATATTGTCGAGTAGAATGACATCGGCCCCGCCGATCTTCAGCGCCTCTTCCATCTGGCGCAGCGTGTCGACTTCCAGCTCGATCCGCATCATGTGGCTGCGCGCCGCTTTCGCCGCTTCGAGCACCGCGCGCACGCCACCAGCCGCCGCGATATGGTTGTCCTTGATCAGGATCGCGTCGGACAGGCCGTAACGATGGTTAAAACCGCCACCATGGGTCACTGCGGCCTTCTCCAGAACACGCAGCCCCGGCGTGGTCTTCCGCGTACAGGTGATACGCGCCTTGGTGCCTTCGGTTTTCGCGACAAAACCCGCGGTTTTCGTGGCGATCCCGCTCAGACGGCCCGCGAAATTCAACGCAACACGCTCCGCCATCAGAATCGAGGCCGCCGATCCGTCGACCGTCAGCAAGGTCTCCCCAGCCTTGCACGGTTTGCCATCGGCGATCAGGATCGACACGCGCAGCGTCGGATCGACCAGCCGGAACGCCATCGCCGCGACCTGCATTCCCGAAACAACGCCATTTTCGCGCGCTTTCAGCCGCGCGGAATAGGTTTTGCCCGCCGGGATCACCGCATTGGTCGTCGCGTCGCCCATGGGCGAAAGGTCTTCGACCAGCGCGGCGCGGACAATCGGTTCGATCAGCAAATCGGGCAGCATGTCAGTCCTCCAAGGCTGCGGCGCGGATTTTCAGCGCCTCCTCCAGCGTAATTTTCGTTCTTTCCGCCAGCTTCGGGTTCATCTCCGGGAAATCCGAGCGGAAATGTCCCCCGCGGCTCTCTTCGCGTGCAAGGGCCGCCGCAGCAATCAACGTGGCCGTGGCGGTCATGTTCCGCATCGTTTCCGTGCGGGCCTCCGCTTCGATCTGCGAAATAACGCGAAGCGCGGCTTTCAAACCGTCCGCATCGCGCACGACGCCGACGCCGTCGGTCATCGCTTTTCGCAGGACCTGAACGGCTGGCTCATTCACCGGGACATCGCCTTGCGGGAAATCTGGGTTAACCGTTTCGACGTCGGGAATCTCCCCAAGCTCCGCGGCGATCCCGACAGCGCAAATTCGCGCGAAGACCAAGGCCTCCAGCAATCCGTTCGAAGCCAGACGGTTCGCCCCATGAAGCCCGGTCGACGACGCCTCGCCACAGACCCAAAGCCGATCGAGAGAACTGCGCCCTTCGAGATCAGTATCGATCCCGCCCATGTGGTAATGCGCGGCGGGCGCAACGGGAATCACGCCGGAAACAGGGTCTATTCCAGCCCTTTCGCAAGCTTCGGCGACGGCCGGGAAACGCGTTAGAACCTCGGCCCCAAGGGCTGCGCGCGTATCCAGAGCTGGCTCTCGACCGGCTTTGCGTTCCAGATACACCGCCCGGGCCACGATGTCGCGCGGCGCAAGCTCGGCATCTGGATGAACCGAAAGCATGAAGCGTTCGCCATCCGCGTTAACGAGTGTTGCGCCCTCACCGCGCAGCGCTTCGGTCGCAAGCGGGGCAGGGTCTTCACCACTTGCGATCGCGGTCGGATGGAACTGCACGAATTCCGGATCGGCGATCCGCGCCCCGGCGCGCGCCGCCATCCCGATCACCTGCCCACGAATGCGCGGCGGGTTCGTCGTGACGGCAAACAGCCCTCCCGAGCCGCCGCCCGCCAGCAAGACCGCCGGGCTTTTGATCAGCACGGGCCCCGAGGGTTCAACTGCGCGCTCGATCCAGACGCCGGTGACGCGCCCATCCTCCGTCTCCAGATGCGTCGCCAAAACGCCCTCGAGAACCTGAACCGATGGGGTCTGCCGGACCGCGGCCACGAGGGTCTGCATGATCTCGCGCCCGGCCTGGTCGCCCTTCACCCGAACGACGCGCGCGTGGCTATGCGCCGCCTCGCGCGACATCACATAATCGCCCTCCGGATCGCGGTCGAAAGGCGTGCCGAGTTCGGTCAATGCGAGGATGTGCTGACGCGCTTCTTCGGTCACCAAATGCGCGATTTGCGGTGAAACAGTGCCTGCTCCGGCGATCATCGTGTCGCGCGCATGGGAGGCGGGCGTATCGCCAACCGACATCGCGGCCGCGACACCTCCCTGGGCCCAGGCCGAGGAGGCGCCTTCGCCCAAAGTCTCCGGCGAGATGATGAGAACGGGGCGGGGCGCAAGGCTGAGCGCCGCATAAAGCGCCCCCAGACCGGCGCCGACGATGATGATCCGTCGCGTTTCGATCACTTCGCGAGGGTCCGGGACAGCTCGATCATCCGCTCGACCGCGACGCGCGCCTTTTCGGCGATCTGCGGATCGACGATCACTTCCTCGGTCCCGGTATGCAGCGACCACAGGATTTTCTCGAGCGTGATCTTCTTCATGTAGGGGCACATATTGCAGGGCCCCACAAAATCTACTTCCGGCAAGGCGTCTGCGATGTTGGACGCCATCGAGCATTCCGTGACCAACATCGCCTCTTTCGGCTTGTTGGTTTCGACGTAGTTGATGATGCCCGACGTCGAGCCCGAGAAATCCGACGCCGCGACGACGTCGGGCGGGCATTCGGGGTGCGCGATGATCCTTGTGTCGGGATGCATCGAGCGGAAGTCATTGATATCCTTAGCAGTATACTGCTCGTGGACGATGCACGAGCCCTCCCACCAGACGACATTCTTCTCGGGGACCTCGTTCGCCACGTTCTGCGCGAGATACTGGTCCGGGGTCATGATCACCGTGTCGCTCTCCATCGCGCGCACGATCTGCGCAGCGTTGGACGAGGTGCAGCAGATATCGGACGCCGCTTTCACCTCGGCGGTCGTGTTAACGTAGCTTACAACGGGCGCACCGGGATATTTGGCGCGCATCTCCGCGATACCGTCGGCGGTGATAGACTCCGCCAGCGAACAACCGGCTTTCATATCAGGGATGAGGACAGTCTTGGCGGGGTTCAGGATCTTCGACGTCTCGGCCATGAAGTGCACGCCACATTGGACGATCGTCCCGGCCTGAACCTTCGTGGCCTCGATGGCGAGCTGCAGACTGTCACCCACAACATCTGCTACGCCGTGATAGATTTCCGGCGTCATGTAGTTATGCGCGAGGATAACCGCGTTTTTCTCTTTTTTCAGACGATTGATCGCGCGGATGTAGGGCGCGTAGCGCGCGAAGTCCGGCAAGGGGATAACGCGATCCATCTTTGCATGGATGTCCCGCATTTCCTCTGCCAGCTCAATGGATGGCGCAAGATCGTACGTCTCGGCCAGCGTGGCACGCATTTCGGTCAGGTCCAGCATGGACGGTCCTCCCGCTCTCTCCCTAAGAAGCCCCCGATTTAAGGGAGGTTGACGCTCGGTTAAATGGAAAACTTGCGTATTATGTCAGAAAACCCGACGTTTTCAGTCGTAGCGGTTCCAGATCGCAGCTTCGCCGAGCTGGGCTACGAAGGCAGCATGCGCCTCGGCCTCCTCGGCAGTCAAGCGCGGGGGCAGGGGCTCGGGGCGAGGCTTCGGGCGCCAGTCTTGATTGGCTCCCGCCTGACGTTTCTGTCCCGTTTCAACGGGTTGCAACCCAAATCCCGGCTGCCGGCCACCGATCAGCTCAAGATAGACCTCGGCCAGAATCTCACTATCGAGCAACGCGCCGTGCAGAGTCCGCGACGAGTTGTCGATGCTGAAACGGCGGCACAGCGCATCGAGCGTCGCGGGCGAGCCCGGAAATCTCCGCCGCGCCATTGCCAGCGTATCGAGCGCGCGATCGTCCGGGATCAGTGGCATTCCGGCCCAGCCAAGCTCGGCATTCAGGAATTTCATGTCGAACTTGGCATTGTGGATCACGAGGACCGAGTCCGTGCCGATGAAATTCAGAAATTCGAGGCCGATCTGGGCGAATTTGGGTTTGTCCGACAGGAATTCGTCGCCCAGCCCGTGCACCTGAAAAGCTTCCTGCGGCATCGACCGCTCAGGGTTAATGTACTGGTGATAGGTGTTACCGGTCGGCATGTGGTTGAAGAGCTCAACCGCACCGATCTCGACGATCCGGTCGCCTTCTCCCGGCTCGAAGCCCGTGGTTTCGGTATCGAGAACGATTTCACGCATCTTGCTCACCCCTGATCTTCGCAATCAGGTTTCGCACATCTTGGCGGGTCTGCTCAAGATCGAGGGTTTCGATGACGAAGGTTGCGCGACGTCGTTTCTCCGCATCCGGCATCTGGCGCGACAGAATGAAATCGAGCTGAGCCTCGGTCATGTCAGGCCGTTCGAGAACACGCGCGCGCTGAACCTCTGCCGGGGCGGTGACCACGAGCGTTGCATCGCAGGCGGCATCGGCCCCGGTCTCGAACAAAAGCGGAATATCGAGGAGGATCAGATCCGCCTCCGGATGCGCGGCGATGAAGTCGCTTCGCGAGGCCGTGGTGAGCGGATGAACGATCGATTCAAGGCGGGTTAGAGCCTTTTTATCGCTGGCGAGCAGCTTTTTCAGCTCGGCCCGGTCCACCGCTCCATCCTTGACCGCAGACGGAAAGGCCGCGGCAATCGGCGCAACGGCCTCTCCACCCTTGGCGTAGAGATCGTGCACCGTCCGATCGGCATCCCACACGGGAATTCCCGCTTCGGCAAACATCGCAGCCGTCGTGGATTTTCCCATCCCGATGGAGCCGGTCAGCCCGAGCAGGAAAGGATTGCTCATGCCCCGAGCACCGCGTTGCGGACAGTTTCGGTCACCTCCGGGCGCTGACCGAACCAGCGCTCGAACCCGGGGACGGCTTGATGCAGAAGCATTCCGAGGCCATCGACCACGGTGCATCCCACATCTTCAGCCTCGGCGAGGAATTTCGTCTTAAGAGGTGTGTAGACGAGATCGCAGCAGGTCGCGCTTGGCCGCAACGCATCGAGCGGAACGCGGAATTCCGATTTGCCGACCATGCCGAGCGAGGTCGTGTTCACGACGGTCGCGGCATCTTCGAGCATATTGCCCGCCTGCACCCAATCGTAAACGACGAGACGCGCGCCGAATTCCTGACGCAGCGCATCTGCGCGCGCACGGGTGCGGTTCGAGATACGAATTTCCGGCGCGCCACTTTCAAGAAGCGAGGCGACGATGGCACGCGCAGCGCCGCCAGCGCCCAGAACTGCGGCCGGGCCGGACTTGGGATCCCAGTTCGGCGCATTCTGCCGCAGATTGGCAATGAACCCGTAACCATCTGTATTATCGGCGTAAATCTTTCCGTCAGGACGGAAGACCAAGGTATTCGCAGCCCCGATCAGTGCCGCGCGATCGGAAATGACATCGGCGATCTCGAGCGCGCGGATCTTGTGCGGGATGGTGACATTGGTGCCGACGAACCCCGCTTTCGGCAGGCTCCGCAGCACGGTTTCCAAATCGTCTCTCGTCACATCCATCGGAATGTAGAACCCGTCGATTCCATATTCGGCAAGCCAGGTCCGGAACAGGAGCGGCGAGCGCGAATGCGCGACCGGCGATCCGATGACGCCGGCGAGGGGAATACGCGGATGATCCGTCATGTCGTGAAATCTCCTCGGGCGTGCAGCCAGTTCAGGAATTCGATCAGGGGAAGGCCCAGGACGGCAAAATAGTCGCCTTGGACGCGGGAGAAAAGACGGACGCCTTCTTCCTCGAGTTTGTAGCTGCCGACCGACCAGCGGATGCTGTCCCAGTTGCGGGCGACGTAATCGTCGATGAACGGCTCCGACAGCGTGTGCATCGTGAGACGCACTTCGCCGACATGCCGCCAAAGCGGCTCGCCATCCCGGATCGCGACCATCGCGGAAAGAAGTTTGTGGGTCTGGCCGGAGAGGGCGCGCAGCTGCGATTTCGCATCTTCCGGCGTTTCCGGCTTCGACAAAACCGCGCCTTTGAGCTCGAGAACCTGATCCGCGCCGATCACCAATTCCCCGGGGTGGCGCGCCGAGAGCTTCGCCGCCTTCATCTCGGCAAGCAGGTCCGCCACATCGCGCGGCTTCGCCTCTTCGGCCTCCAAACTCCGGCGGATCATGTCTTCATCGATGCGCGCAGGGGTCACGGTCACGGACAGGCCGGCGTTGCGCAAAAGCTGCGCGCGGATTTCTGAGGCGGAGGCGAGGAGGATGTTCATGAACTTGTGGATAAGCGGGCGCAGAAGTCTCGGGGTCGAATTGGGCATAACGCGGATCGGCGGATTACTCCACCGGATCGGCGCGTTTCATGGCAGATTTGCGAAACTTGTCCACCTGTGGAATTCGGATTCGAGCCGTTGGGGACATGCCGGGGATTTCACAATTTTCTCCCAAGGGTTATCCACAGGGTGACGTTGTGACTCTCCAAAAAAGAATCACGCGATATCAATATTTTACGAAACATGTATCGAGTAAAAGATTAGTGCTCGCCGGATGTTTTCCGCCTGTGGAGAAAGTCTTGATAAAGTGTTAATCCACATCATCAACAGGCCCTACATCATCATCATCTTTTTCTTTAAAGAATCTTTTTTGAAGATGATGGCAGCTGTCAGCCGGAGGCGAGATGACCGATTTCCTGAGCACTTGGTATTTGTGGATCAAAGCACTGCATGTGATGGCGATCATCACCTGGATGGCAGCCCTGTTCTATTTGCCGCGACTTTACGTTTACCACGTCGAGGGGCTGAACAAGGCGGGCATGGAGCGCGATAGCGACCAGGAGCTTCTGTTCCGGCATCAGGAACGGCTTCTTCTCAAGGCGATCATGAACCCGGGGATGATCGCGAGCTGGCTCTTCGGTCTGATGCTGGTCTTCACGCCGGGGATCGTCGACTGGTCGAGCATCTGGCCGTGGACGAAGGCAGCCGCCGTTCTCGGCATGACCTGGTTCCACATGTGGTGCGCGAAGGAACGCAAGGCGCTCGCAGAGGGCAGGGCGAACCGCAGCGGGCGCTACTACCGGATGATGAACGAGATCCCGACCATCTTCATGATCGTTATCGTCGCCTCGGTCATCGTGAAATTCTGACTTTCGTTGACTCAGCGACTCTTTGTGCTTATCTGCGGGATCAAGCCACGGCCGTCCTGGTCGACCGGTTTTTCTGAGACACGACGAATTTTCGCGCCCACCGCTCTGGTGAGGCGCCAGCTGCAGGTGATCCGATGAGTGATGAACGCCTCAATCTCTCCGATTTGAAAGCCAAGAGCCCGAAGGAACTTCTGGCGCTGGCCGAAGAGTGGGAGATCGAAAACGCCTCGACGATGCGCAAGGGCGAGATGATGTTCTCGATCCTGAAGGAACATGCCGAGGATGACTGGGTCATCGGCGGCGATGGCGTGCTGGAAGTGTTGCAGGACGGCTTCGGCTTCCTGCGCTCGACCGAAGCGAACTATCTGCCAGGTCCCGACGATATCTACGTTTCGCCAGACATGATCCGCCAGCACAGCCTGCGCACCGGCGATACCGTCGAAGGCGTGATCCGTGCGCCTGGTGAGAACGAGCGCTATTTCGCGTTAACGAAGGTTGAGCGGATCAACTTCGAGGAACCGGAGAGGGCGCGCCACAAGGTCGCTTTCGACAACCTCACGCCGCTCTATCCCGACGAGCGTCTGAAGATGGAAATCGAGGATCCGACGATCAAGGATCGCTCGGCCCGGATCATCGACCTCGTCGCCCCGATCGGGAAGGGCCAGCGTTCGCTGATCGTCGCGCCGCCGCGGACCGGTAAGACGGTTCTGCTGCAGAACATCGCGACGTCGATCGAGCGCAACCACCCGGAATGTTATCTCATCGTCCTGCTGATCGACGAACGCCCGGAAGAAGTTACGGACATGCAGCGCTCGGTGAAGGGCGAGGTGATCTCCTCGACCTTCGACGAACCGGCGACGCGCCACGTTGCGGTCTCCGATATGGTCATCGAAAAGGCCAAGCGTCTGGTCGAACATAAGCGCGATGTCGTTATTTTGCTGGACTCGATCACCCGTCTGGGTCGCGCCTTCAACACCGTTGTTCCGAGCTCGGGCAAGGTGCTGACCGGTGGTGTGGACGCCAACGCTCTGCAACGCCCCAAGCGCTTCTTCGGGGCTGCGCGGAACATCGAAGAGGGCGGCTCGCTGACCATCATCGCGACCGCGCTGATCGATACCGGCTCGCGGATGGACGAAGTCATCTTCGAAGAATTCAAGGGCACCGGTAACTCTGAAATCGTGCTGGACCGCAAGGTTGCCGATAAGCGCGTCTTCCCGGCGATGGACATTCTCAAATCCGGCACCCGGAAAGAGGATCTGCTCGTCGATCAGAAGGATCTTCAGAAAACTTACCTTCTGCGCCGCATCCTGAACCCGATGGGAACGACCGATGCGATCGAGTTCCTGATTTCGAAGCTCAAGCAGACCAAGACGAACTCGGAATTCTTCGACTCGATGAACGGCTGAGGCCGTCCTATCTTCCGCAGGGAAGAGGATTGCTATGGACACGATCTATGCACTGGCCACGGCCCGCGGAAAAGCGGGCGTGGCCGTCATTCGTATTTCAGGACCGCTGGCGTGGCAGGCGGCGCGAGACTTGGCGGGGACCCTGCCGGAACCGCGTGTCGCCGGTCTGCGGCGGTTGCGGCTCGCGGGTGAGGAGCTCGACGAGGCGGTGGTGCTGTGTTTCGAGCGCGGCGCCAGCTTTACCGGTGAAGAGGTCGCGGAACTGCATATCCACGGCGCGATTGCGACGATTTCTGCCGTTCTGCGCGCGCTTGGGCAGATCGATGGGTTGCGGCTTGCGGAACCGGGAGAATTTACTCGGCGGGCGTTGGAGAACGAACGGCTCGATCTGGCGCAGGTCGAAGGGCTGTCCGATCTGATCGAGGCGGAGACCGAAGCGCAGCGCAAGCAGGCATTGAAGGTTCTGTCGGGTGCGGTTGGCGCTCTGGTCGAGGATTGGCGCGCAAAGCTGATCCGGGCGGGGGCGTTGATCGAAGCCACGATCGACTTCGCGGATGAGGAAGTTCCGGTCGATGTCTCGCCCGAGGTGTTGGAGCTGATCGACGCGGTCAGCGCCGGAATTCGCGATGAATTGCGCCGGCTTGGCGCGGCGGAGCGTATTCGCGAAGGGTTCGAGGTCGCGATTGTCGGGCGTCCCAATGCCGGGAAATCAACCTTGCTTAACGCGCTCGCGGGGCGAGAAGCGGCGATCACTTCCGAATTCGCAGGAACGACGCGCGACGTCATCGAGGTGCGGATGGAGATTGGCGGGCAGGCGGTGACGTTGCTCGACACCGCTGGCCTGCGCGAAACCGACGATGTCGTGGAAGCGATCGGGGTGGAACGGGCGCTCGACCGCGCGCGTCAGTCCGATCTGCGCGTTTTCCTGCTCGACGGCGAGGAAGTCCCGCTGATCGCGCCGGAGCCGGGCGATCTGGTGGTGCATGGCAAAGCCGATATCGCTGCGCATGATGGGCTGAACGTCTCCGGTAAAACGGGGGCGGGGCTTGGCGAATTGCTCTCTGCGATCGAAGAACGTCTGTCCGGGCTTGGCGAAGGCGCCGGCGTAATGACGCGCGAACGGCACAGGGTTGCGATGCAGCGCGCATTCGGGGCTTTGGAATCGGCGCGAGATGAGGTATTGCGCGGGTCCGACCGAAGCGAGCTGGCAGCGGAATCACTGCGCCAGGCGGCTTGGGCGCTCG